>JBEHXS010000018.1:0-27478 GCA_048498575.1 Pseudomonadota bacterium
GGGATCCAGCCGGACGTCGATGAGATTGGCGTTGACCGCCATGGTAATCGCCGCTGAGGCATCGAGCTCGCCGCGATATTTTTCCCGGAAGCGCGTCGGCGGGCTGAAGCGGAACGCGATCGGCACGTAATCCGGCGAGCTGCCGTGAAAGATGTCGGGCGGTGTCGGCGATTGGTGCGGCAGGTCCAGGATGTCAACGGTTTCGACGGCATAGGGATCGAGGTCGGACTTGGCGATTGGCCAGCCGCTCAGCGGGTTGGCCGGATTGACGTCGAAATCGTGCGCGTCGAGTTCGCGCGCCCAACCACCCCAATGGTTCGAGGTGCCACCAAGGTATCGCAGCCGGCAGCCATCGAGCGGGAAGTACGGCCGGCCGACGATCGAGCCCTGATAGAGCGTCTGCGATTGGTCGCTCTCGTCGAGGCCGCCGCCCTCGAGGAGCGCGACCGTGGCGCCCTTGGCCGTCAGCCGCCGCGCCAGCGTTATCCCCGCCGGCCCACTGCCGACGATGCACACGTCGAACACCTGGCCGGTTACCGCCTGCGGTCCATCCGCATCCGCATCGACGATCATCGGAGGGCGGTTGCCCCGCCCGGCAGCGCGGCCAGGTCGTCGCGCCGCAATACCCAGCCGCCAACGATGACGAATTCCGGCTCCGGCGCTTTCGGAACCGAAGCCACCGCCGCCGCCGGCCCGAAAACGAGCGCAGCCGGGATTAGCTCAAGGATCTGGAGAAAGGTGCGTCGAGATAACATGCGCTTGCTCTGGGCTCCGGTGAAGTTGCTGGCGATTTCAATTGCCGGCCTTGGCCGCCCCTGAATGTGAACGCGCAACAGTGCCGTACTGCTCCATTCGGTCAAGATTCAGCGCCTGCGACCCATTCACGATGTCGGGAAGCCCGGGCCCGACACTTTTTGCTGGCCAAGGTCCTGCGCGAGCAGTTCGTACCTGGCCGTGCGGCTGGGAGCCCGGTCAGGCAGCGCGAAGAACATTCGCTCGTCTGACCGCCAAAAATTTGCCGGCAGCCCATCGCGCGGGAGTGTTTTGGTGCGAGGCACCGGCGCCGATATAGTCTAGCGTTTCTGTAAACTAATGCCGTCGTGTGGGATTGTTCCCCTCGCCTTATGGAAGGAGGGGATGCCGTGCCACAGACTGCACAACGCGATGCCGCCGCAACTTCGCTGCCGCTGCTCGATCTTCGCGAGTTCGACGGCGGGACCGCAAGCCGGGCTGCTTTTCTGGCTAAATTGCGCGCCGCCGCCGGCGACGTCGGCTTCTTCTACCTCACCGGCCATGGCATCTCCGACGCGCTCATCAACGATGTGCTGGCGCTGTCGCGGCGCTTCTTCGCCCTGCCCGAGAAGGACAAGCTCGCGATCGAGATGATCAACTCGCCGCATTTCCGCGGCTACAATCGTTCCGGCAGCGAGCGCACCAAGGGCCAGCAGGACTGGCGCGAGCAGGTCGACATCGGCCCTGAGGAGCCGGCGCGGCCGGTCGATCCGAGCCAGCCGCCGTGGGCGCGGCTGCATGGGCCAAATCAGTGGCCGGCGGCGCTGCCTGAGTTGAAGCCGGCGCTGCTTCGCTGGCAGCGCGAGGTTACCGCCGTTGCCATCCGCCTGCTGCGCATCTTTGCGATCGCGCTCGAGCAGCCGGAAGACGTCTTCGAGCCGATCTACGCGAGGGCGCCTAATCCGCTGATCAAGATCATCCGCTATCCGGGCCGCGAGCAGACGGCGAGCGACCAGGGCGTCGGCGCCCACAAGGATTCGGGCTTCCTGACGCTGCTCCTCCAGGAGAAGCAGAAGGGCCTCCAGGTCGAGACGGAAGAGGGCGTCTGGATCGACGCCGAGCCGATCCCGGGCACCTTCATCGTCAACATTGGCGAGGTCCTCGAGATGGCCTCCGACGGCTATCTGCGCGCCACCGTGCATCGCGTCGTAACGCCGCCGGCCGGCAGCGATCGCTTGTCGGTCGCCTACTTCCTCGGTGCCGAGCTCGACGCGACGATCCCGCTGCTCGATCTGCCCGCCCACCTGAAGGCGGAAGCGCAGGGCGTCACCCGCGACCCGAACAACCCGCTCTTCCGCGACGTCGGCAAGAACTACCTGAAGAGCCGGCTGCGTTCCCATCCCGATGTCGCCCGGCGCTACTACGCCGACCTGCCGGAAGTGCAGGGCGCGGGTAACGCGGCGCCGTCCAGCTACTGACCACCGAAGGAACTCCCCACATGCCGTTGCCCAACCTCCGGCCGGAGACGCTGGCGCTCCATGGCGGATCGTATCGCGCCGATCCGACGACCGGCGCCGTGGCGGTCCCGATCTACCAGTCCACCTCCTTCCAGTTCCACGACACCGACCATGCCGACCGGCTGTTCGCGCTGGAGGAGATCGGCCACATCTATACGCGCGTCTCCAATCCGACCCAGGAGGCGTTCGAGACGCGCTTCGCTGCGCTCGAAGGCGGTGCCGCGGCGCTGGCGCTGTCGTCGGGGCAGGCGGCCTCCGCCTATTCGGTGCTGAATCTCGCCGGCGCCGGCGACAACATCGTCTCCTCGACCGATCTTTACGGCGGCACCTGGGCGCTGTTCGCCGCCACCCTCAAGCATCTCGGCGTCGAGACCCGCTTCGTCGATCCGTCCGATCCGGAAAACTTCCGCCGCGCCACCGATGCCCGCACGCGCGCCTACTACGCCGAGTCGCTGCCCAACCCGAAGCTCAACGTCTTCCCGATCAAGGAGGTCGCCGATATCGGCCGCTCGCTCGGCGTGCCGCTCATCGTCGACAACACCGCCGCGCCGCTCATCATCCGCCCGTTCGATCATGGCGCCGCCGTCGTCATCTACTCGACCACCAAATATGTCGGCGGCCACGGCACCACGATTGGCGGGATCATCGTCGATGGCGGCAACTTCCCGTGGGAGGAGCACGCCGCCCGCTTCCCGACGCTGAACACGCCCGATCCGAGCTACCACGGCAAGATCTGGGTCGAGGCGGCGAAGCCGCTCGGGCCGATTGCCTATGTGCTCCGTATCCGCACGGTGCTGCTACGCGATGTCGGCGCGGCGATCAGCCCGTTCAGCGCCTTCCAGTTCATCCAGGGCCTGGAGACGCTGCCGCTGCGCATTCGCCAGCACAGCGACAACGCCATCAAGGTCGCGAATTTCCTGAAAGGCCATGCCAAGGTCGGCAACGTCATCTTCCCGGCGTTCCAGACGGGCGAGGCCAAGCGCCGCGCCGATGCCTATTTCCGTAACGGCAGCTATGGCGCCCTGGTCGGCTTCGAGTTGAAAGGCGGGCGCGAGGCCGGCCGCGCCTTCATCGACGCCCTCCAGCTCCTCTATCACGTCGCCAACATCGGCGACGCCCGCTCGCTCGCCATCCATCCCTCGACGACGACCCATTCGCAGCTTTCGCCGGAAGACCAGCTCGCCACCGGCGTCACGCCCGGCTACGTGCGCCTGTCGATCGGCATCGAGCATCCCGATGACATCATTGCCGACCTGACGCAGGCGCTCGCTCTGGCGTAAGGCGGTGGCGCAAAGCCAGTTCGCATTACTCCAGTGAATTAGTAGAGAATTCGTTGTCTGCGGCGCGGCCGGCAATACCCTGGGCGAGACTTTTTCCGATTTGATCGAGGGGAAACTGTTCCCCGGTTTTTGATGGAGACGGCGATGGGGGTTCCCAGCACTGGTGCGAAGGACAAGAAGCTTACGCGGCGTTCGCTGCTGAAGTCGGCAGGGGCGGTCGGCGCGGCAGCAGCGGCATTTACGGTATTCGGCAGGCCGACGAGCTACGCGATTGCCGGCAATGCCACGAAATTGCGCCTGTCGTGGACCGAGTTCGCGGCGTGCCACGCGCCTGTGGCCTTCGCCGTGTCGAAGGGCTTCTACGCCAAGCGCGATCTCGACGTGGAGCTGTTCTACCAGGGCGCTTCCGGCCAGACCCTCGTGCAGTCGATTGCCACCGGCAAGACCGACGCCGGCGCCGGCCTGCTGCTCGACTGGATCAAGCCGCTGGAGCAGGGCCTCGAGGCGACGATCTTCGTCGGCTCCCATGGCGGCTGCACGCGCCTCCTCGCCTCGCAGGCGTCCGGCGTCAAGACCCTCGAGGATCTGAAGGGCAAGACGATCGTCTCCTACGACGTCGCCGCCCCGCCCAAGCACTCCTTCCAGGTCGCGCTCGCCAAGGCCGGCCTCGATCCCAACAACGACGTGAACTGGACCAACGTCCCGTTCGATCTCGTCGGCGAAGCGGTAGGCAAGGGCGACGCCGACGCTCTCGCCCACCTCGATCCGTGGGCGACGTCCTACAAGGACAAGTTCGATCTCTTCGAGGTTTACAACACGCAGATCGGCGTCTTCGAAGGCCGCGTCTGCTGCGTGCTGGGCGTCAACAACGACTTCCTCGCCGCCAACAAGGACGCGATCCGTCGCCTGGCGGAAGCCGATATCGAGATCCACGAATACGCCTCCGAGCATCCCGACGAGGTGGCCAAGTGGTTCGTCGATAATCTCAACCCCGGCTTCGCCTACGAGCAGATCCGCGGCGAGATCGCATCGTGGGTGCTGCACAACCATCCGGTGGGCGCGCCGCTGACCGAGCAGGTGCGGCTGGCGGCCGAGGATATGGCGCTGATCAAGGTGCTCGATCCGACGACAGTTCCTGCGGATTTCGCGAAGCGTGTCACGGTCGACATCCTCGCATAGCAAGGGCGACTGCGTGCGATGAGCACGACCGTAGATAAGGGGGCGGCGCCAACGGCCGCCCCCTACCTCCTTGGGTCAAGCCTTTGGCGCGACGGGTTCTACGCCGCGGTTGCCTGGCTGGCGGCTGCGGCGGTTACCGAAGGCTGGCCCGACATCATCCCGTGGGGCAGCCGCGATCTTTTCTCCGGCATTCTGGTCGCGGGTGCCGTGGTGTTCACGGCGCTCGGCCTGCTGATCGATCGCATGCCGGCGCGTGTTCGCCGCTCCCTTCTTCACAATGGGCCGTGGTTCATTGCGCTCGGCGTCTGGCTGGCGGTTTGGGAACTGATCACCGCTAAGCTCGGCTGGTTGCCGAAGCCGTTCTTTGCGCCGCCCCACGGTCTCTTCCACGTCTACATCGTCGATTGGCAGCGGCTGCTGATCTGCATCGCGTTCACCGCGCGCCTGTGGACCATCGGCTTTGGCACCGGCATCGTGCTCGGCTTCGTTCTGGGCGTCGCTCTCGGCTGGTCGAAGGCCGTGTCCTACTGGGGCATGCCGATCCTCAAGCTTATCGGCCCGGTTCCCGCCAGCGCATGGATACCGGCGACGTTCTTTCTCTTCCCCTCGATCTTCCAGGCAAGCCTGTTCATCGTCGCGCTCGCCTCCGGCATTCCGGTCGCGATTCTCACAGCCTCCGGCGTCGGCTCGGTTAACAAGGCCTACTACGACGTGGCGCGCACGCTGGGCGCCGCTCCGCGCTTCCTGGTTCTGCGCGTCGCCATCCCGGCCTCGCTGCCGCACGTCTTCGTCGGCCTCTTCATGGGTCTCTACTATTCCTTCGCCGTGCTGGTCGTGGCCGAGATGCTCGGCGCCAAATACGGGCTGGGCTGGTATCTCCAGTTCCAGACCGCCTATTCGGCATACGTCAATGTCTATGCCGCGCTCATCATCATGGCGCTGCTCTGCTCGGGCATCGTCAAGCTGCTGTTCGTGATCCGCGATCGCCTGCTCGCCTGGCAGAAGGGCCTCCTTCAATGGTGACCGGCGCGCTTGCCGAAAAGCTGCCCGAGACGGATGCGGCGCCCGCCGGCATCGGCCTCGAGTTTCGCGACGTCAGCCACGCGTTTCAGTTCAAGGGCCAGCCGCTTCCGGTCCTCCAGCACATCAGCCTGACGGTGCAGCCCGGCGAGTTCGTCGCGCTCCTCGGTCCCTCGGGCTGCGGCAAGTCCACGCTGCTGCGCCTCGCGGCCGGGCTCGACGCGCCGGCGAGCGGAACGGTGTTCGCCGGCGACGCGCCGGTCGACAGGCCGGACCCGTCGCGCATTCTGGTCTTCCAGGATCCGACGCTGTTTCCGTGGCGAAGCGTCCGCGGCAACGTCGCCGTCGGCCTCGAGGCGCGCGGCATTCTCAAGGAGAGCGCCGGCCGCATTGATGCGGCGCTGCGGCTGGTGCGCCTCGAGGGCTTTGACGACGCCTACCCGCATCAGCTCTCCGGCGGCATGGCGCAGCGCGCGGCGCTGGCCCGCGCCCTCGTCAACGATCCCCGCCTCCTGCTGCTCGACGAGCCGCTTGGCCGCCTCGACTCGCTCACCCGGCTTGCCATGCAGGGCGAGCTCGTCTCGCTCTGGCAGCGCGTCGGCTACACGGTGCTGCTCGTCACCCACGACGTCGAGGAGGCTTTGCTGCTTGCCGATCGCGTCGTTGTGCTGAGCGAGCGGCCGGCTCACATCAAGGCGGAGATCAGGGTCGATCGCCCGCATCCCCGCCACCGCGACGATCCCGAGCTTGTCGCGCTCCGCCACAAGGTCCTTGAAATCATGGGGTTTGCATCGTCATGGTGACCACCCAGAACAGATTGCCCGCAGCCATCGCCGGCGGCATCGAGGTCGTTGGCGGCCTCATCGTCGCGGTGGCCCTTGCCTGGTGGGCGCTCGTCTATTTCCAGGTTTTTCAGAACACCGGCTTTTCTTTCGCCCGCGCCGTACCGTGTCTCGTCTCGACGTCCGATACCTGCTCGCTGGCTATGTCGCTGTGCACGGGGCATCATCTCTTCGGGTTGACGCGCTATTCGGAAAACCTGCTCTGGGTCGGCATTGTCATCGCCGGCGCCTCCTTTCTCGTGCGGGCAGCCACCGGCCGTCGCGTGGCCCGCTGAACGTCGTGGCGCAGTCGGTCCCACTGCTCACCCTTTCGCGTATTGATGGCGACGCGCGTTCGCGGGCTGCGTTCCTTGCCGAGCTCCGCGCCGCCGCCCGCGACATCGGTTTCTTCTATCTCGACGGTCACGGTATCCCGCAGGCCGAGATCGACGCCGTGCTTGCCGCGGCGGCTCGCTTCTTCGCGCTGCCGGCAACCGACAAGCTCGCCATCGAGATGGCGAATTCGTCCCAGTTCCGCGGTTATACCCGCGTCGGCGGCGAGCTGACCCGCGGCAAGGCCGATTGGCGCGAGCAACTCGACATCGGCGTCGAGCGGCCGGCCGTGAAGCAGGGACCGGGCGTTCCGGCTTGGACGCGCCTGCAGGGGCCTAACCAATGGCCGGCGTCGCTTCCCGAGCTGAGGCCGGCCCTCATCGGTTGGCAGGCGCGGGTAACCGCGGTGGCGATCCGGCTGCTCAAGGCGTTCGCGCTGGCGCTCGACCAGGACGAGGACGTCTTCGATCCCATCTATCGCGACACCCCCAACCACCGCATGAAGATCGTGCGCTATCCGGGGCGCGAAGCCACCGGCGACGATCAGGGCGTCGGCGCGCACAAGGACGGCGGCTTCCTCACGCTGCTGCTGCAGGATGAGCATCCCGGCCTGCAGGTCGAGACCGACGCCGGTTGGGTGGATGTCGCGCCGCGCCGCGGCACGCTCGTCGTCAACATCGGCGAGCTGCTGGAGCTCGCCTCCAACGGCTATCTCCGCGCTACCGTGCATCGCGTCGTCACGCCGCCTGCCGGCACCGAGCGCCTGTCCGTGCCGTTCTTCTTTTCCGCGCGTCTCGATGTAACCATCCCGCTGCTCAGGCTGCCGCCGGCGCTCGCCGCCGAGGCACGGGGGCCGGCCAGCGATCCCGACAATCCGCTCTTCCGCGATGTCGGCGCGAATGTCCTGAAAGGCCGGTTGCGCTCGCATCCGGATGTGGCGCAGCGCCACTACGCCGATCTCTTGGAAACATCGCGGCGCTAGCCGGGCACGGCTTCCTTCGCCTTGCGCGTCTTCGGGCCCGGCCGGCCCTTCCTTGCCATCTGCTCCAGCGAGGTGTGGTCGAGCACCGCCGCCATCGCGTCGCGCACCTCGAGCATCGCGATCCGGACGCCGCACTTGGCCACGCTCACGCAATCGTCGCACGGCCGGTAGGCGGTGCGGCTGGCACAGCGGATCGGTGCCAGCGGCCCGTCGAGCAGGCGCACGACCTGCCCGATGCTTATCTGGCTCGCCGGCCGCGCCAGCGTGTAGCCACCGCCCGGCCCCTTCTTGCTCCGCACCAGTCCGTCGTTGCGCAGCTCGACCAGGATGGCGTCCAGAAACTTCTTCGGCAGGTTGTTGTCGGCGGCAATGTCGGCGCCAAACGCCGATTCCCCCGGCGCAAGGCGCGCCAGGTAGAGCAGGGCCTTGAGCCCGTACTTGCCTTTCTTCGTGAGCATGGAAATCCAGCCGGAGGGTGGCGGGAATATGTCGGCGGCTATGGCGCGCGTCAATTGCGTCACCGCGCGGCAGTCCGGCGGAACAGTTGCCCGGCAAATTCTATTATCGATCTGATTAGTAGAATAACCTCGCTTGAGAAGCGGCCGTCTGCCGTCATCCTCTGGTCGAAGGTTTTTGGTTTGTCTCGGAGGAGGCAGCTTGGATACGCGCAAGCACGTTGTGGCCGAAGCCCCGCCGATCGCGCCGCTCCATCCGGCGCCGCTCCTCGCCTGGCGCGAGGAATCGGTGCGCTTGTCGGAAGAGGAGCGCGTCGCCGGCGCGCTCAGCGTCGCCGCCCATAATGGCGATGCTTCCGTGCGCGCCTACTATCGCCACCTGCTCGCCGCCGCGGGAACCCCGCCGGCGTTGATCGCCGCCATCGAGGCGCGGGCCGGCGATTTGCCGAAGCGGCTTGCCGCCATCGTCCACTATGCCGCCCGCTTTGCCGAAGACTCGCGCTCCATCCGCTGCGCCGACGTCCGGCTGCTCGAGGCTGCCGGCCTCTCGTTCGGCGAGATCATGGCGCTGACCCGCGTCGTCGCCGTGACGGTCTACGAAACCAGCCTCGCCGGTACCTTTGGCACCGACGGAGGTTCACTGTGACCGCCGCAGGGCGCGCCCGCCCGGCGCACAATCCGCTGGAACAGATATCGACTCTGGTCGATCTCATCGGCCACACGCCGGTCGTCGAGCTGAAGAAGTTCAGCGCCGGCCCGTGCCGCCTGTTCGTCAAGCTCGAGAGCCAGAACCCTGGCGGCTCGATCAAGGATCGCGTCGCGCTCTCCATGATCGCCGCGGCCGAAAAGGACGGGCGCCTTGGCCGCGATGGCATCATCGTCGAGGCGACCGCCGGCAACACCGGCCTCGGCCTCGCGCAGGTCGGCATCCCGCGTGGCTACCGCGTCGTCCTCTTCGTCCCCGACAAGATGTCGCGCGAGAAGATCCAGCACCTGCGCGCCCTCGGCGCCGAAGTGCGCATGACCCGCTCCGACGTCGGCAAGGGCCATCCCGAGTACTATCAGGACATGGCGCGCCGGCTGGCCGACGAGACCCCCGGCGCCTTCTACGTCAACCAGTTCGCCAATCCCGCCAATCCGCTCGCCCACGAGCGCGGCACCGGCCCCGAAATCTGGGAGCAGCTCGGCCACGACGTCGATGCCGTCGTCGTCGGCGTCGGTTCCGGCGGCACGCTTTCCGGCCTCGGCCGCTTCTTCAGGTCGGTGTCGCCGAAGACCGAGATCGTGCTCGCCGATCCGGTCGGCTCGGTGCTGACGCCGTTCGTCACCACCGGCGTCCTGCTCGATGCCGGAAGCTGGGTCGTTGAGGGCATCGGCGAGGATTTCGTCCCGCCCAACGCCGATCTGTCGCTCGTCGGCCGCGCCTACTCGATCCCCGATCGCGAGAGCCTGATGACGGCGCGCACGTTGCTGGCGCGCGAGGGCATCCTCGCCGGCTCGTCCTCCGGCACGCTGCTCGCCGCGGCGCTGCGCTATTGCCGTGAGCAGACCAGGCCGAAGCGCGTCGTCACCCTCGTCTGCGACAGCGGCAACAAGTATCTGTCGAAATTCTACAACGACTTCTGGCTGATCGAGCAGGGCATCGCCGAGCGCAAGCCGCGCGGCAACCTCCGCGATCTCGTGACGCGTCCCTATGGCGATGGCGGCGCCGTCGTCGTCGGCCCGGAGGATACGTTGCTCACCGCCTACGGCCGCATGCGCGCCGCCGACGTGTCGCAGCTTCCGGTGCTCGAGGGCCGGCGCCTGGTCGGCATCCTCGACGAGAGCGACGTCCTCACCGCGGTGGAGGGCCGCGACGGCGCCCGGCGCGAACTGTTCGCCGCGCCCGTCTCCTCCGCCATGACCACCGACCTCCACACCGTGCAGGCGAGCGCCGAGGTCGAGGCGCTGGTCCCCCTGTTCGAGCGCAACGAGGTCGCGATCGTCGTCGACGGCGACGAGTTCGTCGGCCTCGTCACCCGCGTCGACCTGATCAATCACCTGCGGCTCGGCCAGTGAGCGAGCTGCCGCCGAAGAACCGGCTCGCCTTCTCGACCCGCACCATCCACGGCGGCCAGAGCCACGACCCGACGACTGGCGCCGTGATGGTGCCGATCTACGCCACCTCGACCTACGCCCAGTCGAGCCCCGGCGTGCACAAGGGCTTCGAGTACGCACGCAGCCAGAATCCGACGCGCTTCGCCTTCGAGCGCGGCATCGCCGATCTCGAAAGCGGCGCGGCCGGCTTCGCTTTCGCCTCGGGCCTCGCCGCCATCGCCACCGTCTTCGAGCTGCTCGACACCGGCGCTCACATCGTCGCGACCGACGATATCTACGGCGGCACGTTCCGCCTGCTCGAACGCGTCCGCAAGCGCTCCGCCGGCCTGTCGGTCAGCTTCGCCGATTTCACCGACGTTGCCGCTGTCGAGGCCGCGATCCGCCCCGAGACGCGCATGCTGTGGATCGAGACGCCGACCAATCCGCTGCTCCGCGTCGTCGATCTCGAAGCCGTGGCCGCGCTCGCCCGCCGTCGCGGCCTCATCTCCGTCGCCGATAACACCTTCGCCAGCCCCTACATCCAGCGGCCGCTGGAATTCGGCATCGATATCGTCGTCCACTCGACGACGAAATACCTGAACGGCCATTCCGACATGGTCGGCGGCACCGCCGTGGTCGGGCCGAACCGCGACCTCGAGGATCGCCTGCGCTTCCTGCAGAACGCGATCGGCAGCATTTCCGGCCCGTTCGATTCCTTCCTCGCGCTCCGCGGGCTGAAGACGCTGGCGTTGCGCATGGAGCGCCATTCGCAGAACGGCCTCGCCATCGCGCAATGGCTGGAACGGCGTCGCGACATTCGCCGCGTGTTCTATCCCGGCCTCGCCAGCCATCCGCAGCATGAAGTGGCGCGGCGGCAGATGAACGGCTACGGCGGCATGATCACCGTCGAGCTTGATCGCGACCTTGCCGCAACCCGGCGCGTGCTGGAGCGGGTGCAGATCTTTGCGCTGGCCGAGAGCCTGGGCGGGGTCGAGAGCCTCATCGAGCATCCCGCGACCATGACCCACGGCAGCATTCCGGAGGCGCAGCGCGCCGCGCTGGGCATTTCGCCCTCGCTCGTCCGCATCTCGGCAGGGATCGAGGATAGCGCCGATCTGATTGCCGATCTTGAGCAGGCGCTCGCCGGATGAAGCGTGCAGGCCGTTTCTCGACCGGATTAGTATGCAAATGCTCGGATGGCGCCCAAAATTGGAAACGGCGTTCTACCGCCGGCGTTTGCGGTTCCTAGTATTGGCAGCGACCGCTCACTGAGCCCTGCCTTGCGAGCCTTTGAACCGACATGCAGTCCGCAGCCGCCAACGTGATTGACCTCGGCGCTTATCGCGTCCGTCGCGAGCGCGAGCGGGAGCTCGCCGGTACCGCGCTGTCGGCATTCCCGGTGGCTTGGGTAATGGTCTGGTTCGCGCCGGTCATGCTGATGCAGCCGCTTGCTCCGGCGTTCGCCAACGCCCGCTAGACGGGCGGGCATGAGCACCGCCGCCGATCTTCCTTCTCCCGAACCTCCGGCCGCGACCGACGGCGCCGGCGACCTGCCGGTGGTCCTTGGCCGCAACCTTCGGCGCCTGCGCACGCGGCAGGGCTATTCGCTGGAACGGCTCGCCAAGGTGTCGGGGGTCAGCCGGGCGATGCTTGGCCAGATCGAGAATGGCAAGAGCACGCCGACGATCGGTCTCTTGTGGAAGATTGCGACTGCGCTCGGCCTGCCGTTCGCCACCCTGCTCGATAGTCAGGAAACGCGCGGCACCGTCGTGCTCCGTCACGACAAGGCGAAGATCCTGAGCTCGAGCGACGGCAAGTTCACCTCGCGGGCGCTCTTTCCCTTCGACGGCGAGCGCAAGGTGGAGTTCTACGAGCTGCGGCTGGCGCCCCGCCACCTTGAGGTGGCGCAGGCGCATGCGCCCGGCACGATGGAAAACATCGTCGTCGTGTCCGGGGCAATCGAGGTCAGGCCGGGCAGCGAGAGCCCGAGCCGGCTCGACGAAGGCGATGCGATTGTCTTCGAGGCGGACGTACCCCACACCTACCGCAATCTCGGCGACCGCGAGGCGGTGCTCTACCTCGTGATGACCTACGTCGAGACCGTAGGCTGAAAAACAAAAAGGCCCCGGAAGGGGGCCTTTTCCGGGGTGGCAGCCGAAGCGGCTAGGCCATCGTTCCCATCATCATCATGCCGCCGCACGCCATCATCATCGGCATGCCGCCCTGCATCATCGCCATCATGCGCTTGCAGTATTCCATGAACATGTCGGAGGCCATGCCGTCCATCGGCATCATCTCGCAGACCATGCCGTTGGCGGTCATCTTGCAGGTCATTTTGCACATCATCATGGGCATCGGCATCGTGCCGCCCATCATCGGCATTCCCTGCATCATCATGCCCTGGGGCATCATCCCACCCATCATCGGCATGGGCATCATCTGGGGCATCATGCCGCCCATCGGCATGTTCATCATGGGCATCTGCATCTGGGGGTTCATTGCAAGCTCCGTCTCGTCTTGGGAACGGCGCCCGTCGCGCCGTTGTTGGGCGGACCTGTACGCCGGTGCTCCGCCCCCCACAATGACGCCGAACGCCCCCGATTCACTTTCCTCCGTTCGGAACGGAGGCTCGGTTCATTCTGTTGGAGATTGGCCCGGTTTGCGGCGCCCTTGAAGGTGCCGAAGCGCCCCTCGCGGCCCGTTTGCGGTCGCGCGCTCAGCCGTCGGCGAGCCGGCCGCCAGCCTTTTCGCCAGCGCCGCCGCCTGCTCGCGAATCTCGCGTACCGCGGTCGATTCGAAGAAGCGTCCCATCGTTACGGGCCCGACCGCGAACAGCGTGGGCGAAGCCACGCCGGCCGGTGAAATCACCGCGCAATCGGCATCGACGTCGAGGCTGACGTGCAGGCGGTCGGGGCGCGCCAGCCCCGCGCCAACGAGGCTCGCCACCAGCGGATTGGCGGCAAGCGACGGGAAGCCGCCCGGCCCGGTGCAGTTCACGATCCAATCGAATTGCTCCAGCCGCACGACCCGGGTGGCGCGGTCGCGAATCGCGGCCATAAGCGCGTTCTGTCCGGCACGTACCGCCAGCATCCGCGCTGCCGCGATGCGCACGTTGCCGCCCGCTCGGATCTCGTCGAGACGCCGGGCAACCGTGGGCGCCATGCGGTGCCGCCCAACCGCCCAATAGGATTCAGCGTGCCGCAGGAAGCTCCGCTGTTCCGCGGCCGAGAGTCCCTGCCAGAGCTGTTGGGTATGCGGCCGCAGTCCGTCGATGACGGCGCGCCAGTCGCCTCCCGCCGCCTCGGTGCTCCGGATCGCGGCGACGACTGCTCGGAACAGCGCCACCAGGCGGCCGCCGCAGGCCGAAAGGTCGAGGTTCGCCGGCGGTGTCATTGGGGCGGCGTGCGTCGCCGGCAGCCTGCCGTGGCGCGAAATCGCCGTGATCGGGCCGGTATGACCGCGCCCATGCAGCCGTACGATCTGGTCGACCATGGTCAGGCCGGCGCCGACCAGAAGGACGCGGTCGCGGTTCCCGATGGAGGCCATGCGGGCGTCGTTCCACGGATCGGCGATCATGCGGCCCGACGCCCGGTCCTCGACGGCACTCGCCGCGATGCGGAACCGCGGCGGGGCGTTGCCGAGACAGAGCGCGACGACGCGCCCGGTCAGCCGCTCTCCGTTCGCCAGCCGCAGGCCAAACGCGTCGCCGGCTGCAGCGAGCGACACGGCCGTCCCTTCGATCAGATCGACCGTCATGCGGGGGCTCGCCGTCGCCACGGCCTGAAGCAGCCGCTCGTGAACGTAGCTGCCATAGTCGGCGCGGGTCGCGAACGTCGGCGGCGGCGTGCCGTGGTTGCGCTCGAGCCAGCGCACGAAGTCGTCGCTGCCGTTGGGGTCAAGGCTCAGCCGGTCCGCCGGTACGTTGAGGTAGAGATCGCGATTGTCGGCGTGGTAGGCGATGCCGCGGCCGGTGTCGCCGCGGCGGCCGATGAGCGCGATACGGCCCGCCGGCAGTCGCTGTGTGAGCTCTATCGCCAGCGCCGTGCCGCTCAACCCGGAGCCGACGATGACGATGTCGTAAGTCTCGCCGGTCATGGGCGGCCTCGCCTCATTTTCTACTGGCGCGATGGAGATTAGCACCGCAATCGCGCGCGGCCAGCCCGGAGTTCCCTAGCCGGACTCCAGCCGCCGGCGCAGTCGCTGGTCGAGCAGCGCAAACAGGCGGTCGGTGGCGATGGCAAGCGCGCCGACCAGGATCGCTCCCTGCAGCACGTACGCGGTGTTGGAGCCGGTCAGTCCCTCGATGATGGGGGAACCAAGCGTGAGCGCGCCGACCGTCGAGCCGATGGTCGCCGTGCCGATCGCGATCATCACTGAGGTCCGGATGCCCGCGACGATCACCGGGGCGGCGAGCGGCAGTTCGATACGCCATAGCCGCCCCGCCGGCGTGAATCCCATTCCCGTCGCCGCGTCGAGCACGGCCGGTTCCAGAGAGCGCAGGCCCGCCGTGGTGTTTTCGACGACCGGCAGGATGCCGTAGGCGAAGAGGGCGATCAGGGTCGGCTCTGCGCCGTATCCCACGATCGGAACGGCGATGGCGAGCACGGCGGCCGGCGGAAACGTCTGCCCGACCGCGGTGATGGTGTCGATGACACCGGCAAACTCGCGGCCTGCGGGTCGCGTGACGAAGATGCCTGCCGCGACTCCGATCAGTACGACGGGGATGCTCGCGCCGATCACGAGCTCGATGTGATCGACCGTCAGCGTCAGGAAGCTGGCGCGGAGATAGACCGGCCGGTCGAGGGTTGGAAACAGCCAGTGAAACACCGGCGCCAGCGCCGGCATGCCGAAGATGAGAGCAATGAGTACCGCGAGCGGGATCAGCGCCCGCCAGCTTGCCGGCGTCGCGGCCGGCTCAACCGTGGCGGACGACATCGGCCAGTCTCAGGGTCCCCGTCACGGCACCGTCGGCACCGAGCACCGCCAGCACATCGACGCCGCGCGACAGCATCCGCGCCAGCGCGGCGTCCAGTGCCGCATCGGCGGCAATGGTCTCGCTATCCTGCGCGGGGCGGTCGCTTGACGCCACCTCCGACACCTTGCGGATGCGCAGCAGGCGAAAGCTCGCCGCGTCGCCGCCCACCAGCCGCTCCACGAACGGGTTGGCCGGTGCCGAAAGAATTTCGCGCGGCGGCGCGTTCTGCACAACGCGGCCGCCTTCCATGATGACGATGCGGGAGGCCAGCCGGATCGCCTCGTCGACGTCGTGCGTCACCATCAGGATGGTCTTTCCGGTCGCGGCGTGGATCGCCGCCATCTCGTCCTGGAGCGCGGTCCGCGTCACCACGTCGAGCGCGCCGAACGGCTCGTCCATGAGCAGCACTTCCGGGTCTGCCGCTAGCGCCCGCGCTACCCCCACGCGCTGCTGCTGTCCGCCCGACAGCTGCGCCGGATGGCGGTTGCGGAAAACCGCGGGTTCGAGCCCGACCAGCTGCATCAGTTCGTCTGTCCGCTCCGCAGTCCGGCTGGCCGTCCACCGGAGCAGGCGAGGCACGGTCCCGATGTTCTCGGCAACCGTCCAGTGCGGAAATAACCCAACGGATTGAATGACATAGCCGAGCCGGCGACGCAGCGCGACCGGGTCCAGCCCGGCCACGTCGGCATCCCCCACCAGCACTCTCCCCCCATCCGGTTCTATCAATCGGTTGACCAGCCTGAGCGCCGTCGATTTGCCAGCGCCGGAAGGCCCGAGCAGCGCGCAGAACTCGCCGTCGCCGATGGAGATGGAGACGTTATCCATCGCCGCAAGGCCGCCGTAAGTCTTTGTCACGCCCTCGAAAGCGATCATGGCGCCACCCGCGCCATGGCCGCAGCAGTGAGCAGACGCAGCAGGGCATCGGCGACGACAGCGATCGCAATCGCCGACAACGCGCCGAGCAGCACGAGATCGGTGGCGGTTTGCCCGAGACCGAGGAAAACGAACGATCCGAAGCCGCCGGCCCCGATGAGGGCGGCTACCACGGCCAGCCCGATGAGCTGCACGACGACGATGCGCAGCCCCGCAAGCAGGACCGGCAGGGCGATGGGAAGGGTTACGTGGATGAGGCTCTGGAATGGGGTCATGCCCATGCCCCGGGCCGCTTCGAGCAGCGCCGGCGGCACGCTCCGCGCGGCGATCTCGGTGTTCCGCGCGACCGGCAGCAGCGCATACAAAACCAGGGCTATTACCGCGGGAGTGAAGCCGATTCCATTGATGCCAACCTTCCGCAGAAACGGCAGGGCGGACGAGAGACCGGACAGCGGACCGATAAGCAGGCCGAACAGCGCGATCGACGGGATTGTCTGGACTAGATTGAGGACCGTGAAGATCCGGACAGCAGCCCGGACACGCAAAGCCGCGATGAGACCGAGCGGCACGCCGATCGCGAGGCCGAGAACGAGCGCGGTTACCACCAGTGTCAGGTGCTCCCGGAACGCCTGGTTATAGGCGTCGCGCCGGTTGGCCCATTCGTGGACGAGGGACAGATTGGCGAACCAGCCGCCGGCGGCGAAGATCGCGACGATGGCCACCAGAACGGCGGCGAAGACGGCGCGCAAGGCCAGCGGCACGCGCAGCCGGGCGAGGCTATCGGAGATCGTGAGCGCGGCCGCGACGGCGAGGAGCCAGAAGCCCCCGCCGAGCGACACGCGCGCTGCAGGGCTGGTCGCCGTAGCCATCAGCGCCGTGGCAGCGGCGCCCGCACCGATGACGGTGGCGAGCAGAACCACGGTTGCGCCGGCAAGCACGGTGGCGTGGCGCGGCACGCCGGTGGGCACGAGGCCCACGACAATCGCCAAGCCGCCGGCACCGATCGTGTAGGCGACCCACACCGGTTGGAGCTGCCAGAAGAAAACCGGCGCAGCGGAAAGTATGCGGTTAGGCGCGAACCCGGCGAACCCCAGGGTCGCAACGCCGAGCGCGCCGACGACAAAGAGGAAGAGGGCGACGCGTCGTCCGCTCGCCCTCTCGCTTGTTTTCGGGCCTGCCGCAGCGACAGGCGGTGATTGCGTCATCGACTACCCGAGAAAGCCCTTCTCGGTAAGGTAGTCCGTCGCGACCTTCTTTGCATCTTCGCCGTCAACCGCGATCTTGGAGTTGAGAGTCTGCAGTGTCTCCAGCGTCAGCGTCTTGAAGACCGGATCGAGCAGCGTGGCGATCTGCGGATACTTTGCGAGCACGTCGGCGCGGATGATCGGCGCCGGCTCGTAGACCGGCTGCACGCCCTTGGTGTCGGTGAGGACGACAAGGCCGAGCGACGCGAGCTGTCCGTCGGTGCCGTACGCCATCGCGGCGTTGACGCCGGACGTCTGCTCGGCGGCCGCCTTCTCGGTCGCCGCGGTGTCGCCGCCGGAGAGGACAAGCAACTGGTCGTCGGTCAGCTTGAAGCCGTACGCCGTTTGGAAGGCGGGAAGGGCGGCCGCGCTTTCGACGAATTCCGCCGAGCCGGCGACCTTGACCTTGCCGCCACCGGAAACCCACTTGCCGAAGTCATCGAGGGTGGCGAGGTGGTTGGCGTCGGCCAGATCCTTGCGCACCGCGATGGCCCAGGTATTGTTTGCCGGCGCCGGTGTCAGCCACACGATCTTGTTCGCCGCATCGAGCTCCTTTGCCTTCTGGTAGCCGGCATCGGCATTCTTCCACGCCGGATCGCTGTCGACGTTGAAGAAGAAGCCGGCGTTAGCGGTGTATTCCGGATAGATGTCGATGGCGCCGGAGGTCAGCGCCGAACGGACGATCTTGGTCGGGCCAAGGCTCACCTTGTCGACGACCGGAATCTTGGCGTGCTGCAGGACATCGACGATGATGTTGCCGAGGAGCGCGCCCTCGGTATCGATCTTGGAGGCGACGACCACGCCGTCGTCGGCCCGGGCCATGCCGGTGAACGCTGCGAGGCCAAGGGCCGCCGCGAATAGTGTTTTCTTGAAGTTGCTCATGTTCCCTGTGCTCCGGACCAGAAAGCGAAACAATGCGACAACCGCACCCGCTTTGGAGCAGAACGCTAGCTACGTCGGGGGAAGGCTAGAAGATATTCTCTATCAATTTGATCGAGTAGGAGAGATATTCCGTTTCAAGAACCTGAGGTGACAGGGCAGGGATGACCGAGGCGGTTGCGGCGATCAGAAAGCGAGCGCGCGTCGAGGCGCCGACGATCGCGCTGGCCGTCGCCATTTACGGCGGCTGGATCGCGCTCACGCTGCTCTGGCGGTTCGTTCCGTGGCCGCTGCTGGTCGTCGCCGGCGGCTGGCTGACGGCCTGGCAGTCGTCGCTCCAGCACGAGACCATTCATGGTCACCCGCTGCGCTCACGCGCACTCAACGACGCCATTGGCTTTCCCCCACTGTCCCTGTGGCTGCCCTACCAGATCTATCGCTCCAGCCACCTGCGCCATCACAACGATGAGCGCCTGACCGATCCGATCGAGGATCCGGAATCCGCTTATGTCACTCCGGAAGTCTGGCGCCGCGTCGGGCCTATCGGCCGCATGGTGCTCAGAGCCAACACCACCCTCATCGGCCGGCTGCTGATCGGCCCCGCGATAATGATCGGTGGCTTCCTCGCGTCCGAAGCCCGTCTGCTCGTCGCCGGCGACAGGGCCCGGTGGCGGATCTGGGGGTGGCATGCCCTCGGCGTCGTCGCCGTTGTCGCCTGGGTAGTGGGCGTGGCGCACATGCCGTTCTGGCTTTACCTGGTTGCCTTCGTCTATCCCGGCGCGGCGCTGATGCGTTTGCGCTCCTATGCCGAGCACCGCTGGGCCGAACAGGTGAGCCACCGCACGGCGGTGGTCGAGGCATCGTGGCCGTTCGGGCTGCTGTTCCTCAACAACAACCTGCACGCCCTGCACCACGCTCGGCCGAACATTCCCTGGTACGACCTGCCCGACGTCTACGCGCGCGAGAAGGCGACGCTGACTGAAGGCAACGGCGGCCTCGTGTACAAGGGCTACGGCGAAGTTGCGCGCCGCTTTCTCGTCCGTCGTCACGACGATCCGGTTCATCCCGATCGCCGACGCTGGTAGTTATTCCAGGCGCGGATAACCGGCGGCGATCGACTGCCGTTCGTAGTCGAGCACAACGTCGTACGCGTCGTCGTCGAGCACCACGAAATCGGTGATGCGCAAAACGGCGAGCGCTTGCCGGGCGGCGGGCGAGGTCAGGGCTGCACGCAGAGCGCCGCGCAGCGCCACTATCTCGGCATCCGAAGTCGCGCCGTTCGTAATCAGCGGCAGGCCCGGGCTCGGCGCGGTCTCGGCAAGGATGCGGATGCGCGCAGCGGCCCGAGGGTTCTCTTGCGCGATGAACCAGTAGGAGACGCAATCGATCGCCGCGACGTCGGCATCGCCGTCCGCCACCGCCACGAAGCTCGCGGCGTGGGCGCCCGTCACCGTCACGCTCGCGAACATCGGCCGGCCGGAGGCATATGGTGCCAGCGCCCGGCGGAACAGGTTCATGCCGCTGTTGCTGTCCCAGCCGTTGACGGCGGCACGCACGTCACGGAGATCGGCGATGACCCGGTAAGGCGCGTCGTTGCGCACCACGACGAAGCTCCGGTGCCAGGCGCCATCGCAACCGGGCACATCGTATACCGGGGTCGCGACAACCCTGGCGCGGCCGGCGAGCTGGGTGAGCAGGGGATAGCCGCATGTCTGTCCGAGCAGCAGATGCGGGTCGCGCCAGATTTCATGGAGCGGCTTGCCGCGGGTAAGGTGCCTGGGAGCACCCGCGATACCGGCGGCGTCGAGGTGGGCAGCGATCTCGCCCCATAGTGTGTCGAGCGCGTCTCGCGTCTCGGCGAACTCGTACATGCCGAGGCTGGCGATCGGCGGGTGTTGTCGAATGATGCCCCGGCTTTGCCTGGGTCGTACGTCAGCTCTCGGCACGTCTCACCGACGATTTTCTCTTGTCACGCCACGCCACGGATGGTTGGACGCGCGGCGGTTTTCATATCGGCTATGTAGATAGCATTGTCCGGCCGGCAGCCGTATCACGCGTCGGGCGGAGGTCAGCCCGAGGCCAAATCCATCGCTCGCGCCGAGGGGACGCCGAGCCAACGGGTGCGTTTGGTCAGGAGGCGGCGCGCATCGACGGTTCGGCCCGCCTGGGCTCGGCCACGCCCGCCCTCAGGAGCCGCATGAACTGGTCAGCTGTGACCGGTGGGCTGAAGTAATAGCCCTGTGCCTCGTCGCAATGCTGCGAGCGCAGGAAGTCGAGTTCCTCGAACGACTCGACGCCCTCGGCGACCACCCGGAGCTTCAGGCTGCGCGCCATGGCGATCACCGCCGTCACGATCGCCGTGTCCTCGCCGGGGGTGCTGATCTGCCGGATGAAGGATTGATCGATCTTCAAAGAGTCGACCGGGAATTTGCGAAGGTAGCTCAGGCTGGAATAGCCGGTGCCGAAGTCGTCGAGCGCGACCTGGATGCCGCGCGCCTGGACCTGGCGCAGGATGGATGCCGCCGAATCCGCTCGCTTCATCAGGACGCTTTCCGTCACTTCCAGCTCGAGACAATGCGGGTCGAGCCCGGTCTCGTCGAGGACGCTGAACAGGTTGCGCAGAAACTCGCCATCGCGGAATTCCATCGCCGAGACGTTCACCGCGACCTTGGTCGGCGGCAGTCCCGCCTCGACCCACGCCTGCGCCTGCCGGCAGGCTTCGCCCAACACCCACGCGCCGATCGACACGATAAGCCCGCACTCCTCGGCGATCGGAATGAACTCCGCCGGCAGCACGGTCCCGCGCGTCGGATGCACCCAGCGGATCAGCGCCTCGCTGCCCGAGACGGCGCCGGTCCGGAGGTCGATCTTGGGCTGATAGACGAGCGTGAACTCTTCGCGCTCAAGCGCGCGCTGCAATCCCTCCTCGATCGACTGGCGCTCGACGGCGCGAATGTTCATCGCCGGCCGGAAGAACTGGTAGCCCTGCTTGCCGCGTTCCTTGGCCTGGTACATGGCGGTGTCGGCGTTCTTGATCAGCGCCTCGGCGTCGTAGCCGTCATCGGGATAGAGGCTGACGCCGACGCTGGCCGTGACGTGAAGATCGTGGCGGCCGATCGTATGGCCTTCGGCGACGGCGGCGAGCATGCGCCGCGCGGTGATCGCGGCATCTTCCAGTTGCTGCACCTCGGAGAGCAGCACCACGAATTCGTCGCCGCCCTGGCGGCTGACCGTGTCCGAGCCGCGCACGCACTTGACCAGCCGTTTGGCGATCGACTGCAGCAGCTTGTCGCCGACCGGATGGCCGAGCGAATCGTTGATGTGCTTGAACCCGTCGAGATCGAGAAAGAGGATCGCAACCTTGTACCGGTGGCGGCTAGCGAGCGAGATCGACTGCCCGACGCGATCGTTGAGCAGCATCCGGTTGGGCAGCCCGGTGAGAAAATCGTGCTGCGCGGAGTGCGCTATCTGCTGGACCATGGCGCGGGCCGCGCTGACGTCGCGGAAGACAATGACAGCGCCGGTGGCGTTGCCGTCGCCGTCATGAATCGGCGCCACTGAATCCTCGATTGCCACCTCGGACCCGTCGCGGCGGACGAGAATGCTGTTGTCGGGCAGGTGCACCGTCGCGTCCCGACGCACCGCCCGCGTCATCGGATTGGCGATCGGCGCACGCGTCACGGCATCGAGGATGAGCATGACCTCGGCCATCGGCTTGCCCTCGACGTCCTTCAGCTTACGGCCGGTAATGTTCTCGGCGACGTAGTTGAGGAAGGTGATCTTGCCGTCGATGTTCGTGCAGATGACGCCATCGCCAATGCTCTTCAGGGTCACCTCGGCGCGCTCCTTCTCATCGAACAGCGCGTCTTCCAGGCGCTTGCGTTCGATCGCGTAGCGCAGCGCCCGCAGAAAGCCGCGCGAATCGACCTGCCCCTTGACCAGGTAGTCCTGCGCACCGTCCTTCAGCGCCTGCACCGCCAGCGTCTCGTCGTCGAAGCCGGTGAGCACCACGATGGCAACGCGCGGCGCCGCCGCGTGCGCCCGCTCCAGCGCTTCCAGCCCATCGGCATCCGGCAGTCCGAGGTCGAGCACGATGACGTCGACGGCGTGGTCGGCCAGGTGGCTTTCCAGCGCTCTTACCGATTCTACCTGGGTTATCTCGATGGCGCGCATGCCCTGGTCGGCGAACATCTCGCGCGTCAGGCGCGCGTCGCCGGGATTGTCCTCGACGAGGAGAACGATCTTGGGTGCGTCCGCTTTCATTCGCGCCGCCTTGCCTGTGTCCTGTCCGCGCCGGCGGCTTCGGCCGCTGGCTTCCCCGACGGGCCGGACAGCGTGAAGCGGAACGTCGAGCCGCGTCCCGGCTCCGACTCGACCGAGATCGTGCCGCCGTGCTGCTCGACGATCTTCTTGCAGATGGCGAGGCCGATGCCGGTGCCGCCGTAGTCGGTCCGCCGGTGCAGCCGCTGGAACATGCCGAAGATGCGCTCGAAATTCTTGGGGTCGATGCCGATGCCGGTATCGCTGACCGTGAAGACCCATTTCGCCTCGCCATCCCTGGCGGCAGCGATCCGGATGCGCGGCACGCCGGCGCCCTGGAACTTGATGGCGTTGCCGACGAGGTTCTGGAACAGCTGCGTGAGCTGCCGCGGATCGGCGCTGACAACGGGGAGCGTGTCGTGCGTCACCTCGGCGTGCGTCTCCTCGATGGCGCCGCGAAGGTTGAGCAACGCCTCGGCCAGCGCCGCCTCGCTTGAGGCGTTGGCCGCTTCGCTGCGGCGCGTGCTGATGCGCGAATAGCCGAGCAGATCGTCGATCAGGTGGCGCATCCGGTCCGTCCCGCCGATCGCGAGCGTGACGCATTGCGCCGTCTCGGCGTCGACAGCGCCGGCGTATTTCTCGGCGATCCGCGCCACCGAGATCGCGACCGCCCGCAGCGGTTCCTGGAGGTCGTGCGAGGCGACGTAGGCGAACTGGACGAGCGCCTCGTTCGAGCGGTTGAGCTCGTCGAGCTGCGCCTGCGATGCCGCCTGCGCCGCCTTGCGCGCGCTGACGTCGCGGATCGATGCGGTGATCAGCATGCCGTTGCTGTCGACGCTGCGCGCCACCGCGACCTCGATCGGAAACGCACCGCCGTCTTTATGCCGGGCGGTCAGTTCGATGAGCGCCGCGACCCCCAATCCCGGGCCGTCGTCTAGCGGATCGGCGACGCCGGCGACGAGCAGCGCCCCGAATCCGTCGGGGATGATCTTGTCTACCTTTTCGCCGACGAGTTCGGCGGCCTCGTAGCCGAAACACCTCCGGGCCTGGGCGTTGGCGAGGACGATCTCGCCGCTGGCGCTAATGGTTACGAGGGCGTCAGGCGCCGCGTCGAGGAGGCCGCGATAGCGTCCTTCCATCTCGGCGCGACGACGTTCGCCGGCATTGGTCGCGCTCGCAACGCGCGAGGCATATGAGCCAGACGAAGTCACTTCGACCCGATCCTCCTGAATGACGCCGCGGCCAGCAATGCCCCGACTGGCGCGCCAGTCGGGGTCTTAGCCGGGCACATGGGAGGGACGGGCGCCCAGCATAATGGCGGCTTACGGGGCCGGCTGAGTCGCGTCTGAGCAATAGTGCACACTTTTCGCGTGCAAACCGGCGGTTGGTGAAGCCGCCGTAAACGCCGGGGGCGACGACTAAGCCGAGCCGCGAGGCGTCAGCGCCCCTCGCACATTGCGTGCAGCCGGGACTGTGCTGTCCGGGACAGCGACGAGCGCGGCTTTGGCCTACACGTCGCGTCCACCAAGGAACCTATCCATGAAGAACATCGTGCTTGCCGTCACTGCTATCGGCGCACTTGGCCTCGCCGGCTGCACTACCGATCAGGCCCTGCTCGGTGGCGCCGCGACCGGTGCCGCCGTCGGCGCCGTCGCCACGCATTCCGTTGTCGGAGCAGTGGTCGGCGCCGGCATCGGCGCCTTCGCCGGCTGGGTGCTGGTCACCGACCATCACAACGGCATGTGCACCTATCGCCACGACCACCGGCTCTCGAACAACCGCTGTCACTAGCTGGCCGCGGTATGTGCTTGCCGGTCGCGATCTCCTCACCGCGACCGGCAGGCCTCACATCAGGTCCGCCTTGACCTAGTCGTGAACGATGACGTTGAGGAGCGAGGTGTGCACCTTGACCTCGCCGTTATATTCGATGAGCCCGAGGCGGCGGAACTTGTTCATGAAGTAGTTGATGCGCGAGCGCGTCGTGCCGACGCGCGCCGCCAGCATCTCCTGGCTGATCTTGGGCACGATCAGTTTCAGCTCGCCGTCATTGTTGAAGTTGGCGAGCAGGAGCAGCAGGCGGGCCAGCCGCTTCTCGCTCGAATTGAAGAGCTGGTCGACGAGATCGGCCTCGACCTGGATGTTGCGCGACACCAGGAAGGCCGTGAACCGCTCGGCGAAGTCCGCGTTCTCGTGCAGCAGCCGGGTCATCGTGCTCTTCTCGACGCGGGCAAGCGTCGCCGGAGTCGTGGCAACCGCCGAAGCCATGCGCAGCGGCTGCCCGGCGAGACAGCCCTCGCCGAAGAAATCGCCCGGCGCGAAGAGGGCGATGATGCCTTCCTTCCCTTGGTCCGAAACGACGGTGAGTTGGATGCGCCCGGTCTTGACATAGAAGACGGCGTCGGCGGGATCGCCCTGGCGGAAGATGACATCGCCCTTCCGCGACCGCATATCGGCGCGCGCCCCTTCCGTGGCGACAAGGACGGTCTGCGGATCGAGCGCCGCGACGGCGGCGGCCTTCGCCAGTGCCCCTGTCCCGTTGTGTGTTTTGCGCGGCCTGCGCGCTCGTGTTTGCTTCGTCTTCATTCCCTGGGAGACTCGCGTTGAAGCAACGCCCTGGTTCGCCGAGACTGTTGGGCGAGCCATTGCGCCGCGCGCAGCTAGGGAGAGGTCCCCATGAGCGGGAAGCTTCCGCATGCGGTAGTCACTAGGCGCAACGAGGCAAGGGCGCTGTGCAATATTGCACGAAGGCCGATTGTACTACGCCAATACTGCCAAATCGACGAGCAAAACGTCGTGAACTTCACGGTCCATTTCTGTAATCCACCGCTGCATTCTAGAGGCTGCGTCCTCCGTGGCGAGTGACGAAAGTCGGCGGTGCTTTCGTGCACGGCCGCGAAGAAATCGTTAAGTACGCGCCGGTTCTTGTCGGCCGCCTGTGCACAATTGCACAGATCGCCATCACCAGCGCCGCCACTCTTCCATCACTGATTCGGGTATCTCCGCCAGCGGGCGGCGACAGTCCGGGATTCGGAATGCGGCCGATCATCAGACATTAGTTGCGCCACGCGTTCGGCTGGTCCGTGAAATTACGGACGGGGGAGATCACCATGACGCGTCGCTATGTACTGTTCCTCACGGCCTTGCTGCCGCTTGCTGCCGCTGGCAGCGCTCAGGCGCAAAGCATCGACACTTTCGGCGTGCTTGCGGGCCAGTCGATTACGAGTACCGGCAGCGGCACGGCCATCGATGGCAACGTCGCCCTCAGCCCCAATGGCGCCAGCTCGATCACCGGCCTTCTGCCGGTCCAGGTGACCGGGACGATCTACGCTGCTGACGACACCGGCGGCAACGCCGGCATCGCCGACCAGGCGAAGACCGATCTTTCCAACCTCTACACCCTGGAGCACAGTCAGAGCCCCACCCAGGACCTGACCGGGCAGGATCTCGGCAATCGGGTGCTGACGCCGGGCGTCTACACTTTCGGTTCTTCTGCGCAGCTGACCGGGACGCTGACGCTGGACGGATTGAACAGCGGCGTACCCTTCGTCTTCATCATCGACAGCACGCTGACCACCGCCAGCGATTCCGCCATCGCCCTTATCCACGGCGCGCTCGGCAGCAACGTGTATTTCGTCGTCGGCAGCTCCGCCACGCTCGGTACCCGCACTGCCTTCGCCGGCAGAATCCTGGCGCAGTCGACGATTACGCTGAATACGGACGCGAGTATCAACTGCGGCGGCGCTCTCGCGGAAACGGGATCGGTCACCCTCGACACCAACTTCATCTCAAGCGTCGCCTCGTCGGGCTGCACGACGACCATCGATACGTTTGCCGAGGTCCTCGGACCTACGGCCACCGCTAACGAGCTCGCGGTGGCCGCGGCAATCGACGCGGTCGTCGGCCCGCTGCCCGCCGCGTTTACACCGCTCCTGACCGACCTTTCGCCGGATGAACTCGATGCGGCGCTGGCGCAATTGTCCGGCGAGGTCGGCGGCGGGGCCGCCACGGTCGGCGGCCAGTCGATGGATTCGTTCCTGTCCACCGTCCTCGACTCGACCTACGCCGACCAGAGCATCGGGCCCCAAAATGCCGGGCCGGCGCCGGCCACGGTGCGGACGTTGGATTACGCTTCCGAACGGCAGCCGAACCCGTCCGAAGTCGCGGCAATCTCGCTTGCCGGGACACCAACTCCGGACGCGGGCCGCTGGGTCATCTGGGGCCAGGGTTATGGCGGCGGCGGTAACATCAACGGCGATGCGGGCGTCGGCACCCACGATCTATCGACGACCGACTATGGCTTTGCCGGCGGCTTCGGACGCCAGATCACGCCGCGCACCAACGTCGGCCTGGCGCTCAGCGCCGGCAGCGCCAGCTTCAATCTCGCGGACAATCTCGGCGGCGGCAGCAGCCAGATCCTCCAGGCGGCGCTCTACGGCCGCACCAATGCCGGCCCGGCCTATGTCGCAGCGGCCCTCGCCTATGGCTACAATTCGGTGTCCACGACCCGCCATGTGATCATTGGTGCGCCGCTGGCCATCAATGATACCTACACGGCGGCCTATTCCGCCCAGGACGTCGCCGCCGAGATCGAGACCGGCTATCACCTCAGGTGGCTGACGCCTTACGCCGCCCTGCGCGTCGGCGCCTTCTTCACGCCGGCATACAGCGAAACGGGCGCGGGCGATTTCGGTCTCGACTACGCCGCCCGCACGACGATGTCGGTCAGGTCCGAGCTCGGCGTGCGGTTCGCCCGCACGGTCGCGCTCCACGACGGGGCGAGCTGGGGCTTCAAGGCGAGTGCCGCCTGGGCGCACGACTACATCGGTGCGTCCGGCGTGACGACGACCTTCCA
>JBEHXS010000019.1:0-26541 GCA_048498575.1 Pseudomonadota bacterium
GCCGCCGAGCCAGACGCCGAAGAACGACCCGACCTGGTGGGACAGGAAGACGAAGCCGAACAGCGTGGCGAGGTAGCGCGTGCCGAACATCACGGCGACGAGCTGCTGGGTAGGCGGCACGGTGGAGAGCCACAGCAGGCCCATCGCCGCCGAGAAGATCAGGACGGAAGGCACGCTTGGCGGCAGCAGGACGAACAGGGCAATGACGAGACCGCGCGCGAGATAGAGCCACACCAGCATGATGCGGCGCGGCCACCGCCCGGCCATGAAGCCCGAGGTGAACGCGCCGAAGATATTGAAGAAGCCGATGAGGGCGATGGAGTAGCCGCCGTAAACAGCCGGGATGCCGACGTCCGAAAGGTAGGGCGGCAGGTGCACGGTGATGAATGCGAGCTGGAAGCCGCAAACGAAGAAGCCGCTGACCAGCAGGCGATAGGAGCCGTGGCTGAACGCTTCGCGAAGCGCCTCAATGACGCCCTGGTCCTTTTCGCCACTCCGCGCCGGTACCGCGGACGGCTTGCCGCGAATGACGAAGGCGAGGAAGGGCGTGACCAGCATGATCCCCGCCATCAGCACGAGCGCCGTCTGCCAGCCGAAGGAGGCAATGAAGCCCTGGCCGAGCGGCGCGAACAGGAACTGGCCGAGGGAGCCCGCGGCGGTGCCGAACCCGAAGCCCAGCGTGCGGAGTTCCGGGGGCAAGAGCCGTGCGAAGGCCGAGGTGACGAGGACGTAGGCCGAGCCGGCGATGCCCGCGCCGACGAGGACGCCGGCCGTGAGCTGGAGGGCGAAGGCGTCGGTCGTGTGGGCCATTGCGAACAGGCCGGCGGCATAGATCAGCGCGCCGACGGCGACGACGCGGCCGGTGCCGTAGCGATCGGCCGCGATGCCGGCGATCGGCTGGCCGATGCCCCACACCAGGTTCTGGATCGCGATCGCCAGCGCGAAGGTCTCGCGGCTCCAGCCGTAGGTGCCGGTCATGGGTGTCAGGAAGAAGCCCATGGTCGAGCGCGGGCCGAACGACAGGATCGCGATCAGGCATCCGGCGGCGACGATGACGGGAATGGAGGCATTGGCTCCGGCGGATTGTCGCGGAGCCTGGGAGGCGATGGTCATGGAGGCAGTCGGCGTTGCGGCGATACGCGAATTCTAGGGCGCGCTCCGCGCTCCGTCCGATGAAATCTCCTGATCGCATCGATGCATAAGAATCATGCACGCATCGTTGGAATTTTGCTCGCCGTGTGCTTATATGTCCGACGTGTGTCGACCGGCCTTTTGCCGGTATTTTTCAGCGTCGATATATACTCAGATTGAGTATATATCAGGAGGCAGGAAGTGGCGACCCTTCAGCACGAACCGACCGGGAAGCCCCGCGAGACGCGGACGCGTTTTGTCGAGGTGCCGATGCCCTCTCTCGAATACACCGACGAGGTCGCGGCCGAGACCGCGCATCTCTACGAGCGGATCAAGAACGTCGTCCCGGCGATCGAGTGGCCCGTGATGGCGCCGTACGTCAAGGCAATCAACGACCTGAAGAAAGAGCGCAACGCCGTCATCCTGGCCCACAACTATCAGACGCCGGAGATCTTCCACTGCGTCGCCGACATCAAGGGCGACTCGCTCCAGCTCGCCATCGCCGCCGCCAAGAGCGACGCCGACATCATCGTCCAGTGCGGTGTGCACTTCATGGCCGAGACGTCGAAGCTGCTAAACCCGGACAAGATGGTGCTGATCCCGGACACGCGCGCCGGCTGCTCGCTCGCCGCCTCGATCACTGGTGCGGACGTGCGACTGCTCCGCGAGCGTTACCCCGGCGTGCCGGTGGTCACCTACGTCAACACCTCGGCCGACGTGAAGGCCGAGAGCGACATCTGCTGCACGTCGTCCAACGCCGTCGAAGTGGTCGAGGCGATGGGCAGCGACAGCGTGATCTTCCTGCCCGACCAGTACCTGGCCAAGTGGGTGGCCTCGCAGACCAAGGTCAGGATCATCTCGTGGCAGGGCGCCTGCGAGGTGCACGAGCGCTTCACCGGCGAGGAGCTCCGCGAATACCGCGAGGCCAATCCCGGTATCCAGATCCTGGCGCACCCCGAGTGCCCGCCGGACGTGCTGGCCGAAGCCGACTTCACCGGCTCGACCTCGAAAATGACCAACTGGGTGCTGAAGAATCACCCGAAGAAGGTGCTGCTCATCACCGAGTGCTCGATGGCCTCGAACGTCGCGGCCGACGCGCCCGATATCGAGTTCATCCGGCCGTGCAACCTGTGCCCGCACATGAAGCGCATCACGCTGCCGAAGATTCTCGACAGCCTCGTCTACCTCAAGGACGAGGTGACGGTCGATCCGCTGATCGCGACCAAGGCGCGGGCGGCCGTCGAGCGCATGGTCAACCTGAAGAGCTGAACCGCGCCGCATCTTCCGGAGAAGCGGGAGCCGACGGCGAGTGGAGAATGCGATGACGGTTGGCGTGAATCACGCAATCCCTGGATCCCCGCTTTCGCGGGGAAGGCGGTAGGCCATGTTGGATCGCAGTTCGGACGTTTCCACACTCCAGTCCGACGACGTTGTCATCGTCGGCGGCGGGCTTGCCGGCCTGTTCTGCGCGCTGCGTCTGGCACCGCGCCGCGTCACGGTGCTGACTGCGGCGCCGATCGGGCAAGGAGCCTCGTCGGCTTGGGCCCAGGGCGGCATCGCGGCGGCGATGGGCCCAGGCGATACGATCGAGAAGCATCTCGCCGACACGATCGCGGCCGGCGCCGGAATCGTCGACGAGAAGATCGCGCGGCTGCTGGTCTCCGAAGCCCCGGCGCGCATCCACGACCTGCTCGAATATGGCGTACCCTTCGACCGCGACCTGGCCGGGCATCTTGCGCTGTCGCGCGAGGCGGCGCACTCCGAGCGGCGCATCGTGCACGTCCACGGCGACGCCGCTGGCGCTGCCATCATGGCGGCGCTGATCGCCGACGTGCATAAGACGCCGTCGATCCGGCTTTACGAGGGATACATCGCCGAATCTCTGATGATGCGCGGTAGCCGCGTCGCGGGCATCACCGCACGCCCGCGTGCTGGTGGGACGCTGATCGAATTTCCGGCGCGGGCCGTGGTGTTGGCTTCCGGTGGCAGCGGGCATCTTTTCGCGGTGACCACGAATCCGGGCGAGGCCGAAGGCGGCTTCGCCATCGCGGCGCGGGCCGGCGCGGTGATCGCCGACGCCGAGTTCGTGCAGTTTCACCCGACGGCATTCTCCTTCGGCCGTGACCCGGCGCCACTTGCCACCGAGGCGCTGCGCGGCGAGGGCGCGACGCTGATCAACAGCGCCGGCGAGCGCTTCATGCTGAAGGTGCACCCGGCGGCGGAACTCGCGCCGCGCGACGTCGTGGCCCGCGCCGTCCATGCCGAGATCGTAGCCGGGCGAGGCGCCTTCCTCGATTGCCGGGCCGCGATCGGCGAGAAGTTCGCCGAGGAATTCCCGACGGTCTACGGCTACTGCCGCGAGGCCGGCATCGATCCGGCGAAGGACCCGATCCCGGTCGCGCCGGCGGCCCACTTCCACATGGGCGGCGTGTTGACCGACGCCAACGGCCGCTCGACGCTGGACGGCCTGTGGGCATGCGGCGAGACGGCCTCGACCGGGGCGCATGGTGCGAATCGCCTGGCGTCGAACTCGCTGCTCGAGGCGGTGGTATTCGGCGCGCGTGTCGCGGCCGACATCGGCACGCGCTATCCGCAGGCCGAGCTGATGACGCCATTGGAGCGGCCGGGCGACCGCGTGGCGGCCGACCCCGACCCCGGCGACAAGACGTTCCTCCGCCGCACGATGAGCGATCTCGTCGGCGTCGTGCGCGACAAGGCCGGGCTGGAGCGCGCGCTCGCCGTGATCGCGACGCTGCAATCGAAGAACCGCTCGCCGCGCTTCGCCAACGCTCTGGTCGCGGCGCGAATGATTGCGGCGTGCGCGCTGGCACGCACCGAAAGCCGTGGCGGGCACTATCGCTCGGATTATCCGGAGCCCGATCCGGCCTGGCAGCACCGCACCTTCAAGACGCTGCGCGACGTCGAGGAAATCGGCGCGCAGTCACCTTCGCCGGCGCTGGCCACGTAGTCGCGATGCTTCCGGTGCTGGACGAGCGCCACGTCGAGGACGCCGTGCGTGCGGCGCTGGCCGAGGATCTGGGCGCTGCCGGCGACATCACCTCGGCGGCGACCATTCCTGCGGACGCTACGGCGGTTGCCGATTTCGGCGTCCGCAAGGCCGGCGTCATCGCCGGGCTGCCGATCGCGGCGGAGGCGTTCCGCGTGCTCGACCCGGCCGTGAAGTTCGAGGTGCTGCACGGCGACGGCAGCCGTGTGGCGCCTGGCACGGTGATCGCGCGTGTCTCCGGCAACGCGCGCGCGGTGCTGGCGGGCGAGCGCGTCGCGCTCAACTATCTCTGCCACCTTTCCGGTGTCGCTACCGCGGCCGCCGCACTCGTCGAAAAGACCAAAGGCACGCGGGCAGTGATCCTCGACACGCGCAAGACGACGCCGGGCATGCGCGCCTTCGAGAAGTATGCGGTGGTCTGCGGCGGCGGCAGCAACCATCGCTTCGGCCTCTACGACGCCGTGCTGATCAAGGACAACCACATCGTGGTGGCCGGTGGCGTCGGCGAGGCGATCCGCCGCGCCCGCGGGCACGCGCCAGGCGTCCGGATCGAGATCGAGGTCGGCTCGCTGGCCGAGCTGGACGAGGCGCTGGCCGAGAAGCCGGACATCATCATGCTGGACAACATGAACGTCGCCGACATGGCGACCGCCGTGAAACGCGTCGCCGGGCGGGCAAAGCTCGAGGCGTCCGGCAACGTCACCGTCGATACGGTGGCGACCATTGCGGCAACGGGCGTGGATTACATCTCGTCGGGCTGGATCACGCACTCCGCGCCCGCCCTCGACATCGGCCTCGACGTCGAGATCAGCCGGAGCCCGCGCCCGGCGGCGGGATAGTCGGCGGCGCACTGCCCGCAAAAAACACGAAATAGACCACGGCGTAGATCACCACTATGGCGACTACGCCAAAGATCAGGACGTAGCGCACGTTGTGATGGGTTGCGGCGCCGCGCGCTTCGTTCGGCTCCAGGACGGGAGCGGGTTCCGTTGCCACATGGAGCGGCGTCGGGCCTTCGTCGGACTTGTCGTCGTAGTCAGGGGCGCGGGAACTCATGAGCGTTCTCCTGCTTGTGGCCTATGCAGGAGAAACGGCTGCGACCCCTAATCGTTCCTAGCTCCAGCCGCCGTTCTTCGTCTTGTAGAAGACGTGGCGGCCGATCTTCTCGACCTTGTTCATGCTGCTTGCCCACCGCGGCCGGACGTAAGTGGCGTGGTAGTGGGTCGCCGCCCCGATGTCGGCCATGTAGAGATTCTTCGGGTCGTTGAGCACGTTGCGGGCGAGCGCCAGGCTGGACGCCCATGCCTTCGGATCACTGATGCGATCCGGGATGCCGTCGCAGGCGAAGGAGAACTGGCAGCGGTTGCGGACGTTCTTGTTCTGATAGACGACGCTGCAGATGGTTTTCGGGTAGGCGGGGTTCTTGAGGCGGTTGAGCACGACCTGCGCTACCGCGATCTGGCCCTTCTCGGCCTCGCCGCGCGCCTCGAAGTAGATGGCGGTGGCGAGGCAGGTGACCTCGCTCGCCGAGTGGACGCTCGGCGGCAGCGGGTTATTCAGCCACGCATGGTTGGCGTCGATGTTGGGGTCGAGAATGCCGGGACCGGGCGGGACGATGCCCATCACCGCTTCGAACGGCTTCTCGATGGCGGCGGCGGCGTCAGGCCCGGCGTAGGCGAGGAGTGCCGGCGGGGTCGCCATCGCGGATGCAGTCGTTGGCGGTGCCGCCGATGCGATTGCGGTAACAGCGGTCTTCGCCGCCACGTTGGCCGGCGGCGCGACCGTGGCCGATGCCACGACTGTCGCGCCAGCCGACTTGGTCGCGGCGCTGGCCACCAGCGCGGCCGCCGCGACGGTCGGCGTCGGCACGACGAATGCCGTGCGCACGACGCTGCCCGAATCCGGTGGAGCAAACAGGCCGGCCTCGGCGATGACGCTCGCGGTTACCGCGGCGCCATGGCGCGGCACGAGCAGGTCGCCCTTGTCGCTGTCGTTGGCGGCGGAAGCGACGGCGATCGAGCCGGTCGCGGTCGCATCGACCGCCGACGGCTGGTAGCGCACGGCGAAACGGCGGTTGGTGTTGGGATCGACGGCCAGGCTGAGCTGCCAGCGCTCGGTGGCGTTGGCGTAGCCCTTGAAGCGGGCAAGCGCGTCCTGCTGGGCGATCGTAGTCGAGCCGGCGCAAATGAGCAGGCCCGCGCATACGACGCGCATCGCCCACTTGCCCCGCAAGAATCGCCTACGCTGCCTCCCCGGAACGACCACGCACTACTCCACGCACACACTGGACTTGAACGGGTCGTTCCGGTCCCTCCGCTGCGGGCCCGGTAGCGACGCCACCCTGAAGACGCCAGTGATGCGGGATTAACCTTGAAGCCCGGTTAATGCCGGCAAACCGCCGCCCCCTCGTTGAGACAAGATTTACCGTGGCGATTCGGGCTGTAACGGGGGGCAACAAGGGCTATCCCAAGAAAACACGCGGCTATCCCAAGGAATCTTCGTGGTGGCGATTTGCCACGGCCGCTTTTCGCGGTGTGACGGCCTTCACCGGTTGTGACGGCGGTGGCTAGCGGTGTTTTCGCGTACCGGGGTATCTTGCGATCGAAGCGGGGCAACGATCCAAGGTTGAGGTACGGACCATGAAACGGGCATTCTTTTCGCTGGCAATAGCGTTTTCGTTTGTGGTGTCCGTGGGTGGAGCTGCGTTCGCGGCCAGCCCCGACGCCGAGGCGGCGTTCATCAAGGCGTATCAGGCGGCGTTCGATTCCAAGAATGCCGACGCCTTTAGCGCGCTGATGGCGCCGGGCGGCGATCCGACGGTCGTCCAGTTCTACACGCAGATGATGACTTCTGAAGTGCAGGACGGGAAGCTGACGTCGATCACGCTCAAGGACCTGACGCCGGACGATGTCACCAAGGCGGCAGCCATACAGCCCGGCCCGAACGGCAACCTCAAGCTCAGCCCGACGCCGTACAAGAAGCTCGTGCTGCACATCGAGACGAAGACGGCCGACCAGACCTCGAGTTCCGACAGCGAAGTCTTTGTTGCCGACGTCGGCGGCAAGGTGCTGATCGCGGTCCCGTCTCCGGCGCCGTGATCCTCTAGCCGCGGCCGCCGAGGCGAAAGCCGAGCGCCGGCCGTTCCTTCAAAATCTCCCGGCGGAAGCGAAAGAGCGCCGCCGGGCGGCCGCGTCCCGAGCGGATGGACGCGCCGGTGGGCTCGACCACTTCCGCCGCCTCGACCAGGCGGCGGAAATTCTGTTTGTGCAGGTGGCGGCCCGAGATTGCCTCGACCGTCTTCTGCAGCTCGGTCAGCGTGAATTCCTCCGCCATCAGCTCGAACACCACCGGCCGGTACTTGAGCTTGGCCCTGAGGCGCGAGATCGCGGTGGCGAGGATGCGGCGATGGTCGAACTGCATCGCCGCGCCGGCCGCCGTCGCGGCCTTGCGAGTGGCGGCGCGCCCGTCGCGAGCAGCTTCGGGCACCAGCCCGGCCTCGTAGAGCAGCTCGTAGCGATCGAGGGCGCGTTCCTCGTCCCACGGCGCGCCTTCGAGACCAAAGGCGAGGCGCACGCGCTCGCGCCGGCCGAGCGGCTTGCCGTCGGTCTTTTCGTTGCTGGCGCGCGCCCAGGTCGCGAGCGCCGGCAGGAGCGCCTCGTCGAGGATCGGCGGCCGCCCGCCGCGCCAATCCTCCCACGGGAAGAATTCGTACCAGCGCCGCCACGTCGCCCCGGCTCGCGCCAGCGTCTCCGCCGACTGCTTCTCGATGCGGGCGAGCGCGAGGTAGCCGACCGAGACGAGGTGCGGACCGACGTCGCCCGGGCCGGAATGGCGGCCGCGATCGCCGAACGTGTAGAGCTGCTCGACGTAGCCCAGGGTGAGGCCGGTCTGCTCGGCCACCCAGGCACGCAGGCCCGCCTCGAGCGTACGGTGCAGGACCGGATCGAACGGGCCGAAGGGCAGGCTGTCGTGGCCGGCTACGAGGATGAGCGGCTGGCCTTCGCTGACGGCAACGATGGCTGCGTTGAGGCCGATCTCGATCGGTCTCGGCGCCGTTGTCATTTTGCGACTTCCAGGGCGAGCGCGAAGGGCACACCCTCGACCGCGTCCTCGCCGCGGCCGATGGCGGCGATCGCCTCGACCATGCGGCCGTTGCGCTCGAGCAAATCATCGGCGAGCGCGACCAGCCGTGCGTTGGGGGTGGCAGAGCGCGAGGCGGCGCGGAGCCGGCGGGCGATCTCGGCCTCGTCGCGATGCGGCTGGAGCGCGCAGAGCGCGATGAAGGCGGCCGCCGTGGAGCGGCTGATACCGGCGTAGCAGTGGATGACGATCGGCGCCCTGCGGTCCCACCGCTCGACGAATTCGAGGAAGGTGGCGACGTGCTCCTCGTCGGGCAGGATCATGCCGTCCTGCGCCTCGGTGATGTCGTTGATGCCGAGGAACAGGTGGTTGTCCGCGTCGATCGATTTCGGGCGCACCACCAGCGTGTCGTCGTTGATCAGCGTCACCATGTGGCTGGCGCGCGTCGAGGCGACGGTGGCTTCGATCTGGGAGAGCGGGCAGACGTAGACGATGGGCATCGGGATTCCTTGCGAGGGCGAGATTAGGCCGCGCGATGGCCGCCTGTCACGGCTTTGCGGCGGCCTTTTCGATGTCGCGGAAACGCTTGAGGAAGCGCTTTTCGGCGACCGGCGCCGGCCACGGCTCGAGATCGAAGCGCGACGGGTCGATGGTCGCTGGCCGGCCGAAGAAGCGAAGCGCCTCGGCCTGGCTGAAGCCGGCGAGGCGGATCGCCTCGTGATAGGCGGCGACGCGGTCGGCCGATTTTATAGCGGCAGTGAGCGAAGCGGCGAGGGTGGGCGGCAGGCCGAAGCGGAGGTGAATGGCCGCAAGCAGCCGCGCCTCGACCGCGCGGTACTCGCCGCCGAGGAGAACCTTGAACGGCGAGATGAGGTCGCCGATGACGTATTCGGGCGCGTCATGGAGCATCACGGCGAGGCGGCCAGTCGCGCCGATCTCGGGCGAGGCGATCGTCGCGATATCGTCGACCAGCAGCGTGTGCTGCGCGACCGAGAAGGCGTGGGCGCCGGTGGTCTGGCCGTTCCAGCGGGCGACGCGCGCAAGGCCATGCGCGATGTCGTCGACCTCGACGTCGAGCGGCGAGGGGTCGATGAGGTCGAGCCGGCGGCCGGACAGCATGCGCTGCCAGGCACGCGGATCGCCGGGAAGCTTGCGCGCCATTAGTCCTCGGAAGCGGCGGTGGCCGACGGCCAGCCGAACTTCGCCCACGGCGGCAAGGTGAGCGTGAGCGCCGCGCCAGCGGCCGTGATCGGAGTCTGCGCATCCATCGCCGCCTTCGCCCGGTCGAGGCGGACGAGCGCGATGCCGCTGCTGCCGTCCCGCGAGCCGAGCGTGCCGATCGGCCTGTCACCGGCGGTAAGCGCCGTGCCGGCCTCGGGCAGCGGTGAGGCGCCCGCGGCGATGACAAAGCGCCTGCGCGCGGTGCCGCGATGCTCCATGCGCGACACGACCTCCTGGCCGATGAAGCAGCCCTTGGTGAAATCGACGCCGCCGAGCTGGTCCATGTCGGCGTCATGCGGGAAGGCGTCGCCGAAGGCGAAGTCGATGCCGCCTTCCGGCACGCCGAGCGCGATGCGGTGGCCGTCGTATTCCGCCTCGGTCGCCTCGGTGTAGTCGGGCGCCATGTCGGCGCCGGCCGGCACGACCGCGCGCCAGCCGAGGGCGGCGAGGCGCGGATCGGGAATGACGACGCCATCGAGAATGGGCGCGGTGGAGGTTCCCCACGCGGCGACGACGATATGGTCGTCGGAGATGTCGGCGATCTCGACCTTGGCGCGCAGGCGATAGAAGCCGAGCCGCTTGACGAAATCGGCGACCAGCGTGTGCGGCAGGTCGATCAGGATGCGGCTGCCGCCGTTATAGGCGATGAAATCGAACAGCACCTTGCCCTGCGGCGACAGCAGCCCGCCGTAGGCGCCGGCGCCGGGGGCGGCCGGTATGTCGCTGGTGAACAGGTCGTTGAGGAACGTCGCCGTGTCGGGGCCGCTCACGGCGACCACGCCGCGGCGCGAAAGTTCGGCAATCCTGCCTGTGTTCATGGGTAATGTCCGGCTTGCAAGGCGCGCCGGGCTTACGTAAGCGGGAGCGGTCGCCGGAGCAAGGACCACACGCCGTGCCGCAGACCTACGATCTCGTCCTTCGCCGCGGCACCGTCGTCAACCAGGACGGCGTCGGACGGCGCGATATCGGCGTGCGGGCGGGGCGCATTGTCCACATCGGCACGATCGGCGAGGGCGAGGCGGCGGAGACGATCGACTGCGGCGGGCTTCACGTTCTCCCCGGCGTGATCGATACGCAGGTCCATTTCCGCGAGCCCGGCGCGACCCACAAGGAGGACCTGGAGACGGGATCTCGCGCGGCGGTCATGGGCGGCGTGACGGCGGTCTTCGAGATGCCGAACACCAATCCGTTGACGGTGACAGCCGAGGCGCTGGCCGACAAGGTTGCCCGCGCCACGGCGCGCATGCACTGCGACTTTGCCTTCTTCGTCGGCGGCACCCATGCCAATGCGCCGTTCGTGGCGGAGCTGGAGCGGCTGCCAGGCGCCGCCGGCATCAAGATATTCATGGGCTCCTCGACCGGCGACCTTCTGGTCGGCGACGACGAGGGGCTGCGCTCGATCCTGGAGAACGTGCGCCGCCGCGTTTCGGTGCATTCGGAGGATGAGCCTCGGCTCCGCGAGCGGGCGAATCTGCGGCGCGCCGGGGACCCGTCCTCGCACCCGGAATGGCGCGATGAGACAGCGGCGCTCCGCGCCACGCGCCGGCTGGTGCGCATCGCGCGGGAATGCGGGGCGCGGGTGCATGTCCTGCACATTTCGACGGGCGAGGAGATGGAGCTGTTGCGCGGCGAGAAGGACGTCGCCTCGGTCGAGGTCACGCCGCAGCACCTGACGCTGGAGGCGACGCAGTATCATACGATCGGGACGCGCCTGCAGATGAACCCGCCGGTACGCGACGTGCGCCACCGCGACCGCATCTGGCAGGGCGTCGCCGACGGGACGGCGGATGTGCTGGGCTCCGACCATGCGCCGCATACGCTGGCCGAAAAGGCGAAGCCCTATCCGGAGTCGCCCTCCGGCATGCCGGGCGTGCAGACGCTGGTGCCGGTGATGCTGCACCATGTAGCGGCCGGGCGACTAAGCCTCGAGCGGTTCGTCGATATGAGCTCACACGGGCCGTCGCGGCTGTTCCAGATCGCGGGCAAGGGGCGGATCGCGGCGGGTTACGACGCCGATTTCACCGTCGTCGACCTCAAGCGCCGCGTGGTCATCACCGACGCCATCATGGCGTCGCGCGCCGGCTGGACGCCGTACGACGGGATGACGGTGACCGGCTGGCCGGTCGGCACCATCATTCGCGGGCGCAGGGTGATGTGGGAGGGCGAACTGACGACGCCCGCGAACGGTGCGCCGGTGCGCTTCATGGAAGCACTGCCGCGCGGCTAGCTAGTCGCCCTGAACGAAGAATTTCCACGTCCCGTCGGGGGCGATGCCGGCGCGGAAATAGTCGTAGACGCCGTTGGACAGCATGTCCTCATAGTCGCCGGCAAAGACGAGGCGGAAGAGTTCGACCAGTTGCGGCGGTGTCAGCTTGTCGATCGGGTAGCGGGCGAAGTAGGGCCAGAGATACACCTCGTCCGGCGTGCCGACGTCGACATGGACGTAGCCGGCCTCCAGCACCTCGATCAGGATCGCCAGGATCTCGCGCCCGCCTTCGTCGCCCGACTGGAGCTTGAGCAGGCCGATAGGGTCGCTATTGCCTTCATCGTCCGGGCCGAAGTCCGGCGGGTCGCCGTTGGCATCGATGATCGGGCGAAGCTTTTCGAGGTCGCCGGTCTTGGCCGCCTCGATGATCTGTTCGCGGAGCCGCTCGACCGGCGCCGGCAGCTTGGAGAGGTCGTACTCGACCTGGGGAATCGGCGAGTCCGACTCCGCCCCGGTCCCGGTATCGGCAGGCGCGGTATCCGTCGGCGCCGAGTCATCCGCGGGCGCGGCGGTGTCGGGTGCTGCATCCGGCGGGACGATCGAATCGTCGTCAGTGGAGCCGGTGCCGGGAGCGGTGGTGATGGTCTGGGTCGGGACCGCCTTGGCGCCCGGGGCGATGGCGGCAAACGCTGAGGGCGCAACGGCGAACACCGCCATCGCCGCGCCGACCAGAAGCCAACGCATCGCACCCATGGTGATTCTGCCCTCGGACCCCGGAACGGCGCAGCCCGTGCGCGCCGTCATCCCGCCCGGCAGTCTAGTGCAACGGCTGCCCGTCAGCCACGGCGGCGAAGCCAGTGCCCGTGGAAAAGTGCGGCCGTCCTACTGGAGGTTACGGTCGTCTACCGTGAACTCGAGGTCGCGAATGCGCTTCGGCAGCGAATTGGCGAGCTCGGCCACCGGCTCCTCGCCGTAGGTCGCGATCAGGTCGCGGAGCGCCGTGAACAGCGCGGCATGGGCTAGAATCTCCGAATCGACACCTTCGGCCAGCGCCTCGTCCCAAGCTTCGGTGAGGTAAGCCAGCGCAACCCGCTTCTTCTCGGCAATGCTGATCTCGTCAGCGGCCGCCATCTCATCCGCAATGGTCATGTGGTGTTTCTTGTCCTCGCAGGGCGAGCGGCGCCGACACGGTTAACGGCAACCAAAGTACCATGCAGACGCTCGCCCCGTGAGGCCCGTCGTGAAGAAAAGGTTAATCGCCTGTTAAGAAAACCGGGCTGTCGCGGTAACCCTTCGTTAACCATCACTTGCCGTAGCGGGCGGTGATGTCCTGCGCGATCTTGGCGCCTTCCACGAGGTAGCGCTGGCTGGCCTCGCTCGCTGCCGGCGTACACGACAGATAGACGGCCTTGTACGATTCGTAGCCGCGATTGAAGCGGTCGATCATGCGGGCCCGGTCGTCGTCGTCCTCGGTATCAACCAGCTGCTGCATCTGGTCCCGCCACGTCGTGTCGTTCGGGCCGGCGCAAAGCTGCGCCAGGTAGTGCACGGCGCCCATGATCTCGGCGAGGCGGAGGAGCTGGTCTTCGTAGCCGGGCGCGGCCGGCTTGGCCGGGGCAGCGGCAGCCGGCGGAACGGGCGCCTGGGTCGTGGTCGCAGCCGCGGCCAGGCCGGGCAGGAAGAGCGCCAGCGAGAGGGCAAGGGCCACCCTACGCATCGGCCGGTTCCTGCAGGTGGCGGCGGATGAGGGCGCGGGTGTCTTCGTTCATCGGCAGGGCGTCGATCTCGACAGGCAGGAACCAGCGGGCGTCCGTGGCGTCGCTGGCGGCCTCCGGTTCGCCCTTTCCGCCAGCGGCGAAGACGATGAGGACGTAGTGGTACTCTCCGGCGATGACCTCGGCGACGTCGATGCGCCGAGGCTGAGTGGCGGCGATTCCCGTCTCTTCGCGCACCTCTCGCGCCGCCGCCTCGGTCAGCCGCTCGCCGGGCTCGACATGGCCGCCGGGTAGGCTCCAGGTGCCAAGGAACGGCGCTTTGCCGCGGCGCACCAGAAGCACACGGCCGCCGTTGCGGACGAGGGTGCTCACGCCGAGTGAGGGGCGGTTCGGGGCCATCGGGCGCGACGGTATCTGCTAACGTCGCGGCGCAGAAGGGGCGGCGGAAGCGAATGACAGGGGCAAATCGGCGGGGCCGGGATGGCTGAGGGAAGCCTGCTCGCCGTCGCAATTCAGGGCGCGCTGCTGTCGATCAGCATCATCTGTGCGATCGGCCCACAGAATGCGTTCGTGCTGCGCCAGGGATTGCAGAAGCGGCACGTCTTCGCGGTCGCGACGGTCTGCGCGCTCTCCGACATCCTGCTGATTGCGGCGGGTGTCGCCGGCCTTGGCGCAGTGGTCCAGTCGCGGCCGTCGCTGCTGACGGCAATCGCGGTGGTGGGCGCCGTGTTCCTGTTCGGCTATGGCGCGCTGGCTCTGCGGCGCGCCTTCCGCACGGAAAGCCTGACGCCGGCGGTCACCGATGCAGGCGGCCTCCGCACAGCGGTCGCGACGTGCCTCGCGCTCACGTTCCTGAACCCGCACGTCTATCTCGATACCGTCGTGCTGATCGGCGGCCTGTCCGCCCGCCATCCGGGCACGGGCGCGGTCGCCTTCGGCATCGGCGCCGCATTCTCATCGACCGCTTGGTTTTATGGCCTCGCCTATGGCGCGCGGTTTCTGGCACCGCTGTTTGCGCGGCCCGTGGCCTGGCGTGTGCTCGACGTGATCGTCGCGGCGCTGATGTGGGGCATCGCGCTCAGCCTCATGATCGAGGTGATGCGCGGATAAGCCGAATCAGGCGGCTTCGGCGACGCCGTCGGTGACGGGTGCCGGGGCGGGCTCGCTCCTCACCGGCCTGATGGCATCGGCTAGCTCGGGAAGCGCGATCGCGCCGTAGCGCGCCACGAGCGCCGCCTGCTGCTCCAGCTTGGCCTTGGATTGGAAAGGCCGTTGGTCGATGGGACGGAAGTGCCGAGTCACGAGTGATTCTCTTTGTTGGCCGCTGCTTTAGGCCGCGGTGTTTCGCGGCCAAATGGGGCAGAAGCGTGATTAAACTGTAGGCATTACCAATCCGCTACTAAGGTGTTGCCGGCCGGCAACGCCAGTCCCGCGTGCGTCTGGCGAGCGCTCGCCGCTTCTGCCATCGTCGCGACTCGGGGCGGGGAGCCGTGGCCGTGAGCCGTAACAAGGGTCGATGAGAAGAACACCGCCTGCCGATCGCCGGTCGCGGGCAGCCGGGTGGAGCTCCTATCTCGCTGCCCTGTCCCTGCCGGTACTGATCATCGCCGCGATCGGGCACCGCGCCGGGATGCTGGACGCCGTCCCGACCTTTACGGTGATCGCCATCGGCTTCCTCTGCGCGGCGCTTGCCGTGCTCGCAGCCGTGGCGGCCTTCGTGTCCATCTGGCGCTCGGGAGCCAAGGGTCTCGGCGCAGCGCTCCGCGGCTGCGTCGTCGGCTTGGCGGTCCTCACGCTTCCGGCTTACGGGGCGTGGAAGGTCGTCACCGAGCCCCGCCTCAACGACATCTCGACCGACCTCGCGAACCCACCGCCGCTCAGTCATGCCATCGCTGATCGTGGCGCGAGCGACGCGCCGATCCTGGCGCCGACGGCGGTGGACGCTAACCTCCAGCATCAGGCCTACCCCGACATCGTGCCGCGCCACTATCCGGTCTCGACCGAGCGCGTGTTCACCGAGGCCAAGGCCATCGTCGACCGGCGCGGCTGGCGTGTGCTCGCGGTCAAGGAGCCCGACGAGAAGGATCCCGGCGGCCTGATCGAGGCGGTGGCGCAGACGCTGGTCTTCGGCTTTCGGCAGGACGTTGCGATCCGCATGGTCGAGGACGGCGACGGCACGCGCGTCGACATGCGCTCGGCGGCGCGGACCGCGGCCCACGACCTGGGGTCAGACGCCGATCGCGTGCGCGCCTTCTTCGACGATCTCGACGGCGCGCTCGAGGGGGTGAGCGGCAGCGGGCAGGTGGATTCGGGCTGAGGATTGGTCGGAGTGGCAGGATTCGAACCTGCGACCCCCTGCTCCCGAAGCAGGTGCGCTACCAGGCTGCGCTACACTCCGCCCGATTGGAGGGCGTCTTATAGCGACCGTCTCCCTAGGCGGCAAGCCAAGGCGAGGGCTGTGTTTGCCGCAATCGCGGCGAAGCGATAAGAGGGCGCGACGCGGCCGCAGCGACTGCTCCGGCCCGCCGGCGGCGTATTGGGGCGTAGCCAAGTGGTAAGGCAGCGGATTTTGATTCCGCCATTCCCAGGTTCGAATCCTGGCGCCCCAGCCAGCCGTCTCGACTGCGGCAATGAAATCGTTTGCAGCGCGTAATAACAATGGGTTGGCTAGGGCGTGGACCCTCCGCGGAATCGCTGTTAGGGTCGGGCGAGTGACGTCCTTTGATGGTTTAGGCTTCTCGTGCCGCCGACTGACAGCCGCCTCTACCCGCAGCTCGGACTGCACGGGAAAGTTGCTCATGAGGTAGGTCGCCGCATCGTTGCCGGCACGCTGCCCGAAGGTTCGCTGCTCCCTCCTGAGGCCGATCTTGCCGGCGAATTCTCCGTCAGCCGGCAGGCCGTGCGCGAGGCGCTCAAGGTGCTGGCGGCAAAGGGATTGGTGGCGTCGCGCCGCCGCACGGGTACCCGTGTGCTGCCGCGCGGATCGTGGAACCTGCTCGATCCCGACATTCTCGCCTGGTACACGCCCGAACGCATCCCGGCGCAGTTGCTTGCCGACCTGATCGAGGTGCGGCGGTTGATCGAGCCGACGGCGGCGGAGTATGCCGCGACGCGCGGCGACAAGGCCGCCAAGGACGCAATCCGTGCTGCGCTGGAAGACATGCGGAACGGAGCCAGCAACGCCGAAGCATTCCGCGACGCCGACGCGAAGTTCCATGCCGCCGTGTTCATGGCGAGCGGCAACCAGATCATCGAGCGGCTGAGCGACATCATCGGCCCGATGCTGCGCGCGAGTTTTTTGGCGCAGGACCGGGCGCGCGGCATGCAGCCGGCGGCCTCCGTCATCCCGGCGCACGAGTCGATCTACGACGCCATCGTGGCGGGCAACGGCGAAAGCGCGCGCCACGAGATGGAGGCGCTGCTTTCCCGCGCCTCGCGCGAGGTCGCGGCGATCATCGCCAGCCACTGACGTTTCAGGTGCCGCGGACCTTGGCCACGGTCCCGGTGGTGCTGTAACCCGACAGAAGCGGCAGGAACTCGACCGTGCCGCCGTTAGCCTTGACGAAGGCACCCCCCGGAATTTCGGTGCCGGCGTAATCTCCACCCTTGAACAGGCAGTCCGGCGAGAGCGCCCGGACCAGCTCCTCCGGCGTATCCTCTCCGAAGATCACGACGGCATCGACGGTGCGCAGCGACGCCAGGATAGCGGCGCGCGCCTGCTCGTCCTGCACGGGACGATCCGGCCCCTTCAGGCGCTTGACCGAGGCGTCGGAATTGACGCCGACGACGAGGCGATCGACCCGCCGCTTCGCCTGTTCGAGGGAGTGGAGGTGGCCGCGGTGGAGGAGGTCGAACACGCCGTTGGTGAAGCCGACCTTGAGCCCGAGGCCCTTCCACAGGCGCAGGTGCTCCGCGGCTTCGGCGCGGCTGAGGACGCCATCGCCGCGCGCAGCGCCAAGGGCCTGGCGGAGCTCCTGCGGCAGCGCGGTCGCCGTGCCGGGCTTGGCGACGACGATGCCCGCCGCGGTGTTGGCGAGGCGGACAGCATCGGCCAGCGGCACGCCGGTTGCGAGCGCCGAGGCAAGGGTCGCCACGACCGTATCGCCGGCGCCGGTAACGTCGAAGACGCGGTGCGTCTCGGCGGGGACGTTGAGCGGCGCCTCGCCATCGCGCATGACCAGCGTCATTCCGGCCGAGCCGCGGGTGAGCAGCACAGCCTCGATGTCGGCGATCTCCAGGATGCGACGGCATGCGGCGAGCGCGGAAGCGTCGCTGTCGGCGCGGATGCCAGTGAAGGCCGTCATCTCCTCGACGTTGGGCGTGATCACGGTGGCGCCGCTGAAGACGGTGGCGTCGGCCCGGCGCGGATCGACGACGACCGGCTTGCCGGCAGCGCGCGCGGCGGCAATGAGCGCGCGGATGGCGCTGTCGTCGAGCGCACCTCGGCCATAGTCGGAAACGACCACCGCATTTGTCGCGGGCAGGGCGGCAAGGGCAGCGGTGACGATGGCATCGCGGATCGAAGCCGTGACCGGATGGGTGTCCTCGGCGTCGATGCACAGGAGCTGCTGCCAGCCGCTGAGATAGCGCGTCTTGACGGTGGTCTGCCGGGTTGGATCGGCGATCAGCCTTGCGGTCAGGCGGTCGAAGCGCGCGAGAAGGCCGCCGAGTTCCACTGCCGGCTGATCCTTGCCGGTCAGGCCGGCGAGGGTGACGGCGCCGCCGGTGGCCAGGATGTTGGCAGCGACATTGCAGGCGCCGCCGGGATGGGCGCGCGCTGCCCCGTATTTGAGCACCGGCACCGGCGCCTCGCGTGAAATACGCGTGACGCGGCCCTCGATGAAGCGATCGAGCAGCACGTCGCCGACCACCAGAACGTTGGCGCCGGGCAGGCGATCGATGAGGGTAGGATCCATGTGCACCCGAGAGGGACGGTTGCCGTGATTGCGGCTATATCGGCGGCAGGTGCCGGCAGCAAGCCGCCTTCGATGGAAGGATTACCGCCAAAAGGAAGGGTCAAACGGCCGCACCGCACTGCAAAACGTAGGGAGCGCCCCAGTTCCCCGTATAGTGCAGGGAAACGGCGCGTTCTGCCGGATCTCGCCCGACGGCCATTACCGAATGTTAAGTCGGCAAGCCTAGCTGCCTTCGGTAGGTTTTGAGTCGTCTAGCGACGGGGCTGTCCACGAAAGGACGTTCGATGTCTGCGACCCGACAGATCGTCTTGTCTGTCATTGTGCTTCTGATCGTCGCCGCAGGCATCTTCGCCTTCGAGCGGGGCTGGTTCCATCCGGGTGCCGCCGGCACCGCGACGGCAACCGCCGGAGCGGGGGGCGCGGGTGGTGCGGGCGCGGCAGGCCGCCGTCCGGGCGGCGGGGCGGGGGGAGCTGCGCAGGCGGCCCCGGTCATCACCGCCAAGGTCACGACGGACGACACCGGGCTTGACGTCTCCACCATCGGCACGGTGGCTGCAGCTCAGGAAGTGACGCTCTACCCCGAGGTCACCGGCTTCGTCACCGAGATCGACTTCAAGCAGGGCACCACCGTCCAGTCCGGGCAGACGCTGCTCCGCCTCGACGACAAGACGCAGCAGGTGGCCGTGCAGATCGCGCAGCTCGCGCTGCAATCGGCGCAATCGGCTGCCGACCGCGCCGATGCGCTGGCCAAGACCAACAACATCACGTCGCAGGCGCTGGAAGACGCGCACAACGCGCTGGAGAAGGCGCAGGCGGATCTCAAGAGCGCACAGCTTGACGTCTCGCAGCGAGTCATCACCGCGCCGTTCAGCGGCACCGTCGGCCTGACCGACCTCAGTGTCGGCGATCTCATCACCTCGTCGAAGGCGATCGCGACGCTGGACGACATGGCGACCGTGACCGTTTCGTTCAGCGTGCCGGAACGGGCGAGCGGGCTGGTGCAGGTCGGGCAGAAGATCACCGCGACCGCCGACGCCTTCCCAGGTACGTCGTTCGCGGGCACGATCAGTGCCGTCGACACGCGCGTCGACCCAGTCGCGCGGACGCTGAACGTGCAGGCGACGCTGCCCAACGACAGCAACGTGCTGAAGCCGGGCATGGCGCTAGACGTTGACATGACCTTTGCCGGCCAGCCGCGCCCGGCGGTGCCGTCGCTCGCTGTCCAGTGGGACCGGAACGGTTCCTATGTCTGGCGCATTGCCAACGACGACACGGCGCATCGCATCGGCATTACGATCGTCAGCCGCATCAGCGGCACCGTGATAGTGTCGGGCGACCTGCAGGTCGGCGACGAAGTCGTGACGGACGGCCTGCAGCGCATGCGCGAGGGCATCAAGGTGGTCCGCACCGACGCCGCGGGCAACCCGATAGCACCGGCTGCGACGACCTAGGCGGAGCGCGACGAGCATGGCGGACGCCAAGGTCGAAGAAGGCGAGGGCGCGAACCCCACGGTCAAGGGCGGCGCCGCCGGCTTCGCCACGATCTTCATCAAGCGGCCGGTTCTGGCGATCGTGCTGAACCTGCTCGTCGTGATCGCCGGCGTTGCCGCCTATCGCGGCATCGAGGTGCGCGAGCTGCCGAACATCGACCAGCCAGTCATTACGGTACGCACGACATATACCGGCGCGACCCCGGACACGATCGACAAGGAAGTGACCAGCGTCATCGAAGGCGCCGTCGCCCGCACGCCGGGCGTCGTCTCGATCGCCTCGAGTTCGAGCCCAGGCCAGAGCTCGGTCACCATCCAGTTCGACCAGAAGACCGACATTGACGTTGCCGCCAACGATCTCCGTGACGAGATCGGCAACCTGCGCGACCTGCCCACCGACCCGAACTTCAACCCGCCGACGATCGTCAAGGCGGACGCCAACGCCGACGCGATCATGCGGCTCGCGGCGACGTCGGACACGATGTCGATCCAGGACCTGACGCAGGTCGTGAACGACACCATCGTCACGCGTCTGGCCGCGGTCGACGGCGTCGCCGACGTGCAGGTGTACGGCGACCGCGAGCCCATCCTTCAGATCCTGACCGATCCGAACAAGCTCGCCGCCCATGGGCTGACCGTCGGCGATGTCACCTCGGCGCTGAGCACGGTGACCCTCGATGCGCCGGCCGGCAGCATCTCCGATCCCAACCGCACGCTGCTGGTGCGCGCCGACGCCTCGGCGCAGTCGGCGGCCGACGTCGCCGCCATCCGCATCAATCCGCAGACCACGGTTGGCGACGTCGCCGACGTGGTGCTCGGTCCGTCGGATTCCTCGACGGCGCTGCAGATCAACGGCAAGACCGGTGTCGGCCTCGGCATCGTGCGCCAGGCGAGCGCCAACACGCTCGACATTTCCAAGGGCGTGCGTGCCGCGCTGGCCGACCTCCAGAGCTCGCTGCCGAAGGGCGTCGATCTGCAGATCACCGGCGACGATGCCACCTACATCAGCGGCGCCATCTACGAGGTGCTGCTGACGCTTCTCATCGCCACCGCGATCGTCATCGGCATCATCTATATCTTCCTGCGTTCGGTGCGCATCACCTTCATTCCGGCGATAACTGTGCCGATCGCGCTCTCCGGCACGCTCGCGGCGATGTGGCTGGCGGGCTTCTCGATCAACATCCTGACGCTGCTCGCGCTGGTGCTCTCGACCGGCCTCGTCGTGGATGACGCTATCGTCGTCATTGAAAATATCACCCGCCAGCGATCGCTCGGCCTCGGCCCGCGCGCGGCGGCGGTTTACGGCACGCGCCAGGTGTTCTTCGCGGTGCTGGCGACGACCGCGACGCTGGCCGCCGTGTTCATCCCGATCTCGTTCTTCCCCGGCGTCACCGGCTCGCTGTTTTCCGAGTTCGGCTTCGTGCTGGCATTCGCCGTGACGCTGTCGTGCTTCGTCGCACTGACGCTGTCGCCGATGCTGGCCTCGCGCCTGCTCAGCGACAAGGAACTGCACCACCACCACAATTTCGTCGGCCGCGCCGTGATGTCGTTCGGCACCAAGGCGAAGAACCTATACGCACGGCTGCTCGATGCCGCGCTCGCCGCGCCGATGGTGGTGATCGTGATCGCCGTCATCTTTGCCGGCGGCGCCGTGCTGGCCTTCCAGCTGCTGCCCTCCGAGCTGACGCCGGCGGAAGACCGCGGCCAGATCCCGATATCGATCACCGTGCCGCAGGGCTCGACCGTCGACTACGCCTCCGACCAGATCAAGCTGATCGAGGCGGCGGCGATGCCGCTGCTGAAGAGCGGTGTCGCGACGAGCATGTTCACCATCGCCAGCAACAGCGGCAACGGCGGCTTCATGTTCATCACGCTCGCCGACTGGGACAAGCGCACGCAGAGCCAGGCGCAAATCACCGCCCAGCTCAATCGCGTGCTCCAGCGCATCCCCGGCGTGCAGATCTTCGCGCGCTCCTCGAACAGCCTGGGCATCCGCGGCGGCGGCCAAGGCCTCCAGTTCGCGATCACCGGCAGCGACTACCAGTCGCTATCCGACACGGCGACCAAGCTGCAGGCGGCGATGGAGAAGGAGCCGCAGATCTTCGGCACCGTGCAGGTCAACTACAACACGACGCAGGCGCAGGTATCGGTCGATATCGACCGCCAGCGTGCCTCTGCCGCTGGTGTCCCGGTCAGCGACATTTCGAGCGCGGTCCAGTTCCTGCTCGGCGGCAAGAATCTCGGCAACTTCTATATCGGCGACGACGCGATCGAGATTCTGGCCGGCGTGCCGGACGGCATGATCCAGGACCCGAACACGCTCGACAACATGCAGATGCGCACGCAAAGCGGGAAGATGATCCCGCTGTCGTCGCTGGTCACTTTCAAGGAGACGGCAGTGGCGCCGAGCCTGCCGCGTCAGGACCAGCGGCGCGCCATTCCGATGGGCGCAAGCCTCGGCGAAGGCATCGACCTCAGGCAGGCGATGAACGAGCTGGAGAAGCTGACGGCGACCAACCTGCCGACCAACGTCGGGCTGGTCTACACCGGCGAGGCCAAGGAACTGAACAGCGCGACCAGCGGCGTCATCCAGACGTTCGTCTTCGCCCTGCTCGTCGTGCTCCTGGTGCTCGCCGGCCAGTTCGAGAGTTTCGCCAGCGCCTTCATCCTGATCGCCACGGTGCCGTTCGGCCTCGCCGCAGCGGTCTTCGCCATGGTGCTGACCGGCGGCTCGATCAACATCTACTCGGAAATCGGCCTGGTCATGCTCGTCGGCCTGATGTCCAAGAACGGCATCCTGATCGTGGAATTCGCCAACCAGCTCCGCGACGCCGGTCAATCGATCCACGACGCCATCCGCAATTCGGCGCTGATCCGGCTGCGCCCGGTGGTGATGACCATGGTCGCGACCGTGCTCGGTGGCCTGCCGCTGGTGCTGCGCTCCGGCGCCGGCTCCGAGGCGCGCCACGCCCTGGGCTGGGTGATCGTCGGCGGCCTTGGCATCGCCACGCTGGCGACCCTGTTCCTGACGCCGGTGGTGTTCTCGCTGCTCGCCCGCTTCTCCAAGCCGCGGGTGGCCGAGGAGCAGCGGCTCGAGCGCGAGCTCAGGCACGCCGAAACGATCGGCGGCCACGATCTTGCGCCGACCGCCGAGGAAGCCGGCGAGGAGTTGCCGGCGGCGGCGGAATAGCGACGGCTACGGTCTGTCGGCGGGCAGGCCGATCGGCTGTCCGCCGAACAGGCGCCCGCCTTCCGCTGCGGCGAATAGCGCGACCACGGCGACGCCGAAGACCAGCAGCGACGCGATGAACGGCCGCGGCGTGCCGTCGAAGACCTGCGCCACGCCGAAACCGAGCACGGCAGCGCCGACGGTCGAGAGCGAGCCGAACACCGCCGACGCCGTACCGGCCACCTCGCCGAGCGGCTCCATCATCAGCGCCGGCACATTGCCCCAGCCGAGACTGAGCGCCAGCATCGACAGGCCCATGAACACGATGAACAGCCACAGCGGCATCACGCCGGTGAGATCGATGGCGAACCATGCGGCTGCGGCAACGACGAAGGCGAGCATGCTGCCGTGCGCCAGCCGCCGCATGCCGAAGTGCGCGACCAGGCGCGAGTTGAGGACGAAGGCGACCGCCGAAACGATCGGCGCGACGGCGAAGGCGAGGGGGAACAGTGCGCCGAGGCCGTATATGCCGACGTAGATCGGCTGGGACGAATTGACCATGCCGAGGACGGCGCCGAACAGAAACGTGCTGGCCAACGCGTAGAACAGCGACATGCGATTGCCGAGCACGGCGACAAAGCCGCCGCCGATGCTGGCGACAGTGAGTGGCCGCCGCTGTTCGTCCGTCAGGCTCTCCGGCAGGCGGAAATAGGTCCACGCCGTGAAGACGAGCCCGACGGCGCCCATGAAGCCGAAGATGATCTGCCACGAGCCGGTGAGCAGGATGAGCTGGCCGACACCCGGCGCCACGATCGGCGAGATCATGAACACCGACCAGATCAGCGACATGACCTGGGCCATGTCGCGGCCGGCGTAGCGGTCGCGAATTGCCGCCTGCGCGGCGACGGCCGCCGCAGCGGACCCCATACCTTGCACGAAGCGGAGCACGAGCAACGCTCCGAAGCTCGGCACCAGCGGCGCCGCCAGTGCCGCAACCGAGTAGAGGAGCAGGCCGATGAGGAGCGGCACGCGGCGGCCGAAGCGATCGACGAGCGGCCCGAAAACGAGCTGGGGCAGGCCGAGCCCGATGACGAACGCAGTGAGCACGAGCGAGCGGTCGTTGACGTTCGTGACGCCGAAAGCCGCGCCCATGTTGGGCAGCGCCGGCAGCATCACGTCGATGGCCGCCGAGTTGATGGTGTTGATCGCCGCGATGAGCGCGACGAACTCGGTCCGGCCGATCGTGCGGGAAGGGGCGGTCGTCATGCGCGGGCTCGCTTGGCGATGGCGGAAAAAGACGGGGCGCGACGTTCTACCGTCGCGCCCCGTATTCGGAAACCCGGAAACCGCCGCGGACTAGAACTGGTTCGTCTCGTCCTGGCTGCGGGCATGGGCCGGAACGCCGCCGCCAGCGGGCGGCGCGGCCCGCGGCTTGCGGAAGCGCGCCACGAGCTGGTCCCAGCGCACCCGGCCGCGCGCCAGTGCCGATAGCGAGGCCGGCGTCACGACCAGGGTCAGCACGGTCGAGAAGCTGAGGCCGAACACGATTGCGGTCGACAGCTGGATCCACCACTGCGTGGATGGCGCGCCCAGCGTGATCGCGCGATGCACGAAGTCGATGTTCAGTCCGAAGGCGATCGGCAGCACGCCGAGCACCGCGGTCACGGCGGTAAGCAGCACCGGCCGGGCACGCTCGCGGCAGGTTCGCAGGATCGCTTCCTCGACCGGCACGCCCTCGTGACGTAGTCGGTCGTAGGTATCGATCAGCACGATGTTGTTGTTGGTCACTATGCCTGCCAAGGCGATGATGCCGACGCCGGTCATGACCACGCCGAAGGCCTGGTGCATGACGATGAGGCCGATGAACACGCCGATCGTGGACAGCACGATCGCCGACAGCACCAGCGCCACGCTGGACAGCTTGTTGAACTGGGCGAGCAGCACCGCGAAGATGAGGAAGATTGCGGCGCCGAATGCGCTGAGCAGGAACGACTGGGCGTTCTCGCGCTCCTCGTCCGAGCCGACCAGCTTCCACTTTACCAGGCCCTTGAAGTCGGTCGCGGCCAGCTGCTTGCCGATCGCGTCCTGAACCGTGGCTGCTTGCACGCCAGGCGCGAGGTTAGCCGTGACGGAATCTACCCGCACGCCATCGACGCGGTTGATCAGGCCAACGCGCTCCTGTGGCACGCGCTTGACGAAGTTGCCGATCGGCACCGAGCCCGCCGGCGTCTGGATCTCGAGATCGTCGATCTGGTCGAGCGTGCGCCGGTCCTGCGGCACGCGCACGATGATGTCGACCGGCTTATCCGAATCCGCCGGCCGGTAGTCGGTGATCTTCATGCCGTTGGTGACGAGCTGCACCACGGCGCCGATCGCACCGACGCCGATGCCGTATTTGGCCGCTTCCGCCTTGTCGACCTGCAGCGCCCAGTCGATGCCGGGCATCGGCAGGCCGCTGTCCAGATCCTTGATCTCCGGATACTTGGCAAGCGCGGCAGTCACCTCCTTGGCGGCGGCCGTCAGCGCGTCCGGCACCGTGCTGGAAAGCTGAATCTGGATCGGCTTGCCGGTCGGCGGGCCGGCCGACGGCGAGGTAACCTCGACGCTGATGCCGGGGATATTGGCGGTCTTGGCGCGGAGATCGGCCATGATGTCGTTGGCGGACGGCCGCGTCTGCCAGTCGGCGAACTCGAACTGTATCTGGCCGACCACATCTTCGGTGATGTCCTGCGAGCCCTGGCCCATGTCGCCGGAGCGGGCATAGACGGTGGTCAGGCCCTTCTCGGCAAGGACGACGCTTTCCACCGTGCGCACCAGCCGGTCCTTCTCGGCGAGCGACAGGTTGCCACGCGCATGGACCAGCACGACGCCGGTGTCCGGCTCGACGTTGGGGAAGAACTCCACGCCATTGCCGAGACGGCCGTAAACCACCGGCACGATGATCAGCATGGCAAAGGCGATGAGCAGGACGATGAACGGGTGGTGGACCGCCTGCCGTACCGTCTTGATGTACCAGCCCTCGCGCGGCGCGGCGTCGCGCACCACCTCGTGCGGTCGCCCGACCAGCGCGCCCAGCGTCGGCGTGAAGACCAAGGCCGCGACCAGCGATGCGGACAGCGTCGCGATCAGCGTGATCGGCAAGTACTTCATGAACTGGCCGACGATCCCCGGCCACAGCAGCAGCGGGAAGAACGCTGCGATACGGGTGAGCGTGGCAGCGGCGACCGGGCCGGCCATGCGCGAGGCCGCGAAGGAATAGGCTTCCTTCGGCTTCATGCCCTCGCTCATTCGTCGTTCGGCGAATTCGGACACAATGATGGCGTCGTCGACCAGCATGCCGACGGCAAGGATCAGCGAGAACAGCACGACGATGTTCATCGTCGCGCCGAACAGGTTGAGACCCAGCACGCCGGTGAGGAAGGCGAACGGCAGCGCGATGCCGATGAATATCGAGGCGCGCCCGCCGAGGATGAACAGGATCACCGCGACCACCAGCAGCACGGCGGTGATGACGCTATTCTGTAGGTCGCCGAGCAGATCCTTGATGAACACCGACTGGTCGCCGATGAACTGGACCTTGACGTTCGGCGGGAAGGATTTCGACTG
>JBEHXS010000020.1:0-26464 GCA_048498575.1 Pseudomonadota bacterium
ATCCGCGCCGAGCAGCATCTCTTTCACGATCTGTTTGCCACGGAAGACCAGAAAGAAGGCATGGCGGCCTTCATTGCCAGGCGGCCGGCGGCCTTCCGCCACCGCTGAGGCGCCGCAGAGCGTTGACCCGAACCGCCGGTCAGCCTATAAGCCCGGCCAATTTCGGGCGGCTACGGCCGCCCGTCCTTTGATCGGATTTCAGGAAGCAACCCATGGCCAACACATCGTCCGCCCGCAAAGCCGCGCGCAAGATCACGCACCGGGCAAAGGTCAACGGCGAGCGCATCACGCGCGTGCGCTCGTACGTGCGCAAGGTCGACGAGGCGCTCGCCTCAGGCGACAAGGCGGCAGCGGAGGCAGCGCTCAAGGCAGCGCAGCCGGAGCTGATGCGCGCCGCGTCGAAAGGCGTGCTGCCGAAGAAGACTGCAGCTCGCAAGGTGTCGCGTCTTGCACACCGCGTGAAGGCAGTCGCCGCGAAGTAGCGCACGCTGCGCGCATCGAAGGCAGTGGAATCTTTCTGAATGGCCCGGCAATTTTGCCGGGCTTTTTCGTTTGGCGTCTAAGATGCGCAACGCCGCATCGAACGCAGTAGCGCGAGTCGCCCGCGCGAGCCAAACCTCGCATCCATTCCCGTTTTGATTCAATGCGATGGAAGCATGTATGCGACGGAGCGATGACGCTCCGCCGGATTCATGGTGAGTCAATCGTTACCGCGTGAAAAAAATTTAGGTCCCTCTGCTTCGAACATGAGTCGCCCGGTAGAGAAAACGAAGGGCGTGACTCCGCAACGACTTATCCACCGGTCTCCCACAGTCGTGGCAAAATGAATCACAGGGCGCGCGCGCGCTGCAATCGCCGCTCGCATGGTGAAGGCATTGCGTCGCCCCGAGTCGGTGTCTAGCTTTCTTTCCAGCGGCGCCACCAAGAAGAAGCAGGCATGGGGCGTCGCTAACAGGTGTGGCCGGTGTCGGCGTGTCGGCGGCGTTCCCGTCAATGACATGTCGCACCATCCAGATGCGGGTTCATCTTTGCTGGTCATGACGTCATTCCGCGTTTTTGCGGAGGCGTGAATTATTGCCTCGGGCACAAATCCCCGGGGGAATCACACATAGCGTTTGATTGCGACGCATGACGCGCGGCGGGCGGGTCATGTGCGTGAGGGGCCATCTATGTCTTCAGCAATGCCCGGCGGTTACGCCGGAGATATCAGCGCGCAACAAGCGTGGGACGAATTGGAGAAGTCGCCCAAGGCGACTCTCGTCGACGTGCGGACGGCGGCCGAGTGGGCCTACGTCGGCGTGCCGGTCATCTCGTCCCTCGGCAAGCAGACGGTGCTCGTCGAGTGGGACGAGTTTCCGTCCGGCGAACTGGTGCCCGATTTCATCGGCCGCCTGAAAGCCGAACTCGGCAAGCTCGGCGTCGGCAACGACGCCCCGCTGTATTTTATCTGCCGCTCGGGCAACCGAAGCCGGCAGGCGGCAATCCAGGCCACGGCGGCCGGGTACGCCAATTCCTACAACATTACAGGCGGTTTCGAGGGGCGGCTCGACGGCGAGCGGCACCGGGGAACGGCCGAAAGCTGGAAAGGAGCAGGGCTGCCTTGGGTGCAGTCATGAACGCGGCAGCGGCGCCGTCGTTCAGGTTCGATGCGGCAGTGAGCGGTGGGACGGACAACGAGGAGGGCAAACGGATGGCAGGGGTACAGGCGGTGACCGAACGGCCGACCGACGAGCAGTGGCAGCGCGTCAAGGCGCGGCTGAGAACTGAACTCGGCGAAGACATCTTCGGCAGCTGGTTTGGGCGAGTTGAATTCGAGGATGCCGACGTCAGCTCGGTCTATCTCTCCGTTCCGACGCGCTTTCTGAAATCGTGGATTTCGTCCCATTACGGCGAGCGGCTGCTCACGTTGTGGAACGGCGAACGCAAGGGCGTGGCGCGCATCGAACTCATCGTGCGCGGCGCGACGCGGCCGAGAGCCGTGACGCCGGAGAAGACCGACGAAACGCCGTCGATGCAGGTGGCGATCGCCGCCAGCAACAATATGGTGCCGCTGCGGCGGGGTTCGGAGGCCGAGATCGCGGCTTCGGGAACCTCGGGCAACGGCAGCGGCAGCCTCGGCGGCTCGCCCGTCGATCCGCGCTACACCTTCGACACGTTCTGCGAGGGGGCGGCCAACCGGGTTGCCTTCGCCGCCGCCAAGGCGGTAGCCGAGTCGATGGCCGGCCGGCCAACGCCGTTCAATCCGCTCTACATCCATGCCGGCGTCGGGCGCGGCAAGACGCACCTGCTCCATGCCATCACCCGCGCCGCGCGGGCGGCGCGGCCCGGCCGCAATGTCGTCTACCTCACGGCCGAGCACTTCATGTTCCGCTTCGTTGCGGCCCTGCGCTCGCACACCGCGATCCCGTTCAAGGAATCGCTCCGCGAGATCGACCTTCTGCTCATCGACGACATGCAGTTTCTGCAGGGCAAGTCGGTGCAGCAGGAATTCTGCCACATGCTCAACCAGCTCATCGACGGCGCCCGCCAGGTAGTGGTCGCCGCCGACCGGCCGCCGGCCGAACTCGAGACGCTGGACGAGCGCGTGCGTTCGCGGCTCAGGGGCGGCGTCGCCTTCGAGATCGGCGCGCCCGACCTCCAGCTCCGCCGCGAAATTCTGCGCGCCCGCTACCAGGTAGCCTCGGCGCAGAACCCCGGCCTCGATATTCCGGAGAGCATTCTGGAGTATGTGGCGCAATCGGTTCTGTCCAACGGCCGCGACCTCGAGGGGGCGCTGAACCGCCTCGTCGCCCAGTGGCAGTTCACGCGCCAGCCGGTAACGCTGGTCTCGGCCGAAATCACGCTCCGCGATCTCGTCGGGGCGCGCGAGCCGCGGCGCGTGCGCATCGAGGACATCCAGCGGGTGGTGTCGCGTCACTACAACGTGTCGAAGGCTGACCTGTTGTCCGCCCGGCGCACGCGCACGATCGTCAGGCCGCGGCAGATCGCCATGTATCTCGCCAAGGTGCTGACGCCGCGCTCGCTGCCCGAGATCGGACGGCGCTTCGGCGGCCGCGACCACACCACGGTGCTGCACGCGGTACGCAAGATCGAAGGCCTGGTGGAAGGCGACAGCGTGCTCAAGGAGGAGATTGAGCTCCTGAAGCGCATGATCGACGAATAGCCTTGCCAACGGCGCCCCGGCCCGCCAATTTCAGCGGTCCGGGGCCATGTTTGTCCGTCTTCAGTAGGGTGGGTTTCCCATGCGCGCGACCGTCGAGCGATCGCACCTTCTTCGTTCCCTGTCTCACGTCCATCGCGTGGTCGAACGGCGGAACACGATTCCGATCCTGTCCAACGTTCTCGTCCGTGCCGACGGCGGCAAGCTGACGCTGAAGGCGACCGACCTCGACCTCGAGGTCACCGAGACGGTGGCGGCCGAAGTCGGCCTGGCCGGCGCTACCACGGTCCCGGCGCACATCCTCCACGACATCGTGCGCAAGCTGCCGGACGGGGCGGAAGTCTCGCTCGACACCGGCGACGGCCAGCAGCTCGCGCTCAAATCGGGGCGCTCGCGCTTCACGCTGCAGATCCTGCCCGAGGCCGATTTTCCCGATCTCACCACCGGCGAGTTCCCGGTGCGCTTCTCGCTGCCGGCGCTGACGCTGAAGAAGCTGATCGACCGCACCCAGTTCGCGATCTCGACGGAAGAGACGCGCTACTACCTCAACGGCATCTACCTCCACGCCGTCACGGTCGGGAAGAAGGCGATGCTGCGCGCCGTCGCCACCGACGGCCACCGCCTGGCGCAAGCCCAGGTCGACGCGCCGGAGGGCGCCGAGAAGATGGCCGGCGTCATCGTGCCGCGCAAAGCCGTCGGCGAAATCCAGAAGCTGGTCGAGACCGGCGAGGGCAACGTCGACATCGAGATTTCCGACACCAAGATCCGCGTCACCATTCCGGCCTCGGGCGGCAACGGCGACATCGTGCTGACCTCCAAGCTCATCGACGGCACCTTCCCCGACTACGTCCGCGTCATCCCGCAGCACAACGACAAGGTACTCAAGGTCGACAAGGCGGAGTTCGCCGATGCCGTCGACCGCGTCTCTACGATCTCGTCGGAGCGCGGCCGCGCCGTGAAAATGGCGCTCGGCGAGGGCAAGATGACGCTCTCCGTCAACAACCCCGACTCGGGCAGCGCGGTCGAGGAAGTCGGCGTCGACTACGACTCCGACCAGATCGAGATCGGCTTCAACTCGCGCTACCTGCTCGACGTCGCCGGCCAGCTCGAAACCAAGACCGCCGAGTTCCGCTTCGCCGATCCCGGTTCGCCGACGCTCATCCTCGACGACGGCGCCGCCGACGCGCTCTACGTCCTCATGCCGATGCGCGTATAACGGCTCATCCGGTGAAGCTCGCGCGGAACTCGCGCGGCGTCATGCCCTTCAGCGCGCGGAACATGCGGTTGAAATTGGCAAGGCTCGGATAGCCGACTTCCTCGGCGACGTGCGCGATGGGCCGGCGCGTGTTGACGAGAAGCGCACACGCCTGGCCGATGCGCAGCTCGGCGACGTAGTCGCTCACGGTGAGATGCGTGTGCCGGCGGAACAGCCGGTGGAAGCCGGACGGCGACAGCGCCGCCAGATCGGCAAGCGTGGCGATCGACACCGGCTCGCGGTAGCGGGCATGGAGATGGTCGAGCACGCGCTCGATGCGGCCGCGATCGGGCAGTTCGAGGCGCATGCGATCGGCGGCGGGACCGGCGATCGGCGCCGCGTCGCGGTCGCCGGCCAGCAGCGCCAGCACCTCCATGAGGCGGAGCAGCCGATCGGGCGGTGCGCGTCCGGGGATCGATTCGATCAGCGGCCGCGCGCGTGCGGCGGCGGCGCGCGAAAAGGCGACGCCGCGACCGGCGCGCCGGAGCAGCGACGCCACCGGCCTGAGCTCGGCGAGGCTGCCGGTGATGCTTTCGCCCCAGCCTTCCGTGAACCACATGACCAGCGCCCGGTGGGGTTCTCCCGCATCGATGCGGGCCGACGAGTTCCAGGTGTGCGGCAGGTTCGGGCCGAGCAGCACCAGGTCGCCATCCTCGTAGGCGGCAACGGAATCGCCGATATAGCGCTGGCCGCGGCTGTTCACGGTCAGCGTCAGCTCGAACTCGGGATGGTAGTGCCACTGGAAGGGGATGCCGTCGTCGAGCCGCCGGTCGAGCAGACTCCAGGAGGCGCCCTCCGGCACGGTCACCTTCTCGAAAAGCGGGCGCATCCATCGGTCCCAATAGCTGCCGACTGCCGCAAGCTGCCTCCGTCGACGCCATTCCAGTACCAGTTCTGGCCGGGACTCGGCAACATGCCGGTGGCGGTCGGGCGTAGCCTTCCTCGGGCCAACGGGAGGAAACCAGCATGATGCAGGCCGAGACCAAGCAGGAATTCGACGTCGCCGGCGACATCGTCGCCTTCAAGCGCAAGATGCGCCCACGCCACGACGTGCTGAAGCGCGCCTATGACGACGTGCGCGGCTACGTCATGAAGGCAGCGGACAAGATCCGCACAGACAATGCCGCCGGGCGGCCGACGATCCCCGAGATCGATTTTGCCGACATCCGTGCCGGCAAGGTCAGCGACGCCACGCGCGATGCCGTCCGCCACACCGGCTGCGCCGTCGTGCGCAACGTCTTCCCGGCGACGCAGGCGAGCGAGTGGTTCGACGAGGTCGGCCGCTATCTCGAGGCCAACGAGTACGAGAAGAAGGAGATCGAGAAGCGCAGCCTCGACAAATATTTCTCGGCGCTCAAGGCCGGCCGGCCGCAAATCTTCAACGTCTATTGGTCGAAGCCGCAAGTACTGGCGCGGCAGGACCAGAAGCTCGCCGAGACGCGCTCCTTCCTCGACCGGCTGTGGGTCAACTACGAGGGCATCTTCAACCCCGACCTCCAGTGCACCTACGCCGACCGCGTGCGCCGCCGCCAGCCCGGCGACAAGACGCTGGGCCTGTCGCCGCACATGGACGCCGGCACGGTCGAGCGCTGGATCGATCCGGGCTACCAGAGCGTCTACGAGAAGGTCTTCGCCGGCGACTGGCGCGGCTACAATCCGTTCGATGCGCGCCATCGCCTCGAGACGCGCGAGATCCCCTCGCCCGCCGTCGCTTCCGTCTTCCGTACCTACCAGGGCTGGACGGCGCTCACCCGGCAGGGACCGAAGGACGGGACGCTCCGCGTCATCCCGATCGCCGAGGGCATCTCCTACGTGCTGCTCCGCGCACTGCAGGACGACGTGCCGGAGGACGACCTCTGCGGCGCGGCACCCGGGCGCGCGCTCGGCGTCCGGCCCGAGTGGCACGCCGACATGATGGCCGGCACCGTCTCGATCCCCGAGGTCAATCCGGGCGACACCGTGTGGTGGCATACCGACATCTGCCACTCGGTCGCCGACGAGCACGCCGGCAAGGAATACGCCTCGGTCATCTACATCGGCTCGGCGCCGGACTGCGCCAAGAACCGCGCCTACCTGCCCGGTCAGAAGGCGGCCTTCCTCGACGGCCGCTCGCCGCCGGATTTCGCGCCGATGAATTTTGAGGTCGATTTCAAGGGCCGCGCCACGGAGAAGGACCTCACCGAGCTCGGCCGGAAGCAGATGGGCTTCTAGGCCTCCTCCCACCTCTCCCCCGGAAAGAAGAAGGGCCGCCGCGGTCGCCGCGACGGCCCTTCCATTGTCAGTCCGCGATCACGCGCGAACCTAATACCGGTCCATCACTAGCAGGAGCACGCTCCACACGTTGCGATGATCCACTCATAGGTCGCCGGCGTCCGCGGCGTGAGACAATGAGACACTGGATCACCTCCTTTCGTTCGTTGATGGGAATCGAAATATGACGCGACTTGGCGCCGACGACAAGTGCGGCGACCTGCCGCCTATTTTGCCGTCGGCAGATGGTCGGCATCCCACCGATCGCGCGGGATCGGATCGCCGACCTTGAACTGGAAGCCGTCGACCGTGACGCCGTCGGGCGAAAGCAGGCACTCGTAGCTCAGGCCATACCAGGCGCCGCCGGAAAGGAACGCCGCGCCCGGCGCGTTCACCTTGTCGCCCGCCGACACCTCGTCGGCGGTGGCGTAGGCGATGATCCGCTCCGGCTTGAAGTTCGCCTTCCAGGCGTGCACCTGCTCCATGGCTTCGAGATTGCAGAGCTGGACGGCGCGTTCTTCGCCGTTGAAGTGCGCGAGCTCCTTAGCCGCTTCCACCGTTCCGGGCTCCGCCAGCGCCAGCGCCGAGAGCATCGTCGTCGGCCGGATCATGCCGGGCGCGGCCGAAAGACCGGACGGCGCCGGCTGCGCCGGTGGAGGAGCAACGGGAGGCGGCGGGGCTACCGGCTCCGATGGCGCGGTCGCCGCGTCGTACGCAGCGCTGGTGATGAAATCGACGGTGAGGCTGGGTTCCTCGGGCACTACCGGGAGCGGCCGCCGCGGCCACCATACGGCGAGGCCGAGCAGCGCCGCGTGGAACAGCAGCGAGGCGAGCACGCTCAACGCCACCGCGTCGTTCATCGCCAGCCGCGACAGCGGGCCGTCAGGAATGGACTCGGATACCGACACGCGCCTGTTTCTGCCGCTTGCTTCACCCCTGCCGCGACAGGATAGGACAGTCCGGCGCCACGCCCTATAACCGCCTCGCCATGGCCGATACCGCAACTGCCGCCGTCACCCGCCTCAAGCTCAACGGCTTCCGCAATTATGCCTCCCTCACCGCCGATTTCGACGGCCGCTCGGTCGTGCTCACCGGGCCGAACGGCGCCGGCAAGACCAACCTGCTCGAGGCGATCTCCTTTCTCGCGCCTGGCCGCGGGCTTCGCCGCGCCAACCTTGAGGAGGTCGCCCGCCATGGCGGCGACGGCGCCTGGGCGATCGCCGCCACCATTGCCAATGGCGCCGGCGAGGTCGAGATCGGCACGGGCGTCGCGCTCGGCGCGGAGGGCCCGGAGAACCGCCGCTCGGTCCGCGTCAACCGCGCGCCGGCCCGTTCCACCGACGCGCTGGTCGAGCATCTGCGCGTGCTCTGGCTGACGCCGGCCATGGACGGCCTGTTCACCGGTCCTGCCTCCGAGCGCCGCCACTTCCTCGACCGCGCCGTGCTCGCCATCGACAAGACGCACGGCACGCGCGTCAACGCCTTCGAGAAGGCGACGCGCGGCCGCAACAAGCTGCTCGCCGAGCCGCACCCCGACGCGGCCTGGCTCGATGCCATCGAGATGGAGATGGCCGAGCTTGGCGTCGCCGTCGCGGCAGCGCGGCGCGAGTGGGCCGCGCTGATTGCCCGCCTCATCGCCGCCAGCGGCCGCGATTCACCGTTCCCGTGGGCAGAGATCCAGCTCGAGGGCACGCTCGAACACGGGCTGGATTCCCATCCCGCCAGCGTGGTCGAAGCCAACTACGCCGCCGAGCTTGCCGGCGAGCGCCCGCACGATGCTGCCGCCGGCCGCACGCTCATCGGCCCGCACCGCTCGGACCTTCGCGTCCGCCACGGACCAAAGCAGGCGGCCGCCGAGACCTGCTCGACCGGCGAGCAGAAGGCGCTGCTCATCGGGTTGGTGCTGGCCGAGGCGCGACTTGCCACCGAGCTCAGCGGCGAGACGCCGGTGGTGCTGCTCGACGAGATCGCCGCGCATCTCGACGCCACGCGCCGGCAGGGCCTGTTCCAGGTGCTCACCGACCTCGGCTGCCAGGCCTTCATGACCGGCACCGAGGCTGACGTGTTCGCGCCGCTCGGCGAGCGCGCCGAACGGTTTCTGGTACGCGACGCCACCGTCACCCCCGCATGAGCGCCGGCATGGACAAGGCGGCGCTGACACTGCGCAGCGTCTTCGGCTACGATTCGTTCCGGCCAGGCCAGGCGGAGATCGTCGAAGCCGTGCTCGCCGGCAGGGACGTGCTTGCCGTCATGCCGACGGGCAGCGGCAAGTCGCTGTGCTACCAGCTTCCCGCCGTGCAGGCCGGCGGGCTCACCGTCGTGGTCTCGCCGCTGATCGCGCTGATGCGCGACCAGGTCGGCCAGATGACGAGCCTGGGCGTCGCCGCCGCGAGTCTCAACTCGCACAACGACCCGCGCGAGGCCGACGCCGCCTGGGACCTCATCGAACGCGGCGAGCTCCGCCTTCTCTTCGTATCACCCGAGCGTCTCGCCATGGACGGTTTCGCCGAACGGCTGCGGCGGGCCGGCGCGCGGCGGCTGGTCATCGACGAGGCGCACTGCGTCTCGCAGTGGGGACATGACTTCCGGCCCGAATACCGGACGCTGATCACGGCCCGCATCGCGCTGGGACGCCTGCCGATCCTGGCGCTCACCGCGACCGCCGACGACGCCACGCGTGCCGACATCGCGGCGCAGCTCTTCGACCGGCCGCCGCTGACGATCGTGCATTCCTTCGACCGGCCGAACATCGACCTCAGCTTTGCCGTGAAGGAGCGCCCGCGCGAGCAGATCGCCGCCTTCGTCGCGGCCCGCAAGGGCGCGAGCGGCATCGTCTACACGGCAGCGCGGGCGCGCACCGAGCAGCTTGCCGCGGCGCTGGCCAAAGCCGGCCACCGCGCGCTCCCCTACCACGCCGGCCTCGACCAGCAGGTGCGTTCGGAAAACCAGGACGTCTTCCTGAAGGAGGACGGCATCGTCATGGTCGCCACCGTCGCTTTCGGCATGGGCATCAACAAGCCGGACGTGCGCTATGTCGTGCACGCCGACATGCCCGCCGGCATCGAGGCGTACTACCAGGAGATCGGCCGCGCCGGCCGCGACGGCCTCGCGGCGGAAACGCTGACGCTCTACGGCGCCGAAGACATGGCGCTGCGCCGCCGGCAGATCGCGGAACGCGAGATTTCGCCCGAGCAGCGGCGCGTCGAGCTGAAGCGGCTGGCGACGATGATCGACCTCTGCGAATCGGCGCTGTGCCGGCGCCAGGCACTGCTGGCGTATTTCGGCGAGACGAGCGGGCGCTGCGGTCATTGCGACCTCTGCCGCGGCGGCGCCACGCTCTACGACGCGACCACCGACGCGCAGAAGGTCCTTTCGGCCGTCGTGCGTACCGGCGAGCGCTTCGGCGCCGCGCACCTCGCCGACGTGCTCACCGGCGAGGCCACCGCAGCCATCCGGCGGCACGGCCACGAGGCCCTCAAGACGTTCGGCGTCGGCAAGGACAAGTCGAAGCGCGCCTGGCAAACCGTCGTGCGCCAACTCTACGCGGCGGGCGTGCTGGCCGAGGCCAGCGCCGAGCACGGCGGCTTCCGCCTTACCGAAAACGGCGTCGCGATTCTCAAGGGCCGCGAGAGCCTGTCGCTGCGCGTCGCCACCGAGACCGAGGGGCGCAAGCCGCGGCGCGAACGGAACGCCGCTGGCGCCGACCTCGACGGCGCGGGCAACGCCCTGTTCGAGCACCTGCGGGCGCTCCGCCGCGGCATTGCGCGCCAGGACGGCGTCGCCGCCTACATGGTTTTCGCCGACCGCACCCTCATCGACATGGCCCGCCTGCGCCCCCGCACGCCGTCCGAAATGAAGCTGGTGCACGGCGTCGGCGAAGCGAAACTCGCCCGCTACGGGAGCCAATTCCTGAAGGCGATCGCGGCGTTTCCGGGCTAATCGATTCGGCACCCGCGAAAGCCTCGGAATCCCGCCGATTCCAAGGGGTCGATTCGGGGCCTAAATTCCTGAAAAACCCTCGAAATTCGGTGCCGCCGTTGCTATATTAATGACAATGATTCTGGGCCTTTCCGGGCCGGCGATTTTGCCCCCGTTTTTGCGTGACCCGGAACGCCCTCCAGTAACCGCCCGCACCGGAAACCGCATGAACGAATTGAAGCCTGTTGCCGCGCTCGAAAGCGACTACGGCGCCGAGTCGATCAAGGTCCTCAAAGGCCTCGACGCCGTACGCAAGCGGCCGGGCATGTACATCGGCGACACCGACGACGGCTCCGGCCTCCACCACATGGTCTACGAGGTCGTCGACAACGGCATTGACGAGGCGCTCGCCGGCCACGCCGATGCGGTCAGCGTCACGCTCAATCCGGACGGCTCGGTCACGGTCTGGGACAACGGCCGTGGCATCCCGACCGGCATTCACAAGGGCGAAGGCGTGTCGGCCGCCGAGGTCATCATGACCCAGCTCCACGCCGGCGGAAAATTCGACCAGAACTCCTACAAGGTCTCCGGCGGCCTGCATGGCGTCGGCGTCTCGGTGGTCAACGCGCTGTCCTCGAAGCTCACGCTGCGCATCTGGCGCGACGGCAAGATCCACGAGATGAGCTTCACCCACGGCGTCCCCGACGCGCCGCTCAAGGTGGTCGGCGACTGGGATGGGCGCAACGGCACCGAGGTCACCTTCACGCCCTCGCCCGAAACCTTCACCCACATCGAATTCGACTACGCCACGCTGGAGCATCGCCTGCGCGAGCTCGCGTTCCTGAACTCCGGCGTGAAGATCGTGCTCACCGACAGGCGCGGCGTCGAGCCGAAGGTCGAGACGATGATGTACGAGGGCGGGCTGGCCGCCTTCGCGCGCTATCTCGACCGGGCGAAGAAGCCGATCATCTCGGCGCCGATCTACTTCCGCGCCGAGAAGGACGGGATCACCGTCGAGGTCGCGATGCAGTGGAACGACTCGTACCACGAGAACGTGCTCTGCTTTACCAACAACATCCCGCAGCGCGACGGCGGCACCCACCTTGCCGGCTTCCGCGGTGCGCTGACGCGCCAGGTCACGGCCTATGCCGATCGCGGCGCCGGCGCCAAGAAAGACAAGATCGCGCTCACCGGCGACGACTGCCGCGAGGGCCTGACCGCGGTCCTCTCGGTCAAGGTGCCGGACCCGAAATTCTCCTCGCAGACCAAGGACAAGCTGGTCTCCTCCGAGGTCCGCCCGGTGGTCGAGAACCTGACCAACGACGGCCTCGGCACATGGTTCGAGGAACATCCGGCGGAAGCCAAGGTAATCGTCGGCAAGGTGGTCGAGGCGGCCGCGGCGCGCGAAGCGGCGCGCAAGGCGCGCGAGCTGACGCGGCGCAAGGGCGCGCTCGACATGGCCTCGCTCCCCGGCAAGCTTGCCGATTGCCAGGAGCGCGACCCGTCCAAGGCCGAGCTCTTCATCGTCGAGGGCGATTCGGCCGGCGGCTCGGCCAAGCAGGGCCGCAACCGCGAGAACCAGGCGGTGTTGCCGCTGCGCGGCAAGATCCTCAACGTCGAGCGCGCGCGCTTCGACAAGATGATCTCGTCGGAGCAGATCGGCACGCTGATCACCGCGCTCGGCACCAGCGTCGGCCCGGACGAGTTCGATCCGGACAAGCTGCGCTACCACAAGATCATCCTGATGACGGATGCCGACGTCGACGGCGCCCACATCCGCACCCTGCTGCTCACCTTCCTCTACCGGCAGATGCGGCCGCTGATCGAGCGCGGGCACGTCTATATCGCGCAGCCGCCGCTCTACAAGGTGAAGAAGGGCTCGTCGGAGACCTACATCAAGGACGAGCGGGCGCTCGAGGAATACCTGATCTCGACCGGCCTCGAGGAGGCCGTGCTGAAGCTCGCGCGCGGCGACGATCGCGGCGGCCGCGACCTTGCCGACATCGTCAGCGACGCGCACGCCTTCGTCGGCGTGCTGAACAGCATCCACTCGCGCTACAACCGCGCCGTGGTCGAGCAGGTGGCGATCGCCGGTGCCCTCAACCCGGCGATCCTGTCCGAGCAGACCAAGGCCGACGAGGCGGCGAAGTATGTCGCCAAGCGCCTCGACGCGCTCTCCGAGGACACCGAGCGCGGCTGGAGCGGCTCGTTCTCGGCCGACAGCGGCTTCCGCTTCGAGCGTGAGGTGCGCGGCGTCAAGGAAGTCTCGTCGATCGACCCGGGGCTGCTCAATTCGGCCGACGCGCGCAAGCTCGACCAGTTCACCAAGAAGCTCCAGGACATCTACGCCAAGTTCGCGCGCTTCGTGCGCAAGGACGACGAGACCGTCGTGCACGGGCCGCGCGACCTTTATGCCGCGGTCACCGCCGCCGGCCGCAAGGGTCTCAGCCTGCAGCGCTACAAGGGCCTCGGCGAGATGAACGCCGAGCAGCTCTGGGAGACGACGCTCGACCCGGAGGCGCGCACGCTGCTCCAGGTCAAGATCAAGGAAGCCGACGACGCCGACGACCTGTTCGGCCGCCTGATGGGCGACGAAGTCGAGCCGCGCCGCGATTTCATCCAGACCAACGCGCTCAACGTAGCCAATCTGGACGTCTGATCCCGGCGCCAGGCCGCGGCGCTTTTTGCCCTTGCGCCGCGCGCCGATTGCCGCCACATGGTTCGGCATGGCGCGATACGACATCACCTTCGATCAGCTCGACTGGCGCGGCAAGCTTGGCCTGTTCCTCGCCATGGTGGTCGGGCTCGGGATCCTCGTCGCGCTGGTCATCCTGTCGCTTGGCGTCGCCCTGGTGCTCATCCCGATCGGCGCCATCGCCTATCTCGTCTGGCGCTGGCGGTGGAGCAAGCTCGCCAAGGCGCGCGCCGCCGGTGAAACTATCTCGGTCGAGTATCGCGTCGTCGGCAAGGACGATCGCGACACTCCCTAGCCGGCCGGCTCGTAGGTCAGCAGCACCGAACCCGAATCGAACGGCCGCGCCTCGATCAGCTTGAGGTGCGTGCGCGGCAGGCCCTGCTGGAACAGGGGCGTGCCGCCGCCGAAGACGATCGGGGTCACCAGCAGGAAATATTCGTCGACGACGCCGGCGCGCATGAAGCTGTTGGCCATGGCGGCGCCGCCGAGGAGGACGATGTCCTTGTCGGTCTCGCCCTTCAGCCGCCTGACCAGCCCCGCAGGGTCGCCACGCGCGATTTCCGCCACGCCCCAGTCGGCCTTGTCCAGCGTGCGCGAGAACACGACCTTGCGGCTGGCGGCAAGCCGCGCCGCTTCCTTCGGGTCGGCTTCAGCCGAGGTCCAGTAGCGGACCATGCCCTCGTACGACACGCGCCCATAGACGAAGACGCCGGCTCGGCTGAGGTTGCGCTCGATGAAATAGCGGAACAGGTCCGGCGTCGGCGGCGGCGTGATCATCTCGCGGTTCGGCGCCTCGATGTAGCCGTCGAGGCTGATGAAGGCGGAAACGACAACCTTGCCCATGGTTCCCTCCTAGCTGGCGAGCGAGCGGCCGAGCGCGTCGAGCAGGTCGTTGGTGCCCTTCTCGCGCACCGACGGATCGTCGAAGCCGTCGAGGTAGGCGCCCTGCTCGGTCAGCGTCAGGCGCGTGCCACGCCCCTCGGCCCTCAGCTCGATGGTCGCCAGCGACACCGAGATGGGCTTGCCGTCGATATCCATGTCGTAGGTGTAGATGATGCGCTGGTCGGGCACGATGTCCTGATAGAGCGCGCGGAAGCTGATGACCGGGCCGCCCTTTGGCCCGCCGATGCTGGTCTCGCGGCCACCGACACGGAAATCCATTTCCTGCTTCTCCGGTCCCCAGTCCTCCGGCGGCTTGAACCATTTCGCCTTGGCTTTCGGATCGGCGAAGGCGTTGAAGACGCGCGCGGGAACCGCCGGATAGACGCGTTCCAGCACGAAGGTCGAATGGGTGACGGTACGCTTGCTCATTTCTTCCTTCTCCTCTGGCTCTTCTCTTCGTCGGCAAGGAATTCGCCCAGCCGGTCGAGGCGGCGCATCCACAGCGTCCGCCGCTCGTTGATCCATCGCTCGGCGAGCGACAGCGCCTGCGGTTCGATGCGGCAGGTGCGCACGCGCCCGACCTTCTCGCTGCTGACGATGCCGCTCTCCTCCAGGACGGCGAGGTGCTGGACGATCGCGGGCAGCGACATGGCGAAGGGCGCCGCGAGCTCGCTCACCGAGGCCGGCCCGCGCGACAGGCGCTCGACCATCGCGCGCCGCGTCGGCTCCGCCAGCGCATGGAAAACACGGTCGATGTCACCGCCATAGTTAAGCATGCACTTAACTAATGCGGCGCGGCCGCAGGAGTCAAGGGGCAGCGATCGAGACGAGGCTAGAGGGTTGCGGCCTTGCGCGGGCTGACGGCGCGCACCGCCGCCAGGATGAGCAGCGCGACCGCGATGCTGATCGCCGCAAGCCAGGTCCCGGCCGCGGCCAATCCCGCGGCGGACGCCCACGAGAACGAGACCAGCGCCTCGCCGAACGTGGCGATGCGCGACGAGGTATGGCGGCGGCGGAAGTTGCTGCGCTTGGCCTGGGCGCGGAACCAGAGCTGGATGCGGATCGTCGACAGCGCCGCGAAAAGGAGGCCGACCGCCGTCGCCAGCGCGTCGAGCGGCGACAGGAACGCCAGCCCGATGACCAGCGGCCCGAGCACCACGGCGATCGCGCCCAGCACCGCCTCGACCTTGGCGCGGGTGATCGCGAGCGGCGACACCGGCGCGGTCGTGACCAGTTCCGGCGCATCCTCGCCGGAGATGGCGAGCCACGCCAGCGCGCCGCCGAGCTGGCCGCCGACCGTGACCAGCACCATGACGACAACGATGAGCACGCCGGTGGCGGCGCCGAAGTTGCGCATCAGGAGCAGCGCCGCCGGGATGAGATAGAGGAGCTGGGTCAGCGTCTGCGATACCAGCCACGGATCGCGGCGAAGCAGCCGCCATTCCTTGCGCCGCATCGCCGCCGCGGGCGTGCCGGGATTGAAGCGATGCGCCCGGCGATGGCTGCGGACGACGGCCGGAAGATCGGTGGCGGCGAGCGAGTGTTCGCCGAGGCGGCGCGCGAATATCAGCATCACCGCGCCGAGAACGATGATCCCGGCGGCGGCGGTCGCCAGCAGCGCGGCGGGGTCGCCAAGCACGGCCCGCGCCGGCAGCCAGAGCGGGCTCGCCGCCGCCGGCGCGCTCGCCGCCGTCTCCGGGGAGACGACGAAGACATGCCGGTTCAGGCTGCCGTAGTAGAGGATCGCCATGATCTGGATGCCGATGGCGAAGGCCGCGCCGATGATGGCGGCGACGACCTGCGCCACCAGCCGCGTGCGGCGCGGCCCGAGCAGGCGAAACAGGCCGATCGTGATCGCGACCGCAAGCGCCCCGGCGGTGAGGCCGACGGCCATCGACACGACATAGGCCGCGAGCCAGCGCGCGCCGCCGGTCAGGATAAGCACGTCGATCAGCGGCGCCGAGAGCAACACGCCCATCATCGCGACGAGCAGCGCGTTGATGAAGATCCGCACCGCGAACAGGCGCATCTGCGAGACCGGCGACGACATGACGAGGTCGAGGTCGCCGCGCGAATAAAGCGTGCGCGTCACCGTCTCCATCGCCTGGGCGAGCAGCAGCGAGGCGTAGAGCGTGACGATCAGCGAGATCGAGATCAGCGTCGGCACGTCGGGATGGACGCCGGCGCGGCCGATCGGGCCGAGCAGCGCGTAGGCCGGCAGGTGCAGCACCAGCCCGACGAGGAGCAGGATGAAGAGCGCGGTGCCGAGGTGGCGCTTGTTGCCGGCGGTGATCATCGCCTGCCAGTCGCGCCACGACAGGCGAAGCTCGTTCCGCGCCAGCCAGGCGATCGAAGGTTCGCTTGCGGCTGCCATGGTCAGGCCGCCGCGCTGTCGCCGACCAGCGTCAGGAAAACGTCCTCGAGGCTGCCGCCGCGCCCGGAGCGCAGGCGAAGCTCGGCCAGCGTGCCTTCGGCGATGAGGTGCCCGGAGGACAGGACGCCGATGCGCTGCGCCATGCGCTCGGCGACTTCCAGGATGTGCGTCGTCATGATGACGGTGCCGCCGGCCTCGACGCGGGCGTGGAGCAGGTCCTTGACCTGCCGCGCCGTGCCGGCGTCGAGCCCGGTCAGCGGCTCGTCGAGGATGATGAGCTTCGGCTCGTGGACCAGCGCGCCGGCGAGCGCCACCTTCTGGCGCATGCCGCGCGAGAAGCCCTCGCAGCGGTCGTTGGCGTGGGGGCGCAGGCCCAGCCAGTCGATCAGGTGGTTGGCGGTGCGGGCCGCGGTCGCGGCATCGATGCTCCACAGGCCGGCGACGAACTCGAGGTACTCGAGCGGCGTCAGCTTGTCATAGATCATCGGCTCGTCGGAGACCCACGCCATCTGCCGCTTGGCGGCGATCGGATCGGCGAGCGCGTCGATATCCTCGACCTGGATCGTGCCGGCGTCCGGCCTGAGCAGCCCGACCACCATGCGCAGCGTCGTCGTCTTGCCGGCGCCGTTCGGCCCGAGCAGGGCGTAGAACTCGCCCTTGCGGATGGTGAGATCGAGCCGGTCGACCGCCGGGCGATCGAAAGACTTGGAGAGGCCGCGAACGGCAAGGGCAGGCGTGGCGTCCATGGTCGGCGGCTACTCGAAGACTGGGATCCAGTCCCCGGCCTACATGGCGCTGGTTGAGGCCGCGTAAACCGGCACCCGCAATTTTACGCGAACCGGGGCCTCAGGCGCGGTGGACGTCGAGGCGGCGCACGCGGCGGATCGCCGGGAACCACCACGCCCAGAGTCCGGCCACGACCACGGTGCCGACGCCGCCGAAGACCACGGCCGGCACGACGCCGATGATCGAGGCCATGGTGCCGGCGCGGAACTCGCCAAGCTCGTTCGAGGCGCCGATAAAGACGCTGTTCACCGCGTTGACGCGTCCGCGAACATTGTCCGGCGTCCACAGCTGGATCAGCGTCTCGCGCACCTGCACGCTGATCATGTCGGCGGCGCCGGCGAGCGCCAGCGCCAGCGCCGACAGCCAGACCACGCGCGACAGGCCGAAGATGACGGTGAACACGCCGAACAGGCCGACGGCGATGAACATCAGCATCCCGGCGCGGTCGCGGATCGGGCGGAGCGTCAGGTACGCCGCCATGGCGATGGCACCAAGGCCGGCGGCGGAACGCAGGACGCCGAGCCCCCACGGCCCGGTGACCAGGATATCGCGGGCGTATGCCGGCAGGAGCGCCGTGGCGCCGCCGAGGAGGACGGCGAAAAGGTCGAGCGAGATCGCGCCGAGCACGACCTTCTCGCCCCAGACGTAGCCGAACCCGGCGAGCACGGTCTGCCAGGTGCGCTCGCCGAGCAGCGTCTTCTGGGCCGGACGCGGCACCAGCGAAATGGAGACCACGGCGCCGACCACCATGACGAAGGCGACGCTGTACGCCGCGCCGGGCGATATGCCGTAGAGCAGGCCGCCGACCATCGGGCCGACGATGTTGGCGATCTGCCAGGCGGTCGAGCCCAGCGCCACCGCCGAGGCAAGGTCCTCCTGCGGGACCAGGTTCGGGACCAGCGACGAGCTCGCCGGGTTCATGAAGGCGCGCGCCACGCCGATGATGAACAGCAAAGCGAAGATCGTGACCGTCGTGATCAGTCCCGAAACCGTGAGCACGAGGATCGCTCCCGTGCACAGCGCCTCGACCAGTTGTCCGATGCCCATGATGGCGCGGCGGTTGAAGCGGTCGGCGACGTGGCCGGAGACCAGCACCAGCGCCAGCGCCGGCGCAAACTGGACGAGGCCGACCAGCCCGAGGTCGAACGGGTTCGACGTCATGTCGTAAATCTGCCAGCCGACCGCAACGCCGACGATCTGCGCGGCGAAGCTCGCCAGCAGACGCGCCAGCCAGAAGAAACGGTAACTGCGGTGGCGAAAAGCACTGTCCGCGATGGGGCGGCGACGGGGGCCCCGCGCGGCCACGCGTTCAGCGTCGCTCACGTCTCAAGAACTCTCGGTTAATGGAAACGGAGCGGAACCGCCCCTCGATTCCCTGAATACGCCGGCAGGAATTACGAGTCTAGTTGTCGAGGCGGTCGGTAAACCAGCGGGTCAATTCGATCCAGACCTGGTCCTTTTCGGCCTGGTCCTCGATGCCGTGCTCGATGTTGGGATTGTCGTTCACCTCGACGACGAAGATGCCGTCGTTGGTCTCCTTGATGTCGACGCCGTAGAGGCCCTGCCCGATCAGTTGCGCGGCGCGCAGCCCGATGTCGACGACGTCCGGCGGCGCCTCCGACAGGGCGAGCGTGTTGTGGGCGCCCTCCGTGAGATGCCCGTTGGCGCCGTGCTTGACGATCTGCCAGTGCTTCTTCGCCATCATGTACTGGCAGACGAAGATCGGCTTGCCGCCGAGCACGCCAACGCGCCAGTCGAAGGTCGTCGGCATGAAGCGCTGCGCCAGCAGCAGGTCGGTGTCCTCGAACCATTCCTTGGCGAGCGCCGTCAGCTCGGCGGCGTTGTCGACCTTCTTGACGCCGCGCGAGAAGGAAGAGTCGGGCACCTTCAGCACCATCGGGAAGCCGAGCTCGTCGGCGGCGCGCGTCAGGTCGTGCATGCCGGCGAGGATGACCGTCGGCGGCACCGCGATGCCGTTACTGGTCATCAGCTCGTGCAGGTAAATCTTGTTGGTGCAGCGGATCATCGAGATGGGATCGTCGATGACCGGCATGCCTTCCTGCATGGCGCGGCGGGCGAAGCGATAGGTGTGATCGTCGATCGAGGTGGTCTCGCGGATGAACAGCGCATCGAACTCGGCCAGCCGTGGCAGGTCGCGGCGGGTGATCGGCTCGATTTCGACGCCGAGCTTCTCGGCGATACGCGACCAGTGCTTCAGCGTGGCGAGGCTGGACGGCGGCAGCTGCTCCTGCGGATTGTAGAGCACGGCGAAGGAGTAGCGCGGCGTGGCGCGGTCCTTGCGCGAGCGCCATTCACGCGTCGTGTGGGTGTGGAGCGCGGCGTGGAAATGCACCAGCTCCTCCGGCGAAAGCTTGGTTACCGGCACCGGCGCCAGCTTCTTGATCTGGGCGCGGCCGTTGACCTCGACCGTCACTTCCAGGACCGGACAGCGGAACCAGTCGAACAGCAGGCGGCCGAAGCGATCGAAGCGATGGTCGGCGACGGCGCCGAAATAAACGACTATGCGGCCCGGCACGCTCCTGTCGTCGGTCGCGGCCAGCGCCCTCTGCAGCGAATCGTCGAGTTCGGGCAGCGCCTGCGCATAGAGCTGGCGGGCGCCGAGATCGACCATCGTCTCGACCGAGGGAATGATGCGGTGGCCGCGCGCCTCGGCAAGCAGCGAGCAATAGTAGCCGCGGCTCTGGTAATTGAACGACCGCGACAGGTTGATCATCTTCGGGCGCGAGCCGCGGAAGAGATTCGAACGGGCCAGGTAGTCCTTGGTCGTGATGACCTTGTGCGGCGTGTCGGCGTTGGGAAAGTCGCGCGGCGAGTCGACGAGGATTACCCAGTCAGCCACGGCTAGCTTCTCCCGCGACCGCTGGGCCGCCTTCGCCTTCCGGCGAGCGGCTTCTCGAAGCGCAGCGCATCGGCGCCATCGGCGTAGTAGCCGGGATAGCGGCCGATACGCCGGAAGGCATGGCGCTCGTAGAGGGCGATGGCAGCGCGATTGCCGACACGCACCTCGAGGCGCAGCGCCGCGCGGCCACGGCTGCCGGCGGCGCGCTCGGCGTCCGCCAGCAGGCGATGACCGACGCCGGCGCCGCGCGAGCGGCTGTCGACGGCTATGGAGTAGAGGCGCGCGAGCAAGGAGTTGTGGCGGAACAGGACGAGGTAATACCCGACAAGGCTACCGGCGGAAGTTGCAACGCGAAGGCAGGCAGTATCACGGCCGATGAGGCGCCTGAGGCTGCGGCGGGACATCCGGTCGGATGCGAAAGACCGCGCTTCCAGCGCTTGCAGACCGGCAAGGTCCTTGTCTTCCGCGTCCCGTATTACCACACGCCGGATACCAGCCACGAGGCAGCGACTCGCTGACCGGCGCGGATGTGACGCCGAATCCGTAGAAAACTCAAGCATCAAGGAGTCGCGCCGGTGAGTTCCTGTCGCTGCTCCGTTTGCCAAGAGGGGTCCGCCGCGGGCATAACCCTGTCGGCCGCCATGCCGCCGCCGACGCCCGGAAACCCTGCCCGATGCCCGCTTCCCACCTCACCATTCCCGACCTTGCCGGCAAGAAGGTCCTGATCACCGGCGCCTCGACCGGCATCGGCGCGGCGCTCGCCCGGGCCTTTGCCGCGCAGGGCGCGAGCCTCGGCCTGCACTACAATGCCAGCGTCGAAGAGGCCAAGGCGCTGGCCGCCGAAATCCGCCAGAGCGGCGGCAATGTCAGCCTCGTCCAGGGCGAGGCTTCGGAGCCTGCCACGGTACGGCGGATCGTGGACGACGCCGCGACCGCGCTCGGCGGCCTCGACGGCCTCATCAACAATGCCGGCGGCATGCTCGGGCGCCTGCCGACCATCGACATCAGCGACGAGCATTACGACCGCGTCATGGACCTGAACGCGCGCTCGGTGCTGGTGGCCTCGCAGGCCGCCGTCCCTCACCTCAAGCGCGCCGGCGGCGGCTTCATCATCAACACGACCTCGATCGCGGCGCGCAACGGCGGCGGCGGCGGCTCGGTGCTCTACGCCTCATCGAAGGCGTTTGTCTCGACGCTCACCCGCGGCCTCGCCAAGGAATGGATCGGCGCCGGGATACGCGTGAACGCGGTTGCGCCGGGCGTCATCGCGACGCCGTTCCACGAGCGCTATTCGACGCCCGAGCAGATGAAGACGATGGTCGCCGGCATCCCGCAGGGGCGCGCCGGCACGGCGGAAGAATGCGTCGGCGCGTTCCTCTTCCTCGCGTCCGAATCTCTCTCCGGCTACGTCGTCGGCCAGATCATCGAGGTCAACGGCGGCCAGTTGATGCCGTAGACGCGGGCGTCTACCGCGAGCTAGGGCAGCACCTCGCGCCGGGTGCTCGGCTTTCCCGTCAGCTCCTCGCGCTCGGCGCGGTATTCGGCCAGCGTGCCGTTCAGCGCCATGCCGATCGCCTCGGTGAGCGCGTGGGCGGTATCGATGCGCGACAGGAAGACGTAGTCGGCGCCGGCGGCGTAGATCTCGTCGCTCTCGGTCAGCGTGACGGCATTGGCAATGATGATCGCGCCGGGGTTCAACTTGCGCACGGCGGCGACGATACGCTTGTTGCTGGTGCCGCGGATAAGGTCGTCGGGCACGGTCGAGACGACGACGCGCGCGCGGTCGATGCCGGCGTGGTGCAGCGTGTCGGGATTCGACAGGTCGCCATACTCGACGTGGGCGCCGGCGGCGCGGATGCGGTCGTGGATGGTGACCGCGAAGTCGATGACCAGCGTCTCCTTGACCAGCGGCGGATCGTCCCGCGCCAGATCGTGGAGCAGCGAGGAGGCGACGCGGTGGAAGCCGAGCAGCGCCAGCCGCCACTCCTTCTCGTCCTGGCGGGCCTCCTCGGGCGGGTCCTTGAAGCCAAGGCGGCGCAGCGTCGGCGCCAGCGCCGCATGGATGCGGTAGGCGTTCTTGTAGAGCGGCGTCGTGGTCAGCGCCGTCAGCACGAAGGCAAAGATGAACGCGCTGGTCAGGTCCTTCGACAGGTGGCCGAGGTCGGCGCCGAGGAAGGCGATGACCAGGCTGAACTCCGAAATCTGCGAAATACGCAGCGCCGTCACCTCGGCATTCCGCTGGTCGAGGCCGTTGAGGTAGAGCAGCGGGAAGACGATGAGCTGGCGGGCGGCAATGGCCGCTACGGCTATCAGAACGGCCAGCACCAGCACGCCGGGACCGCTCGGAGTCGGGATCGAAAGACCGAGACCGACGAAGAACAGCGTGACGAAGAAATCCTTCACCACGCTGACCTTGGTGCTGATCTCGATCGAATAGGGCAGGCTCGCGATGGTCGCTCCGGCAATCAGCGCGCCCATGCCGGATTCGACCGACAGGTGCGTCTCGGCGCCGAACAGGTGCGCCGCGATCCAGTCGAAGCTCGCGCCGAGGAAGACGATGGCGAAGCACCAGGCGATGGCGCCGACGAGGATGATCTCGGGCACCTTGGCGATCCAGCGGAAGGCGACCGGGAAGACGTAGCGCGCAATCAGGATGGTGATGCCGGCGAGCAGCGCGATGCCGACGAACGATTCGATGATCGGCAGGAAGGCGGGATGGGCGAGGTTCGGCTGGATGACGATGATGATGATCGCCCAGACGTCCTCGATGACCAGCAGGCCCAGCGCGACGCGGCCGGGAACAGTGTCGAGCTCGAAGGCCTCCTGGAAGAGCTTGACGACCAGCAGCGTGGACGAGCCGCCGATGATGAAGCCGACGTAAAGCGGCCCCAGCGGTCCGAGCAGCCCGCCGAAGCCAACGAACGAGAGCACGGTGGCGACGAGGAAGCCGAACAGGATGATCAGCGGGTACTGGAAGGCGCCGGTGAGCAGGATGGTGCGCCCGCTCTTGAGGATCTTGCCGACGTCGATCTCGAGCCCGATGACGAAGAGCAGGAGGACGAAGCCGAGTTCGGCGATGGTGTCGATGCTGGCGCCGTCGGTGACCAGCTTCAGGCCGAGCGGGCCGGCGACGATGCCGGCCAGGATGTAGCCGGCGATCGGCGGGATCTTGATGCGCGCGAACAGGATGGCGAGCACGCCGGACAGGAAGACGCCGATGCCGATGTCGTGGACGAGCGGCGGCAGCTCGTTGCCGGCGGCCGCGGCCGGCAGGGCCATCGCCAGAAGCATGGCCGTGGCAAGCAGGGCCGCGGCGCTGGCGACGCCGATCACTCGCCCTCCGATTCGCCTTCCCATGACGCTATGTCGTGTCCCGCTCAGCACGGCAGGGCCGGCGCAGACGCGCCGGCCGATTCAGCCGGGAACACACTTCAATCGGGCGGCGGGCACGTGGTCAAGTTCGAGGATAAGGCAGTTCGCCTCATGATTTCCGCGAACGGGCCAATTTGCGGAGCAATTGAGATACGCCGCCGCTTACGCTATCACGGCGGCAGGCACCCGTAGCTCAGCTGGATAGAGCGCTGCCCTCCGAAGGCAGAGGTCGTGAGTTCGAATCTCGCCGGGTGCGCCACTACCCTGCCACTCGGAATAGATTTGCGAACCCAAAGTCCGCTTTTGGCCCAAAGCGAACGCCAACCGAGTACCGGGTTATGAGGCCTTGGTTCCCGCGCGAACGATAGCCCCACTAATCAGCGTGGCTATCATTGTCTCGAGCGCCTTTTCGAAGTCGATCCGGTAGCGCGCCAGCGATGGATCGACCTCCGACGCCGCCAGGACGCCCGGTGACGACCGCGAATGCACCCAAACTGCGCTCATGGCGAAGCCAATCTGCGCGCTGAGCTCCCCGGTCATATTCCCCACCTCGGGCAGAAGGGGGACCAGTATCCGCGCGAGGCTCTGCACGTTTGCAAGAGCGGCGTGCTTGAAGCGCGCTGCGACCTCGCCAGAGATGTTGTATTCCAACACGCTCGCATGCGCACTGAAGAGGTCGCAGAACACCGGCCTTGCCGCCAGCGACCGGGCAATGATCTGCGCGACCCGGTCACCACGCCGCCGCGCGGTAGATTTGAGCGTGAGGCCGGCCTCAAACAAAGGCGGGAGTGCCGCGAGCCATTCGTCCCAAGCTAGGATCAACAGTTCGAGGAGGATGGCTTCCCTCGACTCGAAATAGCGAAGCACGTTCGGCTTGGCGAGGCCCGTCCGGCGGCTCAGCTCGTTGAGGCTGATCGCGGACACCGGCATTTCCTCGAGCATGGCTGATGCTGTGCCGAGGATTTCCTGCCGGCGGATTTCGCGCTGATCCTCGCTCCGTGCTCTCTGAAACATTGATTCTCCAGATTCAATCCCGATACCAATGCAAATAAGGTACTGATGGTACCTTGACAAGGTACCGATGGTACCTTAACTCGATGACCAGCGCAAACGCAGGGTGCGTGCGCATCGTCGCAAGGAGCCATCATGTCCAGAAAACCGTCGTCAGGCCATGTTTCCAACCATTCCCCCACGATGCTGGCGAGGGGCCCGGCAGTCACAGTCACGACGGTCGGATTCGTCAACCCGACAAATAACGCGCGGCTTGCGGGCCTGCTATTCGAACCCGCTGGACAGCTGCCCAATAGCGGGCGGCGTCCCGGCGTCGTGGCGGTCGGCCCGATGTTCGCCGTCAAGGAGCAGGCGGCCAGTGTCTATGCCCGCCGGATGGCGCAGCTCGGCTATGTGGCGATCGCTTTCGATCACTCGTCATTCGGAGACAGCGAGGGCGAGCCGCGGCTCAATGAAGACCCGTTCCTCAAAGCCGAGGACATCAAAAGCGCGGTGACCTATCTGTCCGGCTTGCCGCAGGTCGATCCCGAGCGGATTGCCGGGGTCGGCGTGTGCGGCGGTGGCGGCTACCTGCCCCTGGCAGCGGCTTCCGACCCGCGCCTCAAGGTCCTCGCCAGCATTGTTCCGCACACCCGCCAGCAGGGGCAGGTCGCCTCTGGCATGGGCGGGCTCTACGGCAACGGCACGAAGCTGCTCGCGCGTGCCCGCAAGGCGCGGGACGCATTCGCGCACGGCGAGGCGCCTATGCACCTCACCTTCATGCCGAGGATCCCGCCGATTGTGCGTACGCTCGCCTCGTTTTTCAGTCCGCAGTTGAGCGACATGCTGAAGGCCATCGACTACTACGAGCGCCGCGACCGCGGCTTTCATCCCAACCGGAAGAAGGACTTTTTGATCTGGTCTGTCGAGGCGATGGCCCGCTACAACATCGCCGACGCACTCCTGAAGCTGGACACGCGGCCGCTCCTCGTGATCACCAGCGAGCGGGATTATTCGCGCGCCGACGGTGAGAAGATGTACGCCGAAAAGAAGGGCCCCAAGGCATTCCACCTCGTGAAGGGGGCAGGGCATTTCGACATGTACGATCTCGAGCCCTATGTCAGCGAAGCGATCGAGCATATCGGCCCGTTCTTCGCCGAGCATCTGCTGGCGGGTGCCACCAAGCGCGAGCGGCAGGCTGCCTAGCCACGTCACCGGGTTGCTCGGCCCAGACTGCATTGATCTCTGGTGGTGCCGTTCGACGAGATCGGCGCCGCGTATCACCAAAACCACCCTCGGCCACGTTCCGGCTGACAACCATGAACTGCCATCAGCGGCGGTGCTGGGCTCGTCGCTTCAATGTTCGACTATGAGCTCCGCAAGGAGCTGCCAACCCAACCTAAAAGGAGGCACCGATGCCTTGGTACAGTTACGTCTCGTATTTCTTCGCCGGCGCATTTCTGATCAACACTATTCCGCATCTCGTCGCCGGCGTGTCCGGCAGGCCGTTTCAGACCCCTTTCGCCCGACCGTCGGGTGTTGGCCTCTCATCCTCGCGGGCAAACGTCCTGTGGGGGTTCGCTAACCTGCTCATGGCCTACGTACTGACCTTCTGGGTCGTTCCGCTCGATCCTCGCGATGTCGCGTCGATCTCGGCTCTCGCGCTTGGCGGGTTTGCTTTGGCGCTCGCCATCTCGCAGACATTCGGCCGTCTTCATGGTGGAGTGATGCCAAACCAGCCGAAATAAGTCATAGCGGTTAGAGCCACGCCACATGGCTCTGACCACGTTACGGGAGTCGAATGATATCCGCTTCTGGCGCCAAGCGGCCCATTTGGCGTGCCGGAAGTTATCTAGCTATTTCAATGACATAAACGTTCGCAGTTCTATTCTGACCGGTGCGCCACCCCGTGAACTCCTCGC
>JBEHXS010000021.1:0-25286 GCA_048498575.1 Pseudomonadota bacterium
TCGGTCAGTTGCTGACGCCGTTTGCCACCTACGACATCGGCCTGACGCTGGTCAGCACGGTTGTCATCGTCGCCGTCGCCGCGACCGTCATCTGGCGCCGGCCGCGCATCGATGCGGGCACTGCGCTGGCGTTCGTCGTCGCGGCGATCCTCTACGTCGTGGCGCCGCGCAAGATGGACGGCGGCTCCGTGGTCGACATCCGCATCACGCTGGTCGTGGTGCTCATGGTCTTTGCTGGCCTTGCACCGAGGTTGTCGCGCCAGGCCGATCGCGTGCTTGCCGCGGCCGTCGCCGCCCTGTTCCTGGTCCGCGTCGCCGATGCCGGCGTCGTCTGGTTCGAACACCGGACGGACGTTGCCGAGCTGCGCGCCGCCATCGCTCCGGTCGAAGCCGGCGCGCGCGTGCTCGTGGTGAATGCTGGCATCGGGGCGCCTCCCGCCTATCTCGAATCGGAGCGGCCGGGACGGTTCGTTCCGGCGGTCTATCGGGTCGACGAGCACCTGCCGGCGCTGTTGGTCATCGAGCGGCACGCGTTCTGGCCGCAACTTTTCGCCGATCCGCGCCAGCAGCCGCTGGTTGTGAAGCCGGCATACGCTGCCGTGGCCGATTCCCTAGGCGAGCCGCGTTCCGTATCGGCGCTTGCCTCGGATCGGCCGGTTCTAGCCACGCCCGCTCCGTATCTCGAAGACTGGCCAGCCAAATTCAACTACGTGCTGGTGCTTGAGGCCGGGGCCATGGCCACGACGGCGCTTCGACCCGATCGCCTGCAACTGGTCGACGATTCGGATTTCGCTGCGCTCTACCGGATTCTGCCGCCGCCGCCGTGAGGCGGATTGGGCTTTTGACGCACCGCCGCGCAGGCGATAATAAGCGGCGTCGATCTCCCAATCGCCCGCGGCACGAAAGCACCCATGTCGAGCGCCGACCTCAAGGCGAACCGTCCGCTGTCGCCGCATCTCCAGATCTACCGCTGGAAGATGACCATGGCGGTGTCGATCTTCCATCGCATTACGGGTGGTGCGCTCTATTTCGGAACCATTCTGCTCGCCTGGTGGCTGGTGGCGCTGGCCGCCGGCCCCGGCCCATTCGATTTCGCGAACTGGGTCCTTGGGTCATGGATCGGCCTCATCGTGCTCTTCGGCTACTCGTGGGCGCTGATCTTTCACCTGCTGGGCGGCCTGCGCCATTTCATCTGGGACTTCGGCTACGGCATGGGCAAGCCGGCGCGCGACCGTATCGCCTGGGCCAACGCCATCGGCTCGGCCATACTCACCGTCCTGCTCTGGGCGGTCGGCATCTGGCTGAGGTAGCGCCATGACCACGCCGCTCTCCCGCGTCCGCCACTACGGTTCCGCCCACGAAGGCGCCGACCATTTCTGGCGCCAGCGCCTCACCGGCGCCGCCGACGTTATTCTCGTGATCGGGGCGGTCATCGTCATCGTCATGGCGATCGGCCGTCCGTATGCGGAAGTCGCGGCGCTGTTTTCCTCGCCGCTGGTCGCCGCGCTGTTCGCACTGCTTTTCGTATCGACCGCCATCCATATGCGCATCGGCATGCAGGTGATCGTCGAGGACTACGTCCAGAACGAGGGCGCCAAGGTCGTGCTGCTCGTCGCGAATACGTTGTTCTGCGTGGCCGTCGCGGCGGTGGCCATTGTCGCGCTGGTAAAGCTGGTGGCAGGGGTATGACGATGGCGGACGGCGGCAAGGTCAACGGCGCGCCGGGAGTTAACGGCCGCGCCTACACGTTCATCGACCACACCTTCGACGTTGTGGTCGTCGGCGCCGGCGGCGCCGGCCTGCGTGCGGCGCTCGGCGCCAGCGAGGCGGGGCTGAAGACCGCCTGCATCTCCAAGGTTTTCCCGACGCGCTCGCACACGGTCGCGGCGCAGGGCGGCATCTCGGCCGCGCTCGGCAACATGGGCGAGGACGACTGGCGCTGGCACATGTACGACACCGTCAAGGGGTCGGACTGGCTGGGCGACCAGGACGCTATCGAATACCTCTGCCGCGAGGCGCCGTCGGCGGTCTACGAGCTCGAGCATTTCGGCGTGCCGTTCTCGCGCACCGAAGAGGGCAAGATCTACCAGCGCCCGTTCGGCGGCATGACCACCGAGTACGGCAAGGGCACGGCGCAGCGCACCTGCGCCGCCGCCGACCGCACCGGCCACGCCATCCTGCACACGCTCTACGGCCAGTCGCTGCGTCATTCGGCTGAATTCTTCATCGAATACTTCGCCATCGACCTCATCATGGAAGAAGGCGAGTGCCGCGGCGTCGTAGCGCTGTCGATGGAAGACGGCACGCTGCATCGCTTCCGCGCCCACAAGACGATCCTCGCCACCGGCGGCTACGGCCGCGCCTACTTCTCCTGCACCTCGGCGCACACCTGCACCGGCGACGGCAACGGCATGGTGCTCCGCGCCGGACTGCCGCTCCAGGACATGGAGTTCGTGCAGTTCCACCCGACCGGAGTTTACGGCGCCGGCGTGCTGATTACCGAAGGCGTGCGCGGCGAGGGCGGCTACCTCACCAATTCGGAAGGCGAGCGCTTCATGGAGCGCTACGCGCCGCATGCCAAGGATCTGGCCTCGCGCGACGTCGTCTCGCGCGCCATGACCATCGAGATTCGCGAAGGGCGGGGAGTGGGTCCGCAGAAGGACCACATCTTCCTGCACCTGTCGCACCTCGACCCCAAGGTCATCCACGAGCGCCTGCCGGGCATCTCGGAATCGGCGCGCATCTTTGCCGGCGTCGACGTGACGCGCGAGCCGATCCCGGTGCTGCCGACGGTGCACTACAACATGGGCGGCATCCCGACGAACTATCACGCCGAGGTGCTGACCAAGGTGAACGGGGATCCGGATACGATCGTGCCGGGGCTGATGGCGGTCGGCGAGGCCGCGTGCGTTTCCATCCACGGCGCCAATCGCCTCGGCTCCAGTTCGTTGACCGACCTCATCTTCTTCGTTCGCGCCGCGGCGCGGCGCGCCGCAGCGACCATCGAGAAGGGCGCGACCCATCGCGAGTTGCCGAAGGACGCCGGCGATTTCGCGCTGGCACGCCTCGACCGCTTCCGTAACGCCCAGGGCGGCACGCCGACGGCGGAACTCCGGATGCGCATGCAGCGGACCATGCAGGAAAATTGCGCCGTATTCCGCACCGGCGAGGTGCTGCGCGAAGGCCACCAGCGCATCCATCAGGTTTGGGCGGGCAGCGACGATATCCGCGTCACCGACCGCTCGCTCATCTGGAACAGCGACCTCATCGAGACACTGGAATACGACAACCTCATCGCCCAGGCGGTGGTGACGATGGATTCGGCGCTGGCGCGGACCGAGTCGCGCGGCGCCCATGCCCGGGAAGACTTCCCGGAGCGGGACGACAAGAACTGGATGAAGCACACGCTGGCGTGGATCGATCCCGCCAAGCGGACCGTGAAGCTCGACGAGCGTCCGGTGCACACCTACACGCTCACCAATGACGTCCAGTACATCGAGCCGAAGGCCCGCGTTTACTAAGCGAAGCGGTCGATTTTCTTCGGTCAAGGCCGCTTTATTCCACCGGCTGCCTGTTCGATAGGCAGCTAGCCGCCGCGAATTATTCAGTTATATCAATGGCTTAAAAGACGCGCCGGCTGCGGCAGGGCGGAATTAGCTATTTCGGTGACTGAATCAGCAAAAGGGCATGACCTTTCGCGGCCGATCCCCTATTTTATGGGTGGCCCGAAACGGCTGGGATTCGACTGTGAATTCCGTGCCTTAGAGTGGTTCTCCACAACGAACTCTGTCCGTTTCGCTTCGCCGCCGGCGCGTGCCCTGCCGGCGTGGCCGAAAGGAAGTTTCGTCATGGCCCTCGCCACACTTTCGCAGTCCGGATACTCGGTAAAGCCGCTTCACGAGAAGCTTGGCTACAGGGAAGGCTCCTCGATCGCGTTCGTCGCGCTGCCGGAGCATCTGGCCGAGCTTCCATCTTCCGTCGACTTCGGCAAGGTCGCGCGACGCGGCGACTGGTCGCGGCCGCTTGGTCCGCAGACCTACGACACGATCCACGCCTTCACCAAGTCGCGGGCCGAGCTTACGGCCGGACTGCCGAAACTGCGCAAGTACCTCAACCGCGACGGCATGATCTGGATCTCGTGGCCGAAGAAGGCCGCCCGGGTGCCGACCGACATCACCGAGGATGTGGTGCGCTCGGAGGCGCTGAAGCTCGACCTCGTCGACGTCAAGGTCGCTGCGGTCGACGACGTGTGGTCCGGCCTCAAGCTCGTCATTCCGGTCCACCTGCGCTGAACGAACGCTTGGCCGGCGGCGCTGCCGTCGGCTATAGAGTCGGACGTATCCCGTCCGTCAGCACCACGAGTGCCCCGTGGTTCAATTCACACTCCCCAGAAATTCGAAAGTCGGCAAAGGCAAGACCTGGCCGAAGCCGGCTGCCGCCAAAGGCGCCGTAACCGAGGTCCGCGTCTATCGGTACAATCCCGACGACGCCGCCAATCCGCACATCGACACCTACTTCGTCGACCGTGCCGAGATCGCGCCGATGGTCCTCGACGCGCTCATCTGGATCAAGAACACCCTCGATCCGACGCTGACTTTCCGCCGCTCCTGCCGCGAAGGCGTGTGCGGCTCGTGCGCGATGAACATCGACGGCTCGAACACGCTTGCCTGCACCAAGGCGATGGACGATATCGACGGGCCGATCAGCATCTACCCGCTGCCGCACATGCCGGTGGTCAAGGACCTCGTCCCCGACCTCACCACGTTCTACGCGCAGCTTCGCTCGATCGAGCCGTGGCTGAAGACCGAGACGCCGACGCCGGAGAAGGAATGGCTGCAGAGCCACGACGACCGGCAGAAGCTCGATGGCCTCTATGAGTGCATCCTGTGCGCCTGCTGCTCGACGGCATGCCCGTCGTACTGGTGGAACGGCGAGCGCTTCCTCGGCCCGGCGGTGCTGCTGCAGGCGTATCGCTGGCTGATCGACTCGCGCGACGAGGCGACCGGCGATCGCCTCGACACGCTGGAGGATCCGTTCCGCCTCTATCGCTGCCACACCATCATGAACTGCGCACAGACCTGCCCGAAGGGCCTCAATCCGGCCAAGGCCATCGCCGAGATCAAGAAGATGATGGTGGAGCGCCGGGCGTAAGCGTTAACGCGACAGTGGAAATTTCGGCTGGGCGCGGTCTAGATTGCGCCGTTATTCCGTCAGAGGTTGCGGCAAACGGGACCCGCTACAATCCTGCCGGTTGATTCGGGGTGCGTTGGCGCTTGTCGCCGCGGCACCCCTGACAAGGACTGCCCAATGGCTTTCAGACACGTGGTGGTGCCGATCGCGCTTGTCGTCGCGCTGGCGGGGTGCGGATCGTTCGGCGCCATCGGCCTGCCGTGGAAACGCAATGCGACCGCCGACCAGCAGCCGCTACCGCCGCCCGGTGCGCCGGCCCCTGTCGAAAGTTCCAGCCTGCCACCTCCGGGGACCGATGCCAGCGGCGCGCCGCTGCCGCCTTCCGATGGCACCGATGCCTCGCTGCAGCCGCTCGCGCCGCCCGCCGGCACCACCACGGCGCTCAATGCGCCGACTGACGCCGGCGTCGCCGGCACGGTGGCGCGCACCGATCTCCTCGGCGGGTGGACGATCACCTCCGGCACCGACTCCTGCCAGCTGTTCATGACGCTGACTTCGTGGACCGGCGGCTATCGCGCTTCGACGCGCGGGTGCAACTCGGCGCTGCTCAAGGGCGTGTCGGCGTGGAACCTGAACGGCGTCAACGTCGTGCTCGCCGGCCAGGGTGGCGCGCCACTCGCCACGCTCACCTCGTCCGGCAACAACCGTTTCGACGGCACCGCCAACGGACAGCCGATCACCTTCTACCGCTGAGCCTCGGGCGCGCATGACGCCGGGCGACGCTTCTTCCGCGCCGGGCCCGGTAGCCGCGGCCTATGCGGCGAAGATCGCAGCGCACGAGATCGGCGAAGACAGCGCGCAGTGGCGGCTGGTCAACCGGCTCGATCGGCTTTGCGCCGAACTCGCGGCCCCGCCGCGCGGTGGCCTTCTTGCCCGGCTCCGTGGTCGCGTATCGTCGCCGCGCGGCCTCTACATTCACGGCTCAGTCGGCCGCGGCAAGACGATGCTGATGGATGCCTTCTTCGCCGCGGCGCCCGTCGCCCGGAAACGGCGCATCCATTTCAACGAATTCATGGGCGAGGTGCAGGATCGCCTGCATACGGCGCGCAGCAGCGGCGCCGGCGATCCCGTGGCGCCGGTCGCGGCCGAGGTCGCGCGCGAGGCGCGGCTGCTCTGCCTCGACGAATTTTCCGTCACCGACATCGCCGACGCGATGATCCTGTCACGCCTGTTCGCGGCGCTGTTCGATGCCGGCCTCGTGCTCGTCGCGACCTCCAACGTCGCCCCGCAGGATCTCTATCGCGACGGGCTGAACCGCGGGCTGTTTCTTCCCTTCATCGCGCTCCTCGAACAGCGCTGCGACATTTTTCATCTCGATATCGATACGGACTACCGCCTAGCGAAGCTCGCGGGAGCGCCCGTCTACGTCACGCCGCTTGGTCCGGCAGCTGATGCGGCGCTCGATGCGCTCTGGCGGCGGCTCACCGGCACGGCGGCGGGCGAGCCGACGGCGCTGCGCACCCGCGGGCGCGATATCCGCATCCCGCAGGCGGTCGATGGCGTGGCGCGTTTCGCCTTCGGCGACCTGTGCCGGAAGCCGCTTGCTGCAAACGATTACATCCAGATCGCGCGCGCTTTTCACACTCTGATCGTCGATCGCATCCCGGTCATCGGCGACGACGAGCGCGACGTCGCGCGCCGCTTCATCCTGCTCATCGACACGCTCTACGACCATGGCGTGAATCTCGTCGCGTCGGCTGCGGCGGAGCCGGCGGAGCTCTACCGCGCCCGTGACGGCGAGGAGGCCGCCGCCTTCCCGCGCACGGTCTCGCGCCTCATCGAAATGCGCTCCGCCGCCTATCTTGCCGGTGCCCATCACGGCGTCGCTTCAACCGTCTCGCGTGGCGCGTAAATCGCCAGAACTCGCTCTTGCACCACACCATCAATCGGGATAGTGCAACGACGCCTCCTCCCGGGGCTCCAATAGCCTCGTCTTCCGTCCCATCACAGGGAAATCCCGGCTCATGGCTCGTGCACGGATCGCGTTGATCGGCGCCGGTCAGATCGGCGGCACACTCGCCCATCTCATCGGCCTCAAGGAACTCGGCGACGTCGTTCTCTTCGACGTGATGGAGGGCGTGCCGCAGGGCAAAGCACTCGACATCGCGGAAGCATCGCCGGTCGCCGGCTTCGATGCGGAGATCGCCGGCACGTCGGCCTACGCTGCGATCAAGAATGCCGACGTCTGCATCGTCACCGCGGGCGTGCCGCGCAAGCCCGGCATGAGCCGCGACGATCTCCTCGACATCAATCTCAAGGTGATGGAGCAGGTCGGCGCCGGCATCAAGAAATATGCGCCGAAGGCCTTCGTCATCTGCATCACCAACCCGCTCGACGCGATGGTGTGGGCGCTGCAGAAGTTTTCGGGCCTGCCCAAGGACATGGTCGTCGGCATGGCCGGCGTGCTCGACTCGGCGCGCTTCCGCTACTTCATCGCCAGCGAGTTCAACGTCTCGGTTGAGGACGTCTCGGCCTTCGTGCTCGGCGGCCACGGCGACTCGATGGTGCCGCTGACGCGCTACTCGACCGTCGCCGGCATCCCGCTCCCCGACCTCGTGTCGATGGGCTGGACGACCAAGCAGCGCATCGAGGAGATCGTGCAGCGGACGCGCGACGGCGGCGCCGAGATCGTCGGCCTGCTCAAGACGGGCTCGGCTTTCTACGCGCCCGCCCATGCTGCGATCGCGATGGCCGAATCGTTTCTCAAGGACAAGAAACGCGTGCTGCCCTGCGCCGTCTCGCTCAAGGGCGAGTACGGCGTGCGCGACCGCTACGTCGGCGTGCCGGCGGTGATCGGCGCCAAGGGCGTCGAGCGCGTCATCGAGATCGACCTCAACAAGGCCGAGCGCGCGATGTTCGACAGTTCAGTCGCCGCCGTCGACGGCCTTATCGAAGCCTGCACCAAGATTGCGCCGGCGCTCGCCAAGTAGAGCGGCGTCGACGGCGAAGGGACGCTCAGCCGATGAACATTCATGAGTATCAGGCAAAGGCGGTCCTGAAGGAATTCGGTGTGCCGATAGCGAAGGGCGTTGCGATCTTCTCGGCTGACGAGGCAGAGAAGGCGGCGGCCGAGGTCGGCGGAGCGCTGTGGGTAGTTAAGGCGCAGATCCACGCCGGCGGCCGCGGCAAGGGCCGCTTCAAGGAAGCCTCCGCCGGCGACAAGGGCGGCGTGCGCATCGCCAAGTCGCCGGCCGAAGTTGCCGCCAACGCGAAACAGATGCTGGGCGCAACGCTGGTCACCAAGCAGAGCGGGCCGGACGGGCGCGTCGTGCGCCGCCTCTACGTCGAGGAAGGCTCCGACATCGCCCGTGAGCTTTACCTTTCCTGCCTGGTCGATCGCGCCAGCGGCCGCGTCGCCTTCATCGCCTCGCAGGCGGGCGGCATGGACATCGAGGAAGTCGCCGCGGCGACGCCCGAAAAGATCATCACGGTCAGCGTCGATCCGGCGGCCGGCTACAGTCCGCATATCGGCCAGACGATTGCCTATGGCCTTGGCCTCGCCGGCGATCAGGTCAAACAATGCGGTGCGCTCGTCGCCGCCCTCTACCGCGCCTTCATCGCCAAGGACATGTCGCTGGCGGAGATCAACCCGCTGGTCGTCACGAAGGCCGGCAAGCTCATCTGCCTCGATGCCAAGGTCGGCTTCGACGACAACGCGCTCTTCCGCCACCCGGATGTCGCGGCGCTCCGCGACGAGACCGAGGAAGACCCCAAGGAAGTCGAGGCGGAGAAGAACGAGCTCAACTACGTCGCGCTCGACGGCACCATCGGCTGCATGGTCAACGGCGCCGGGCTCGCCATGGCGACCATGGACATCATCAAGCTCTACGGCGGCTCGCCGGCAAACTTTCTCGATGTCGGCGGCGGCGCGCCGAAGGAGCGCGTCACCGCGGCCTTCAAGATCATCACTGCCGATCCCAAGGTGAAGGGCGTCCTGGTCAACATCTTCGGCGGCATCATGCGCTGCGACATCGTCGCGGAAGGCATCCTAGCCGCGGTGAAGGAGGTCGGCCTGTCGATGCCGCTGGTGGTCAGGCTGGAAGGCACCAACGTCGAGCTCGGCAAGAAGATCATCGCCGAGTCCGGCCTCAACGTCATCAATGCCGACGACCTCGACGATGCGGCCCAGAAGGTTGTCACTGCGGTGGGAAAGGCGGCCTGATGTCCATCCTTATCGGCGCCTCGACCAAGGTCATCTGCCAGGGCTTCACCGGCAAGAACGGCACCTTCCATTCCGAGCAGGCCATCGCCTACGGCACCAAGATGGTCGGCGGCGTATCGCCGGGGAAGGGCGGCCAGACCCACCTCAACCTGCCGGTGTTCGATACGGTTCTCGAAGCCGTGCAGGCCACGAGCCCGGACGCCACTGTCATCTACGTGCCGCCGCCGTTCGCCGCCGACGCCATCCTCGAGGCCATTGCCGCCGAAATCCCGCTCATCGTCACCATCACCGAGGGCATTCCGGCGCTCGACATGGTGCGCGTCAAGCGCGCGCTCACCGGCTCGAAGTCGCGGCTGGTCGGGCCGAACTGCCCGGGCGTCATGACCTCGGGCGAGTGCAAGATCGGCATCATGCCGGGCAACATCTTTTCCAAGGGCACGGTCGGCATCGTCTCCCGTTCCGGCACGCTCACCTACGAGGCGGTTTTCCAGACCACCAACGTCGGGCTCGGCCAGACCACCGCCGTCGGCATCGGCGGCGACCCGGTGAAGGGCCTCGATTTCATCGAAGTGCTCGAAATGCTGCTCGCCGACCCGGCCACTCACTCGATTGTGATGATCGGCGAGATCGGCGGCTCGTCCGAGGAAATGGCCGCCCAGTTCCTGAAAGACGAGGCGTCACGCGGCCGCAAGAAACCCGTCGTAGGGTTCATTGCCGGGCGTACAGCCCCGCCCGGCCGCCGGATGGGCCATGCCGGCGCCATCATCGCGGGCGGGCACGGCGGCGCCGAGGACAAGATCGAAGCCATGCGCTCCGCCGGAATCACCATTTCCGACTCGCCGGCCCGTATTGGCCGCACTCTCGTCGAAGTCTTGAGGTGAGTGGCGCCAGACCCCACATGAATCACCACAAAATCAGGGTTGATTGTAGGCCGACCGGCCGTTAGAGCGTGGCTCGTGGCTGCGCGAAACTAAGAGCGCGGGGCTTCCCCTCGCGAAGCTGAAAATGTCACGCCAGGACGCGAACGCGGAATTTGCCGCGACTTCCTTCCTCTACGGCGCCAACGCGCCCTATCTCGAATCCCTCCAGGCCCGGTACCAGAGCGACCCCAAGTCGGTCGACGCCGAGTGGCAGGCGTTTTTCGAGGGCCTCAAGGACATCCCGGAAAACGGCGGGCCCTCGTGGCAGCGGGCCGACTGGCCGCCGGTCATGAACGGCGAGTTGACCTCGGCGCTCGACGGCAACTGGCGCGGCGCGGCCGATGCCGCAGCGACGGCAGTCGCCAAGGTCAAGGCGGGTCTCGCCAAGCGCGGCGTTGAAATCAGCGAAGGCCAGGTGCAGCAGGCGGCGCGCGATTCGGTGCGCGCCATCATGATGATCCGCGCCTACCGCATGCGCGGCCACTTCCACGCCAATCTCGATCCGCTGGCGATGGAAGCGGTCGGCGACGAGGCCGAGCTCGATCCGGCAAGCTATGGCTTCAGCGAGGCCGATCTCGACCGGCCGATCTTCATCGATCGTGTGCTCGGGCTGGAATTCGCGACCGTCCGGCAGATGGTCGAGATTCTCCGCCGCACCTACTGCTCGACGCTCGGCATCGAGTTCATGCACATCTCCGATCCGGCCGAGAAGGCGTGGATCCAGGAGCGCATCGAAGGCCCGGACAAGGGCGTCTCATTCACGCCGGAGGGCAAGAAGGCGATCCTCAACAAGCTCATCGAGGCCGACGGCTTCGAGAAGTTCTGCGACGCCAAGTTCACCGGCACCAAGCGCTTCGGCCTCGACGGCAGCGAGGCGCTGATCCCGGCCCTGGAGCAGATCATCAAGCGCGGCGGCGCGCTCGGCGTGCAGGAGGTCGTGCTCGGCATGGCCCATCGCGGCCGCCTCAACGTGCTGGCGCAGGTGCTCGGCAAGCCGCACCGCGCCATCTTCCACGAGTTCAAGGGCGGCTCGTCGTCGCCCGACAGCGTCGAAGGCTCCGGCGACGTCAAGTATCATCTCGGCGCCTCCTCCGACCGCGAGTTCAACGGCAACCGGGTCCACCTGTCGCTGACCGCCAACCCGTCGCACCTCGAGATCGTCGATCCGGTGGTGCTCGGCAAGGCGCGCGCCAAGCAGGACAAGCTCGCCGACCAGCCGCGCGGCGAGATCGTGCCGCTGGAGCAGCGCGAGCGCGTGCTGCCGCTTCTGCTCCATGGCGATGCCGCGTTCGCCGGCCAGGGCGTGGTCGCGGAATGCTTCGGGCTCTCCGGTTTGCGCGGTCACCGGACCGCGGGATCGATCCACTTCATCATCAACAACCAGATCGGTTTCACCACCAATCCGCGCTTCGGGCGCTCCTCGCCCTATCCGTCGGACGTCGCCAAGATGGTCGAGGCGCCGATCTTCCATTGCAACGGCGACGATCCGGAAGCGGTCGTCTATGCCGCCAAGATCGCCACCGAGTTCCGGCAGAAGTTCCACAAGCCGGTGGTGGTCGACATGTTCTGCTACCGCCGCCATGGCCATAACGAGGGCGACGAGCCCGCCTTCACCCAGCCGCTCATGTATCAGGCGATCGCCCATCACCCGGCGACCGTCGAGATCTACGGCAACAAGCTGGTCGCCGAGGGCTTGGTCACGGCCGACGAGATCGAGCACACCAAGGCCGGCTGGCGGGCCCATCTCGATGCCGAATTCGAGTCGAGCCAGAACTACCGGGCGAACAAGGCCGATTGGCTGGACGGCGCGTGGACCGGCCTCAGGTCGGCCGAATCGGGCGACCAGCCGCGGCGCGGTGAGACCGGCATCGCGATCGCCGACCTCAAGGCAATCGGCACGAAGCTCACCGAGATTCCGGAAGGCTTCGCCATCCACAAGACCGTCGGCCGCTTCCTCGACAATCGCCGCAAGGCGATCGAGACCGGCGCCGGCATCGACTGGGCGACGGCCGAGGCGCTGGCGTTCGGCGCGCTGATCAAGGAAGGCCACCCCATCCGCCTGTCCGGGCAGGACGTCGAGCGCGGCACCTTCTCGCAGCGGCACTCGGTGCTGTTCGACCAGGAGAGCGAGGACCGCTACATCCCGCTGAACGCGCTTGCCCAGAACGGCGCGCGCTTCGAGGTCATCAACTCAATGCTGTCGGAGGAGGCGGTGCTCGGCTTCGAGTACGGCTACTCGATGGCCGATCCGAACTCGCTGACGCTGTGGGAAGCGCAGTTCGGCGACTTCGCCAACGGTGCGCAGGTCGTCTTCGACCAGTTCATCTCCTCGTCGGAAAAGAAGTGGCTGCGCATGTCGGGCCTCGTCTGCCTGCTGCCGCACGGCTACGAGGGGCAGGGGCCGGACCACTCGTCGGCGCGGCTGGAGCGCTTCCTCCAGCTCTGCGCCGAGGACAACATGCAGGTCGCCAACCTGACGACGCCGGCGAACTACTTCCATGCGCTGCGCCGCCAGCTCAAGCGCGACTTCCGCAAGCCGCTCATCCTGATGACGCCGAAGTCGCTGCTTCGCCACAAGCGCGCCATCTCGACGCTCGCCGAGCTCGGTCCGGAATCGAGCTTCCACCGCCTGCTGTGGGACGACGCCGAGTACCTCAAGGGCGAGAAGATCAAGCTCGTGCCCGACGAGAAGATCCGGCGCGTGGTGCTGTCCTCGGGCCGCGTCTACTACGACCTCTACGAGGAACGCGAGAAGCGCGGCGTCAGCGACGTTTACCTGTTGCGCGTCGAGCAGCTCTATCCGTTCCCGGCCAAGGCGCTGATGAACGAACTCGGCCGCTTCAAGAACGCCGACATCGTCTGGTGCCAGGAGGAGCCCAAGAACATGGGCGCCTGGACGTTCGTCGAGCCGTACCTGGAATGGGTGCTGGCGCAGATCGACGGCAAGTCGGAGCGGCCGCGCTATGTCGGGCGCGCAGCCTCGGCGGCGACGGCGACCGGACTCATGGCGCGCCATCTGGCGCAACTGAACGCATTCCTCGAGGAGGCTTTCGCCGAATAACGGCAAAGCTTGAAGCGGCGGGCGAAGGGGACTGAGACATGGCAGTGGAAATCCGGGTGCCGACCCTCGGCGAGTCGGTCACCGAAGCGACCGTCGGCCAGTGGTTCAAGAAGCCGGGCGACGCCGTCGCCGCCGACGAGCCTCTGGTCGAACTCGAGACCGACAAGGTCACGCTCGAGGTGCCGGCCCCCGCCGCCGGCGTGCTGGAAAAGATCGAGGTTAAGCAGGGCACCGTCGTCGGCCTTGGCGCGCTGCTCGCCACCTTCAACCCGAACGGCAAGGCGGCTCCTGCCGCCGCGCCCAAGGCCGCCGCCGCTGCTGCTCCGGCTGCAGCTCCCGCGGCCAAGCCTGCCGCCGCTCCGGCGCCGGCTCCCGCTGCCCGTACAAATGGCGGCGCGCCGTCGCCGGCGGCGTCCAAGATCCTCATCGAACGGGGCGTCGAGCCCGCGGCGGTTGCCGGCACTGGCAAGGATGGCCGCATCACCAAGGCCGATGCCCTGAATACGCCGGTCGCACCGGTCCGTGCCCCGGCGCCGGCTGCGCCCGCTGCCATTCGTGTTCCGCCGCCGGCCGATCAGGCGGCGCGCGAGGAGCGCGTGCCGATGACGCGCCTCCGCCAGACTATCGCCCGCCGCCTCAAGGAGGCGCAGAACACCGCCGCCATGCTCACCACCTTCAACGAGGTGGACATGAGTGCGATCATGAAGCTCCGTACCGAATACCGCGAGCTGTTCGAGAAGAAGCACGGCGTCAAGCTCGGCTTCATGGGCTTCTTCGTGAAGGCATCGATCCAGGCGCTGAAGGAGATCCCGGCGGTCAACGCCGAGATCGACGGCGCCGACCTCATCTACAAGAACTACTACAACATCGGCATCGCCGTCGGCACCGACCGCGGGCTGGTCGTGCCGGTGCTCCGCGACGCGCAGGACCTGTCGCTGGCGGAGATCGAGAAGACTATCGCCAGCCTCGGCAAGCGCGCCCGCGATGGCGAGCTCAAGCTCGACGAGATGCAGGGCGGCACCTTCACCATCACCAACGGCGGCATCTACGGCTCGCTCATGTCGACGCCGATCCTCAACGCGCCGCAGTCCGGCATCCTCGGCATGCACAAGATCCAGGAGCGGCCGATGGTTGTCGCCGGCAAGGTCGAGGTCAGGCCGATGATGTACCTGGCGCTGTCGTACGATCACCGCGTCGTCGACGGCCGCGAGGCCGTGACCTTCCTGGTGCGCATCAAGGAAAGCCTGGAAGACCCGCAGCGCTTGGTGCTCGACCTCTAAATCATCGCCGCGCTCAAAGCGGCGATGTCTCCTCCTCGACCGCGTAGCAGGCGACGCCCGGCACGGCGTCGGCCATGAAGGCCGTCTCCTCCTCGTTCTTGCCGAGGCTGTTGTAGGTGTGGCCGAGCGCCACCACCATGAACGACAGCGGCGTGGCGCCGGAGAACACGATAGTCGCGCCGACCGCCTTCGCCGCTCCGGTGCTGTAGGTATTATGCAGGCGGCCGTCACTGCCCGCGTCGGATTGCACGCGGCTCAGCGTCACCGAGTACGACTGCAGCGGGTTGCCGCTGTCGATGTAAAATTCCAGCGACGGCTCCTCGCTCAGTGTCGTCTTGGCGTCCTTCGGGTCGCTGGCCGCGATGCAGGCCAATGGCCCGCGCGCGAAGGCCGGCGTCGCCACCAGCACGGCGCAGAGGAGGAACAACAGGGCCGCACGTTTCATGGCGCGTATCCTGCCGCCTCACCTCGAGGAAGACCAGCCATGCGGGAAGGGCGCTGACAGGCGCTGGCGGAGCCGCTATGTCTTCGCCGGCCACTCCTGACTTGTCCGAGGTGCTCCCCTTGGCTTCCCCTTACGATTTTCTGGTGATCGGCTCCGGCCCCGGCGGCTACGTCGCGGCGATCAAGGCGGCCCAGCTCGGGCTGAAGACGGCGGTCGTCGAGAAGATGCCGACCTTCGGCGGCACCTGCCTCAACATCGGCTGCATCCCGTCGAAGGCGCTGCTCCATACCTCCGAGATGTTCGAGCAGGCCGGGCACCGCTTCGAAAGCTTCGGCATCGACGTCACGCCGAAGCTGAACCTCAAGGCGATGCAGGGCCACAAGGACGCCGTGGTCGAGGCCAACACGTCGGGCGTCGCCTTCCTGTTCAAGAAGAACAAGATCGACACCTACACCGGCGTCGGCTCGATCGCCGCCCCGGGCAAGGTCACGGTGACTGCCGGCGACGGCTCCGCGCAGACGCTCGACGCCAGGGTCATCGTCATCGCCACGGGCTCGGAATCGTCTCCGCTCAAGGGCGTCGAGATCGACGAGCAGCGCGTCGTCACGTCCACCGGCGCGCTCTCCCTCGCGGCGGTTCCCGGCCGGCTCATCGTCATCGGTGCCGGCGTCATCGGGTTGGAGCTCGGCTCGGTATGGCGCCGCCTCGGTTCCGAGGTCACGGTGGTCGAATACCTCGACCGCATCCTGCCCGGCATGGACGGCGACGTTGCCAAGCAGACGCAGCGCATCCTCAATCGCCAGGGCATCGCGTTTCGCCTGTCGAGCAAGGTCGACGGCGTCGAGAAGAAGGGCAAGACGCTGAAGGTCGCCGTTTCACCGGCCGCTGGCGGCCCTGCCGAGACGCTCGATGCCGATGTGGTGCTGGTCGCCGTCGGCCGCCGCGCCTACACCGCCGGTCTCGGACTGGAGGCCGTTGGCATCCAGCGCGACGAGCGCGGGCGCGTCGCCGTCGACGAGCACTTCCAGACCAACGTTCCCGGCATCTACGCCATTGGCGATGCCATTCGCGGGCCGATGCTGGCGCACAAGGCGGAAGACGAAGGCATTGCCGTCGCCGAGATCGTCGCCGGGCAGGCCGGCCATGTGAACTACGGCGTCATCCCGGCCGTCGTCTATACCTCGCCGGAGATCGCTTCGGTCGGGCAGACCGAGGAGGAACTCAAGGCGGCCGGCATCGAATACCGCGCCGGCAAGTTCCCGTTCTCGGCCAATGGCCGGGCGCGCGCGATGGGCGAGAAGGAAGGCTTCGTGAAGATCCTCGCTGATGCCGCCACCGATCGTGTGCTCGGCGGCCACATCATCGGACCGTTCGCCGGGGAGCTCATTGCCGAGATCGCCGTGCTCATGGAATTCGCCGGTGCGGCGGAAGATCTGGCGCGCACCACCCACGCCCATCCGACGCTGTCGGAATCGGTGCGAGAGGCGGCGTTTGCCGCGTGGACGAAGGCCATCCACATCTAGCGCAGGGTGCCGGCCGTGATCGTCACCGTCGCGGCCGTCGTCATCTTCCTCGCCACGTACTTCGTCATGGCGGTCGGGCGGCTGCCGGGCTTCCAGCTCGACCGCGCCGGCGCGGCGCTGCTCGGCGCGGCGCTCATGGTCGCCGTCGGCGCGATCTCGCCGGCCGAGGCCTTCGCGTCCATCGATGCCGCCACCATTGCGCTCCTGCTCGGCATGATGGTGGTCGTCGCCAATCTCCGCCTGTCCGGCTTCTTCCGTCTGGTCACGGCGTGGGTATCGCGCCACGCCGGCCATCCGTTCGTGCTGCTCGCCGGCATCGTCGCGGTCACCGGCGTGCTCTCCGCCTTTCTCGTCAACGATGCAATCTGCCTCGCGCTGACGCCCCTGGTCTGCGACGTCGCGGTCAGGATGCGGCGCGATCCGGTGCCCTATCTCCTGGCGGTGGCGATGTCGTCCAATGCCGGCAGCGTCGCCACCATCACCGGCAACCCGCAGAACATGATCATCGGGTCGCTGTCACAGCTGCCCTACGCGCATTTTGCGCTGGCGCTCTCGCCGGTCGCTCTCGCCTCGCTTCTAGTCGTGTTCGTGCTCATCGCGGTCCTCTTCCGCGCCGAGTTTTCCTCCGCGCTGCCGCCGCACGAGCCGGCGCACGAGGTCACCTATCATCGCCCGCTCGTGCTGAAGTCGGTCGCGGTGCTCGCGGCGATGATCGTCGCCTTCTTCGCCGGGGCTCCGGTAGCGGAGGTTGCCGTCCTCGGCGGTGCTTATCTTCTTCTCACGCGCCGGGTGAAGCCGGTGAAGGTTTACGCGCTGATCGACTGGCCGCTGCTCGTCATGTTCACCGGCCTGTTCGTCGTCGTCGCGGCGCTGGAGCAGGCGGTGCTCGGCCCGCGCGCCATCGCCGCCATTGCCGGCCTCGATCTGTCGAGCGTCCCGGTGCTGGCGCTGGTCACCGCCGTGCTGTCGCAGTTGGTCTCCAACGTGCCGGCGGTGCTGGCGCTCCGCCCGTTCGTGGCGCCGCTCGCCGACCCCGGCCACGCCTGGCTCGTCGTCGCCATGGCCTCGACACTCGCCGGCAACCTCACCATCGTCGGCTCGGTCGCCAACCTCATCGTGGTGGAGCAGGCGCGCAAGGCCGGGATCGAGATCAGCTTCCGGCGCTATCTGGTCGCCGGGGTGCCGGTCGCGCTGGCAACGCTCGCCATCGGAACGGTATGGTTGACTTGGCTGTGAAAATGCCGGATTTCTGCCGCTGAAAGCGCTAACATCCGAGGCCTGCCGCCCATGACTTCCCTTGCCCCAGCCATCGTCGTCATGGGCGTCGCCGGCAGCGGCAAGACGAGCGTCGGCGAGAACCTCGCGGCTAAGCTCGGCTATCCGTTCCGCGACGCCGATGAATTCCATCCGTCCGCCAACATCGCCAAGATGTCGGCCGGCACCCCCCTGGTGGATGCCGACCGCTGGCCGTGGCTGGACGCCATTGGCACCGCCATCCACGACGCCGGCAGCGGCGGCATCGTCATTGCCTGCTCGGCGCTGAAGCGCGCCTACCGCAAGCGCATCGCGGCGCGTGCCGGCCGCGCCGTCACCTTCGTCTTCCTCGACGCGTCGCTCGAAACGCTGCGTCAGCGCATCGGCCACCGCCGTGGTCACTTCATGCCGCCGAGCCTGCTCGATTCGCAGCTTGCCACGCTCGAGCGCCCGACGCCGGACGAACACGCCATCACCGTCTCGGTCGAGCCGCCGCTCGACCAGGTCGTGGCCTCCGTCGTCGCCCAGCTCGCCTAGCGGGCGCGCCGCCGGTCGGCGAGCGTGAAGGAGCCGACGCCACCCACCACCATCGCGGTGCCGAGGACGTCAGTCAGCGTCAGGTGCTCGCCCAGTACGATCACGGCGAGCACGACGGTGATCACCGGCGAGAGCGTGGCGATGGTCGAGTTGGCCTGCGCCGAGATGCGATGCAGCGCGGCGTTCTGGAAGAAGGTCGGCAGCACCGTCGCGCCGATTGCGAGATAGACCGAGATTTCCCAGATGTGCGGCGTCAGCGTGAGCGCGCTGAGCGGATGCGTCACGGCAAACTGGGCGAAGCAGCCAATCGCCGCGCCGATCATCGAGATGCAGGTGAAGAGCCGCGGCCCCATGGTGGCGATCAGCCCCTTGGCGAAAAGCTGGTAGAGCGCGAAGCAGACGGCGGAGACCAGTACCAGCCCGGCGCCGAGCGCGACGCGCGAGCCAGGATCGCCGGATTTCTCGATGAAGATCACCGCCAGCCCGAGGTAGGAGACGCCGAAGGCGGCGAGGGCGCGCCAGCGCACGGCGAGGCCGAAGAAGGCGGCGCCGAACAGGACGACGAACAGCGGGTAGGTGAACAGGATCAGGCGCTCGAACTGCGCCGAGATGTATTCCAGCCCGAGAAAGTCGGTGTAGCTCGCCACCCAGTAGCCAAGCGCGCCGACCAGCGCCGCCTTCACCGCCATGCCGAACGAAGGCAGCGTGCCCTCCCGCTGGCCGTCGCGTACGGCAAAGCCGCCGATCACGGCGTAGATAGGCGCCGCCAGCAGCATGCGCGCGGCGAGCAGCGTCGCGGCATCGACGTCGCCCTGGTAGGCGAGCTTGATCGCGATGCCCTTGGTCGCGAAGAGAAAGGCGCCGACGGCCGCGAAGACGTAGCCGATCTCGGTGTAGCCGCGGGAACGCGGTGGCGTATTGGTCGTGGTGGTAGTCATGGAGGCGATCGATCCTGGGGTCTCAGAAAGGACGATCGCCTGTGAATGCCGGACCGGGCAGCGCGATCGTCCGCGCGCCGGTCGAGCTTTCGTCTAAATGCGACGCCGCCCGACCGCGCGAGACGCGGTGCTAATAAGGCCGAGAAGGATGAGGGTGGCGGTCATGCGGGCGGTGGCATAGCACCGGCAAAGCAGCGAGGGAAGGCGGCCGGCCGGGCCCGTCGTCGCAGGCAGGATTGTCCGCGCCGCCCTCATCGTTCGTTAGGGACTTTCCAGCAGCATCGGCGGCGGGTCACCGCTACGCTTGGGGTCACGTCTTGGACACTGCGTCCGTACGCATCGGTGCGCGGCACTATGCCGGCATCTTCATCCTCGCCTGCGCGTCGCTCGCGTACCAGATCCTCATCACGCGCTTCTTCAGCGTCATCCTCTACTACCACTTCGCGTTCGCGGCGATTTCGTTTGCCATGCTCGGGCTGACGCGCGGCGCGATCAAGGTCTACCGCAAGCCGGAGCGCTTCGCGCCCGAGCGGGTCGCGCCCGAGTTTGCGTGGCACGCGACGTGGTTCGCGCTTAGCGGCGTCGGCGCGACGCTCATCTTCCTGTGGCTGCCGGCGTTCGTTCCCGCTGCGTGGCTGGGTTTGGCGTCGCCGCTTTCCACCCTGCTGTTCATCATTCCCTTCACCGCCAGCGGCGTCTGCATCACCCTGCTGCTGACGCGCTTGCCGCGTGCCGGCGGCTGGCTCTATGCGGCCGATCTGTCGGGCGCTGCCATCGGCTGTCTGGGTGTCATCGCGGCGCTGATGCTGGTCGATCCGGTGAGCGCGACGCTGTGGATCATGGCGTTCTCGGCCGGCGCCGGCGCCTTCATGGTGCGTGGGCTCGGCGACCGGCGGACGATGGCGTTCAGCCTCGCCACCACGGTTGCGCTCGGCGCCGCGGCGATCGTCCACACCGGGCTCGCGGCATCCGGCACCGCCCACATCGGCGTCCTGTGGGCGAAGGGCGTGCCGCAGACACAGACGCTGTTCGAGCGCTGGAACACCTATTCGCGCGTGCGCGTCACGCCCTACCAGCGCAGCGGCCCGTTCGGCTGGGGTTTCTCGCGTCCGAGCGATGTGAAGGTCGACCAGAAGTATCTCGACATCGATGCCGACGCGGCGACGGTGATCACCGGGTTCGACGGCAACGTCGGCCGGCTCACCTACCTCGGCAACGACGTCGTCAATTCCGCCTATCTGCTGCAGCCGGCGCATGACGTCGCGGTGGTCGGCGTCGGTGGCGGGCGGGATATCCTGTCGGCGATGTATTTCGGCGCCAAGAATATCACCGGCATCGAGATCAATCCGGCGATCTTCGAGGTGCTCACCGACAAGTTCGCCGATTTCTCGGGGCACCTCGACAGGCAGCCCGGCGTCAAGCTGGTCAACGCGGAAGCGCGCAGCTACCTCAACCAGTCGCCGGCGCGCTACGACCTCATCCAGATCTCGCTCATCGACACCTGGGCGGCGACGGCGGCGGGCGGGCTGACGCTCACCGAGAACCGGCTCTACACGACCGAGGCGTGGCAGGATTTCTACCGCACGCTCAATCCCGGCGGCGTGCTCTCCGTGTCGCGCTGGTTCGATCCGGTCAGTCACCGGCAGGAGTTCTACCGGCTGCTCGCCATCGGCGCGGCGGCTCTCGAAAACGTCGGCGTGCCGTCGACGGAGCTCGATCGCCACATCGTCGCGCTCAACGTCGGCAAGATCGTCACCGTCATCACCCGGCCGACGGCGCTCACCGATGCCGAGTGGCAGGCGGCGAAGGCGCGCTTCGCGGCGCAGGGCTTCACCGTGCTGCTTGGCCCTGACGTTCCCTACGACGACATCAGCTCGACCATCGTCGCCGGCAAGGCGGACGCCGCCTACTACAATTCGCTGCCGGCGAACATCACGCCGTCGACCGACGACAACCCCTTCTTCTTCTATTCGGAGTGGCTGGGCGACGCGATCCGCGGCAAGAACGGCGTCGGTCCCGACAGCCACGCCGCAATTTCGGTCACGCTCCTGCTCGTCGCCGTCGCCTTCGTCGCCTGCATCGTCTACGTCGGCATCCCGTTCGTGCGCCTGGCGCGGCGCATGCCGGCGCGCACGCTGCTCGCCCCCGTCGGCTACTTCGGCGCCATCGGCATGGCGTTCATGCTCATCGAGATATCGCAGATGCAGCGCCTCATGGTGCTGCTCGGCCATCCGGTCTATGGCCTCGGAGTCGTGCTGTTCACGCTCTTGCTGTCCAGCGGTCTCGGCAGTGCCACCGTCGGCGAGGCGCCGCCGCGGCTGGCTTCGGCGACGTTCCGGGTCGTCGGCCTCCTCGCCGCCCTTCTGATCACCGGCTGGTTGACGCTCGCGCTCGGTGGCTGGGCGCGCGGTCAGTCCACCGAAATGCGCATTGTCGTCTCGATCGCGCTCCTCGCACCGCCCGGCTTCTTCATGGGCATGATGTTCCCGATGGGGCTCGGCGCGTGGCGGCACCAGGGCGCGCTGCTGCCGTTCTTCTGGAGCACCAATGGGGTGCTCTCGACCTTCGCTTCGGTGCTCGGCATCCTGCTGTCGATCGAGTTCGGCATCGCGCTCACCTACACGATCGGCGCGTGCTTCTACGTCGTCTGCGCGCTCATCCTGGTCAGGCGGCTCGCGGCCGCGCCGTCGTCCTCCATGGCGCCGGCAGACGGCATGAGCGACCTTGCGGCGGCGCGCTTTCGCGCGATTGCCGGCAAGGCGTAGCCGACTGGCGGCCGCTGCCGCGGCGGTTCAGGCCCGCGGGTGGGCGGCGCGGTAGGCTTCCATCAGCCGTTCGCTGTCCACCGCCGTATAGACCTGCGTCGTCGACAGGCTGGCGTGGCCGAGCAATTCCTGGATCGTGCGCAGGTCGCCGCCGCCGGCGAGAAGGTGCGTCGCGAAGGAATGGCGTAGCGCATGCGGCGTCGCCGTATCCGGCAGGCCGAGCGCGCCGCGCATCTTCGCCATGGCGCGCTGCACGATGCGCGGGCTTAACGGCCCGCCCTTGGCACCGACGAAAAGCGGCGCGTCGCCGGGCGAGACATACGGACAGATCGCAAGGTATGCGGCGATTGCCGCCGATACCGCCGGCAGCACGGGCACCACGCGCTCCTTCCCGCCCTTGCCGCGGACACGGAGCGCTGTGCCTTCCTTGAGTGGCGCCTCCGCCAGTGTCAGGCCGAGCGCCTCGGAGATGCGGAGACCCGCACCGTAAAGCAGCGCCAGCACCGCAGCGTCGCGGGCGGCGATCCACGGCTCGTCTTCTAGGCTGGCGTCGGCATCGGCCATCATCTTCGCCGCTTCCGGCGTCAGCGGCTTCGGCAGCGATTTCTTGGCGCGCGGGGGACGGATGGCGCGGAGCGCGGCACCGTTGGCGCTGCCCTCGCGTTCCAGGAACGTTACCAGCGAGCGCACGCCGGCAATGCCGCGGGCAAGCGTGCGCGAAGAGGCGCCGTCGTTGCGCCGCGCCGCCATGAAGGCGCGGATGTCGGTCGTCGCCAGCGCCTTGAAATCGGCGAGAGCGGGTGGCGCGCCGAGATGGCGGGTCAGGAACGTCAGGAACTGCGCTGCGTCACGGCCATAGGCCTCCAGCGTCTTCGGCGACAGCCGCCGCTCGGCGCCGAGATGGCGGCGCCAGCGGGCGAGAGCGTCGGCGAGGTCGGGTGCCGCGCTGACCAGGATTTCCGTCTCTGCCATGGCACGAGTCGGCGCCTCAGGCGCTGAAGGCCGGGTTAATGCCCTTGCCGTCGCCGTTTGCGGGCGGGAATAACCGACACAGCTACTCCCCCGCTACTCGATCTTCATCCCGGTCTTCTTCCAGTCGGCGAGGAAGCCGGCGAGGCCGGAGTCGGTCAGCGGGTGCTTGGTCAGGCTCTTGATCAGGCTCGCCGGCATGGTCGCGACGTCGGCGCCGATCATCGCCGCCTGCTTGACGTGATGGGGCGTGCGCATGGAAGCGGCGAGTATCTCGGTCTTGAAGCCGTAGTTGTCGTAGATCAGGCGGATGTCGCGCACGAGCTCCATGCCGTCGTGGCCGATGTCGTCGAGGCGGCCGACGAACGGCGAGATGAACGTCGCATCGGCCTTGGCCGCGAGCAGCGCCTGGTTGGCGTCGAAGCAGAGCGTGACGTTGACCATTGTGCCCTGCTGGCGAAGCGTGCGGCAGGCGCGCAGGCCGTCCCAGGTCAGCGGCACCTTGATCGTCACGTTCTTGGCGATGGCGCTTAGAATCGCCGCCTGGGTAATCATGCCGTCGTAATCGGTGGCCGTTACCTCGGCGGAGACCGGGCCGGGCACGATCGCGCAGATCTCGGCGATCACCTCCTTGATCGGTCGCCCCGACTTGGAGATCAGCGTGGGATTGGTGGTAACGCCGTCGACCATGCCGGTCGCGGCGAGCTCGCGGATTTCGTTCACGTCCGCGCCGTCGATGAAGAATTTCATGGGTGCGCTTCCTATATCGGGGGCCGGCAAGCCTGGGGGAGCCTTGACGCAGACTTGGGGCAGGCGGGCCGGCTTTCCTTTAGACCAAAGCCGCGCCATCGTCAGCGCCCCTCAGAACAAGAGAGATTCGTTAGAAAACCGTGGCCGGCGACAAGAAAGTCTCGGTGCTGGTCCCGGTGGCGGTGGCTGCCCCTTACACCTACCGCGCCGAGGATAACGTCAAGCCCGGCGATATCGTTGCAGTGCCGCTGGGCACGCGCGAATCGCTTGGCGTGGTCTGGGACGATCCGCCCGATCCCGAGATCGGCCACAACCGGCTCAGGCCGGTGGCGGAGGTCTTCGAGGCGCCGCCGCTGTCCAGGGAAATACGCGCCTTCGTCGATTGGGTGGCGGATTACACGCTGACCTCGCGTGGCATGGTGCTGCGCATGGTGCTGCGCTCGCCCGGCGCGCTTGCGCCGGAGGCGCCGGTGCCGGGCGTGCGGCGGGCCGGACCGGAGCCGCAGCGCATGACCCCGGCGCGTGCCCGTGTGCTTGCCATTGCCAACGACGAAGGCCCGACGTGGACGAGGTCCGAGCTTGCGGCGGCTGCCGGCGTCGGCGCCGGCGTCGTCCAGGGTCTGGTCGATGCCGGCACGCTCGAAGTCGTCATGATGCCGGCGGCACCGTCACCGCCGGTGCCGGACCCGGATCACACCCTGCCGCAGTTGTCCGAGGCGCAGGAGGCGGGTGCTGCGTCGCTCCGTGAGGCCGTTGCGCGCCATGCCTATTCGGCGACGCTCATCGACGGCGTCACCGGTTCGGGCAAGACCGAGGTCTACTTCGAGGCTGTCGCGGCGGCGCTCCGCGCCGGCCGGCAGGCGCTGGTGCTGGTGCCGGAGATCGCGCTCACCGTCGAGTTCCTCCAGCGCTTCGCCCGCCGCTTCGGCGTGGCGCCGGCCGAGTGGCACTCCGACGTGCCGCCGAAGGGGCGCGAGCGCGTCTGGCGCGGCGTCTCCGATGGCTCGGTGCGCGTCGTCATCGGCGCGCGCTCGGCGCTCTTCCTGCCGTTCAGGGAGCTCGGCCTCATCGTCGTCGATGAGGAGCACGACCTTGCCTACAAGCAGGAGGAGGGCGCCATCTATAACGCCCGCGACATGGCCGTGGTCCGGGCGCACCTCGGCGGCTTCCCGGTCGTGCTGTCCTCGGCAACGCCGTCGGTCGAGTCGCGCGTCAATGCCGACGCCGGGCGCTATGCCCGCATCGTCCTGCCCGATCGCTACGCTGCGGCCGTCCTCCCCACCGTCACCGCCATCGACCTGCGCGCCGCGCCGCCGGAGCGCGGGCGCTTCCTGTCGCCGCCGCTGGTCGCGGCCATTGGTGAGACGCTGGCAGACAAGCAGCAGTCACTGCTCTTTCTCAACCGCCGCGGCTACGCGCCCCTCACGCTCTGCCGCAAATGCGGCCACCGTTTCCAGTGCCCGAACTGCTCGACGTGGCTGGTCGAGCATCG
>JBEHXS010000022.1:0-23557 GCA_048498575.1 Pseudomonadota bacterium
CCGCGCGCCATCAGCGCTGCGAACACGGGAATCGTGAAGTACACGATGCCTTCGTAGTGCATGAAGCGGCGCACCGTCCGCACCTCGGCAGGCGCGGGCACGAATGTGGCGTCGCCAGCGGCGGCGCGTCGCCAACGGATGATCTGCATGGTTGGCGGAATGGACAGCAGCCCGAGGATGACGAAGGCGCCGATCTTCGCCCAAAAGATCGGGTTCATTTCGTAGAACGCCGGCCCCTTTATGCCGAAGTGCACACGGCTGAAGCCGACGATGACGATGAGCGCCGCGTCGATGCCGTATGCGATGTCGAGCACGGCGACGTAACGAATGTGCTTCGCCGTCATGGTCGGCCGGACGGTCACCATCTCCGTCACGAGAATCCCGAGAAGGCCGAAGACCAGCAGGTGATGGGCTATCGCCAGCAAGACATCGGTGAGCATTGCCAAGCCCTCGATTGGTGAATCGGACGCCCTAAATACCTGAAAAGCCGGGCGGATGTCGCCGGCGTGGCTTCCGCCGCCGTCCGGTGATAACAAGCCGCGACCGCGGGCGAAAACGCTGGATCAAGCATGAAACTCAAGGACCCGACGCTGCTGCGTCAGCAATGCTTTGTCGGCGGGCAATGGCTGGGGGAGCCGGCGACACCGGTGACCGATCCGGCGACCGGCGAAGTCTTGGCGAAGGTGCCGTATTTCGGCACTGCCGAGGCCAGGGACGCCATCGCCAAGGCGCATGCGGCTTTGCCCGGCTGGGCGAAGATGACGGGCAAGGCGCGGGCGAAGATTCTGCGGGCGTGGTTCGAGCTGATCATCGCCAACCGAGACGACATTGCGCTCATCATGACCAGCGAGCAGGGCAAGCCGCTGGCCGAGGCCCTGGGCGAAGTGGACTACGCCGCCTCGTTCGTCGAGTTCAACGGCGAGGAGGCCAAGCGCATCTACGGCGAGGTCAGCCAGAGCCATCGCGAGGATGCCCGCATCGTCGTGGTCAAGCAGCCGATCGGGGTGGTCGGCGCGATCACGCCGTGGAACTTCCCGGCGGCGATGATTACGAGGAAGTGCGCCCCGGCGCTGGCGGCTGGCTGCACGGTGGTGTGTAAGCCGGCGGGCGAGACGCCGCTGACGGCGCTGGCGCTGGCTGTATTGGCCGAACGGGCCGGCATACCGCCCGGCGTCTTCAACCTGATCACCGGCAAGGCCTCGGCGATCGGCGAGGAGCTGACGATGAGCCCGCTCGTCGGCTGCATCGCCTTCACCGGCTCGACCGAGATCGGCAAGCTGCTCATGCGGCAGGCGGCGTCGACGGTGAAGAAGGTGGCGCTTGAGCTTGGCGGCAATGCGCCGTTCATCGTCTTCGACGATGCCGATGTCGACCAGGCGGTAGAAGGCGCGATCTTCTCGAAGTTCCGCAACATGGGGCAGACCTGCATCTGCGCCAACCGCATCTACGTCCAGGACGGTGTCTACGATGCCTTCGCCGCCAGGCTGACGGAGGGCGTGCGCCAGCTGAAGGTCGGGCGCGGCACCGAGGCCGGCGTGGTGCAGGGGCCGCTGATCAACATGGCGGCGGTGGAGAAGGTCGAGCATCACATCGCCGACGCGGTGGCCAAGGGCGCCACGGTCGCCGCCGGCGGCCATCGTCACAAGCTCGGCGGCACCTTCTTCGAGCCGACGGTGCTGACCGGCGTCAGCGCCGACATGCTGATCACGCACGAGGAGACCTTCGGCCCGGTGGCGCCCCTCTATCGCTTCCACGACGAGGCTGAGGCCATCCGGCTGGCCAACGACACCGAGTTCGGGCTCGCCGCCTACTTCTACGCCCGCGACATCGGCCGCATCTGGCGCGTCGGCGAGGGGCTCGACTACGGCATGATCGGCATCAACTCGGGCGCCATCTCGACCGAGCTCGCCCCCTTCGGCGGCATGAAGGAATCCGGCATCGGCCGCGAGGGCTCCCACTACGGCGTCGAGGAGTTCGTCGAGGTCAAGTACATGCTCATGGGCGGGCTCGACCGGTGAGCGTCCACAAGAATCCGGCCGGCGACGCTTCCCGCCAGGCGGCGGCACGCGCCGCCGTCGGCGAAGTGACGGACGGCATGAAGCTCGGCCTCGGCAGCGGGCGCACCGCCGAGTATTTCGTGCGCTTTCTCGCCGAGCGCATCCACGGCTCCGGCCTCAAAGTGGTCGGCGTCCCGACATCGAAGGAGACCGCCGCCCTCGCGCGCGAGGTCGGCGTGCCGCTGACGACGCTCGACGAAGCCCCGGCACTCGATCTTGCCGTCGACGGCGCCGACGAAGTCGGTCCGGGCCTCCGCCTCATCAAGGGCGGCGGCGGCGCGCTGACCCGCGAGAAGATCGTCGCCGCGGCCGCCAAGCGCATGATCGTGGTCGCCGACGGCGCCAAGGTCGTGAAGCTGCTTGGCGCCTTTGCGCTGCCGATCGAGGTCATCCCGTTCGGCGGTGCCTCGGTCCGGCTCGCGATCGAGCGGGTTGCCGGCCGGCTTGGCCTGTCCGGCCAGGTTGCGCTCCGCACCGGCGACAGCGGACCCTACGTTACCGACGGCGGCAATCACATTTATGACGCCGCTTTTGGCCGCATTCCCGACCCGGATACGCTGGCCGCCGCCCTGAAGCAGATTGTCGGCGTTGTTGAGCACGGCCTCTTCATTCGCCTGGCGAGCAATGCCATCATCGCCGACGGCGACCGGGTGGAATGGCTTTCACCCTGATCCAGTCTCAAAACGCCCCAAGGAGCGTCCCGTATGATTGCCTTCCGTAAACTCGCCTTCGCCGGCTTGCTCGGTGTCGCATTCCTGGCGACGCCTCTTCTGGCGAATGCGCAGGAGATCAGCCCGGCGCAGCTCGCGACCGCCCTCGACGTCGTTCACAACACGAAGGCGCTCCGCGATTTCGACCAGATCCTGCCGAAACTCTCGGTGCAGGTGGAAAACCGCTTGATCGCGCAGCGGCCCGACCTCAGCGACAAGATCATCGCCGCAGTTCAGGCGGCGGCGCTGAAACTGGTGACGCGCCGCGTCGACCTCGATAACGACGCTGCGCGGATTTGGGCGAAGGCGTTCAGCGAGGACGAATTGAAGACGATCGACGCGTTCTTCAAGACGCCGGCAGGCCAGAAGTATGCCGATCTCGAAGGGCAGGTTTACACCGATACGCTCAACGTCGTGAACCAATGGCAGGAGCGGCTGGGCGACGAGCTCCTTCAGCAATCGCATAGCGAGCTGAAGACCGCCGGCGTCGATTTCTAACGTGGCGGAGACGCGGACCTACGACTACGACCTCGCCGTAATCGGCGCGGGCTCCGCGGGAGTCCGTGCCGCCCGCCGCGCCGCCGAACTCGGCAAGCGTGTCGCCATTATCGAGGAGGATCGTGTCGGCGGTACCTGCGTGCTGCGCGGCTGCGTTCCGAAGAAGCTGTTCGTGCACGCCTCCCACTATGCCGAGGCCTTCGAGGATGCGGTCGGTTTCGGCTGGCGGGTCGACGGATTGCATTTCGACTGGGCGACGCTCGCCGCTAACGTTCAGGGCGATGTCGCCTGGCTGTCCAGCGTCTACATCCGCAACCTCGAGAAGGCCGGCGCCGAGATCATCCATTCGCGCGCCGTGCTGAAGGACGCCCACACGGTGTCGCTGGTCTCCGAGAACCGCGATATCACGGCGGCATTCGTTCTCATCGCCACGGGCGGCAAGCCGCGCCGCGACCTGGGCGTCCCCGGCATCGAGCTCGCCATCACCTCCAACGAATTCTTCCATCTGCCGCGCTTGCCGAAGCGCGCACTGATTGTCGGCGGCGGCTACGTGGCGATCGAGATCGCGTCGGTGTTTACGGCCCTCGGCGCCGACACCACGCTGATGCATCGCGGCACGGAAATCCTGCGCGGCTTCGATGCCGAGGCGCGCCACGCGCTGCACTCGGGCATGGAGCGGCGCGGCGTGACTATCAGCCTCAGCGAGGAACTCTCGGAGATTCGCAAGCAGCCGGACGGCCTTCTTGCGATTACCAAGTCGGGCGCGGAAATTGCGGCCGATATCGTTCTGCTCGCCGTAGGCCGCGTGCCGAATACGGATGGCCTCGGCCTGGCAGCGGCTGGCGTCACGGTCGATCGCTGGGGCGCGATCTCCGTCGATCGCTATTCGCAAACCAGCGTGTCCAACATCTACGCGGTCGGCGACGTCACCAATCGTCTGCAGTTCACGCCCATCGCCATCCGCGAAGGCGCGGCGTTCGTCGAGACGGTGTTCGCCGGCAACCCCACGGCCCTCGACTACGACAATGTGCCGGTCGCCGTTTTCGGCACACCCGAGGTCGGCTCGGTCGGCATGACCGAGGAGGCGGCGCGCAAGGAATTTCCGTCGCTCGATATCTATCGGGCCAACTTCAAGCCGCTGCCCAATCGCGTCGCCGGACGCGACGAGCGTATGCTGATCAAATTGATCGTCGACGCCGAGACCGACCGGGTGCTCGGCTGCCATCTCGTCGGACCGAACGCCAGCGAGCTGGTGCAGCTGGTGGCGGTGGCAATCCGCATGGGCGCGACCAAGGCGGATTTCGACGCGACCACCGCCCTTCACCCAACGCTGGCCGAGGAAATCGTGACGCTTGGGCGGCCCTCGGAGCGCATCCGCCGCGAGGCGGCGGAGTAGGGACTAATCGGACCGCCGTGCCTCGCTGGGTGTCATGCCGAACAGGCGGCGGAACGTGCGGTTGAAGTAGGAAAGATCGCCGAACCCGGCGGCGTAGGCGATGGCGCTGATACTCTGCCGCGCCGCGTTCGGATCGACAAGAACGCGGAGCGCATATTGCAGCCGCTGCTCCAGCACGAACTCCGAGAACGTCTTGCCCTCGTCGGCGAACAGCATGTGGAGATAGCGCGTCGTGATGCCGTGACGCTCGGCAATCGCGCTCGCGGTCAGATCGCGCCGGCCGGGATCGGCGACGACCTCTGACTTGATGACGCGAAGGCGCGCCGCCCTGACGCCGGGACGGGTTGCGGCATCGACTGTGTCGCCAGCGATCGCCAATCCCGCCAGCTCGTGCATGTGCATTGCGACCGTATGGCGAAGTTCGGCGGTGGCGAGGGCGCCAAGGTCATTCAGCACATGCGCATATCCGGCGAGCAGACGAAGGCTGCGACTGTCACGCGCGATCGGTCGCGCAACGCGATCGTCGGGCTGCTTCACATACGCGGCGAGCAGCGAGCGGCTCAGCCGGAAATTGACCACCCGCGTCGGCGTCAGCCCGGCGAAGGTCCCGCCCTCGCCATTCGCCGTCAGTACCGCTTCGCCTTCTGCGACGTGCGCCGCGCGGCCATGCTGGTGCACCGCGCCTGAGCCGCGCTCGATCAGGACCAGCACGAGATCGTCGTTGTCGACGAGCGCGTCGGTGTGGCGGTTGCACATGGGTGATAGCGAGCCGCTCGCCATGGCGAAGCGGGGCAAGACGCGGAGCGTCAGATTGACGTCGAGCGGGTGGTCGTCAAGCGGCTCCATCTCCATGCGCAGGATCTCGCGGCCCCATATCTCGAGGAACGCCTCAAGGCCTCGCGTGCCGCGGACCGTCCGTCGACACACGGAGCGTCCTCAGTTCGTCCGCCTCAGCCATTTCCGGCATCGCCCGAAACGCCCGCCGTGGTTCACCGCAACTATCGCTGGTGTAGGCCGCGGAGCCGTGAACGGCAAACGGATTCCTGTCACCTGAGCGCCACAGGTCATTGAAAAACAACGCGAGTTCGCCCGCGTCCTAGGACAACTTCGCCGTGGACCAAGCCAGCGCACTCCGACGGCTGGCATCTTCTACCCCGCACGTATTGGCATTGAATCGGGGCGACCATGACCAGAACGATCGCGCTTGCTGGCGCACTTCTCCTAGCGGGGCTAGCGGCGCCTGCCACCGCTTCGCCGCTGTGGAGCGGCTGCTACATCGGCGGCAACGGCGCTTACGGCTGGCAGTCAGTGGCGCTGGTAAACACCAAGGAAGATCCGCCGCTGAACATGGGCTCGCATATCGCGACCGGCGGGGCAGGCGGCGTCCAGGGCGGATGCGATCTTCAGCCAGGCAACGTGGTGCTCGGTGTCGCCGGGTCGTTCGACTGGATGGCGATTTCCGGCGACCACATCGGCAACCCCGGCGAGGATCCGTATCGCGAGCGCAGCCACGCTTCCTCTCTCGCCACGCTGACCGCGCGCGCCGGTTATCTGTGGCAACCCAATTTGCTGGTTTACGCCAAGGGCGGCGCGGCATGGCTGAACGGCACGCTGGACGAGCTTTACCTGAACGATAGTTCAGCCGTGCTCCAGATTGCGCCAGCAAGCGTCGCCGGATGGACCGTTGGCGCTGGCGCCGAGTTCCGCTTTGCGCCGCAATGGTCGGCGTTTGCCGAATACGATTACGCCGGTTTCGGCACCCGGCCGGCGCGGTATACCGATGGCAACAGCTGGTACGACTACGACGCCACGCAAAGCGTGGCGTGGGCGGTCGTCGGCATCAACTATCGCCTCGCCGGGCCTTAAACCGCCTGCGACACGCAAAAGGACCGGCTGGGGCGGGATAGCTGCGGCTGGCATCGCCGTGCCGCTTGTGTGTATAACGCCGCCAAATTCTGGTGGTGGAACAAGCCCATGGCAGCGCGTTGGAGCCCGGATAGCTGGCGGCAGAAGCCGATCGAGCAGTCCCCCGTTTATCCCGATGCGGCGAAGCTTGCCGCGGTCGAGAAGCAGCTTGCCGGCTTTCCCCCTCTGGTCTTTGCGGGCGAGGCGCGGAAACTGAAGAAGACGCTGGGCGAGGTGGCATCGGGCCGCGCCTTCCTGCTCCAGGGCGGCGACTGCGCCGAAAGCTTCGCCGAGCATTCCGCCGACAACATCCGCGACTTCTTCCGCGTCTTCCTGCAGATGGCGGTCGTGACCACTTTCGCCGGCGCCCTGCCGGTCGTGAAGGTCGGCCGCGTCGCCGGCCAGTTCGCCAAGCCACGCTCGTCGGACATCGAGACGCAGGGTGGCGTGAGCCTGCCGAGCTACCGCGGCGACATCGTCAACGATATCGCCTTCACGCCGGAAGCGCGTATTCCCGATCCCGATCGCCAGTTGCAGGCCTATCGCCAGTCGGCCGCGACGCTCAATCTCATTCGCGCGTTCGCCACCGGCGGCTACGCCAACCTCGAGAACGCGCATCGCTGGATGCTGGGCTTCGTCAAGGACAGCCCGCAATCGGCCCGCTACGAGGAACTGGCGAACCGCATTACCGAGGCGCTCGACTTCATGCGCGCCTGCGGCATCGACCCGGAATCGCATCCGGAGATGCGCACCACCGATTTCTACACCAGCCATGAGGCGCTGCTGCTCGGCTATGAGCAGGCGCTGACGCGCGTCGATTCCACCACCGGCGACTGGTACGCGACGTCCGGCCATATGATCTGGGTCGGCGATCGCACGCGCCAGGCGGACCATGCCCACATCGAATACGTCCGCGGCGTGAAGAACCCGATCGGCCTGAAGTGCGGGCCTTCGCTGGCGGCCGACGATCTCATCCGCCTGATCGACATCATCAACCCGGAAGACGAGCCGGGCCGGCTGACGCTGATCGCGCGCTTCGGTTCGGACAAGGTAGACGACGGGTTGCCCAAGCTCGTCCGTGCCGTGAAGCGGGAAGGGCGCAACGTCGTCTGGTCATGCGACCCGATGCACGGCAACACGATCAAGGCCGGCAACGACTACAAGACCCGTCCGTTCGACCGCATCATGTCGGAGCTGCGCTCGTTCTTCGCCGTCCATCAGGCGGAGGGGACATTTGCCGGCGGCGTCCACCTCGAGATGACCGGCAAGGACGTCACCGAATGCACCGGCGGCGCTCGCGCCATCACCGAAATGGACCTGCACGACCGCTACCACACCTACTGCGATCCGCGGCTCAACGCCGAGCAGGCGATCGAAGCTTCTTTTCTCGTCGCCGAGCTGCTCAAGCGCAGCCGCGGCGCCAATCCGGCGCGGAAGCCGCTCGCGGCAAGCGCCTGATCGGGCACGGAATCTGACGCCGAACCTTACGAAGGTTTAATCCGCAAACGGGTCGTACCGCCAGAAACCCGCCACAATCTGTCACAAGTTTTCCCGCCGCTTTTCGGGGGCGAAAGGCACCGCTGCCGAATCCGGCGGGGTGGCGCTTGCGCCCCTTTCGACCCGATGAGGATAGCCGACATGCTTGGTTCCAGAACTGCGCTTGGCATTGTGCTGATCGCCGGTGCTTTGGTGTTCGCCCCCGCGGCGTTCGCTCAGACGGCCGATACGTCGGCCGATGCCACTGCCGCCGCGCCGGTAGTAGCCCCGCCGCCGCCGCCGGCCGCGCCGCAGACGCTCCAGGGGCTCTGGCTCACCACGTCCTATCCGGCGCTGACCGAGAACCTCGGCAGCGATACCATTCAGCTGCCGCTTACCATCCAGAACAAGGGACTGCCGCCGCGCCGCGTCGAGCTGTCGGTCGCCGGCCTGCCCGACGGCTGGACCTATGAGATTGATGGCGGCGGCCATCCGGTCGCGGCGGCCTACGCCACTACGGACTCCGATCAGTCGCTGACCCTTAAGCTTGTCCCGGCAAAGGACACGAAGCTCGGCACCTACCAGTTCCAGGTCACCGGCAAAGCCGACGCCGACACGCTGTCACTGCCGCTGACGTTGGTTCTCGCGCAGCCGAAGCCGTCCGCGGTCGAGGTGACGCCGAAGCTGCCGGCACTCCGCGGCTCGCCGACCTCGTCGTTTGATTTCGACGTAGACGTGACGAACGACGGCACCACGGACCAGACCTACAATCTGCTGTCCAATGCGCCCGCCGGCTTTGACGTCACGTTCGCCGAGCAGTACGGGTCGCAGGAGCTGAGCAGCGCGCCGATCAAGGCGGGTGCGACAAGCACCTTCAAGGTGAGCGTGAAGCCGCCGACGAATGTTTCCGCCGGCCAGTACACGGTTGGCATTGCTGCGGCGACGCCGGATGTCCAGGGACAGGCGCAGTTGCTGGTCGACATCACCGGCCAGCCGAACCTCAATCTCAGCGCGCCCGACGGCCGTCTTTCGGGTGATGCCACCGCCGGCCAGGCGCGCACCTTCAAGCTGACGCTGCACAATTCCGGCAGCGCTCCCGCCCAGAACGTGAAGTTCAGCGCCGATCCGCCGCCGAGCTGGAAGGTCGATTTCAACCCTGCCACCGTCGACGCGGTTGCACCCGGGCAGGATCTGGATGTCTCGGTTGACATCACGCCGCCCGACAATTCCATCGCCGGCGACTACATGGTCGGCGTCAACGCGAACGCAGACGGCAACGCGTCGACCGCCAACTTCCGCGTCACCGTCGAGACCTCGACGCTGTGGGGCATCGCCGGCCTCGGCATCATCGCCGCGGCAGTGATCGTGCTCGCGGCGGCGGTTACCCGGTACGGCCGTCGATGAGCACGGTCGTCATCGAGGCTGCCGGGCTGACCAAGCGCTACGGCAAGTCGGTTGCCGTCGACGGTATCGATCTCGCCGTCGAGAAGGGAGAGGTGTTCGGGCTTCTCGGACCAAACGGCTCGGGCAAGACGACGACCATCCTCATGCTGCTCGGGTTGACCGAACCCTCCGGCGGCCAGGTGCGCGTGCTGGGTTATGACCCGCTGCGCCAGCCGTTGCAGGTAAAGCGCCGTGTCGGCTACCTGCCGGATCAGGTCGGCTTCTACGATCACCTGTCGGCGCGGGAAAACCTCGCCTACAGCGCCCGCCTGGCCGGGCTCGAGTCGGGCGAGGCGCGCAAGCGCATCGAGGCGGCGCTGGTGCGCGTCGGGCTCGGCGCGGTCGCCGCCCGTCGCACCTCGACCTTCTCGCACGGCATGCGCCAGCGCCTCGGCCTCGCCGAAGTGCTGATCAAGCAGCCGGAGGTCGCGATCCTCGACGAGCCGACTAACGGTCTCGACCCGCAAGCGACACAGGAGCTGCTGACGCTGATCGGCGAGCTCCGCCGCGATGGCATCACCATCCTGCTGTCGTCGCACCTGCTGGGCCTCGTCCAATCCATTTGCGACCGCGTTGCCCTGTTTCGCAAAGGCCGCATCGGGCTGGTTGGCTCGGTCAACGACCTCGCCAAGCAGGTCATCGGCGGCGCCTATGTGGTGGAGGTCGAGGCTGAGGGCGTCGATCTCAAGTCGGCGCTCGCCGGCGTGGAAGGGATCGTCGCGGTCACGCCGATTGGCGGGGCCGTGTCGCGCGTCGATGCCCATCAGGATCTGCGGCCGGAGATCGCGCGGGCCGTCATCGGCGCCGGCGGCGCCCTGCGCAACATGGCAATTCGCCGGGCCGGCCTCGATGAAGTCTACGTCCGCTATTTCGAGCAGGCGGAAAGCGGGAAGGAGGTGGCCAATGCGGCGTGAAGGTTCGCCATTCACCGGCGTTTCGACTATCGCCCTGAAAGAAGCCGCGGATCACCTGACCAGCGTGCGCATGCATCTGGTGATGCTGCTCGTGCTGCTCACCGCGGCAGGTTCGATCTACGGCGCGATCGGGCAGATCAAGAACACGGTGGCGTCAGACCCTTTCCTGTTCCTCCGGCTGTTCACGACCTCGCAGGACCCGCTCCCGTCGTTCGTCTTCTTCCTCGGCTTCCTGCTGCCACTGGTGTCGATCGCTCTGGCCTTCGACTCGATCAACGGCGAGTACGGGCGCCGCACGATGAGCCGCATCCTGGCACAGCCGATCTATCGCGACGCCGTGCTCACCGGAAAGTTCATCGGCGGACTGATCGTGCTCGCGATCTGCCTGATCACGCTCTGGCTGCTGATGACCGGTCTCGGCATCCTGCTTCTCGGTCTCCCGCCGAGCGGCGAGGAGGTGTTGCGCGGCGTTTCGTTCCTGATCGCATCGCTGGCTTACGCCGGCGTCTGGCTGGCGGTGGCGCTGCTGTTCTCGACGATCTTCCGCTCGTCGGCGACCTCGGCGCTGGCGGCGCTCACCCTGTGGCTGCTGTTCTCGATCTTCTGGCCGATGCTGACGCCGCTCCTCGCCAATGGGATTTCGCCGGTCGACTCGCTGGATCCGATGAGCCAGGTGGCGAACCTCAACTGGAGCGAGGGCATCTCGCGCATCTCGCCGAACACGCTCTACGCCGAGATGACCCAGGGCCTGCTCAATCCAGGCACGCGGTCCTTCGGCGTCATCTTCATGAGCCAGCTCGAGGGCGCATTGATGGGCTCGCCATTGCCGTTCGGGCAGAGCGCCTTGCTCATCTGGCCGCAGCTCGCCGGGCTGGTGGCGATCATGCTGGTGATCTTCACCATTGCCTACGTCAGCTTCCAGCGGCAGGAGATTCGCGCCTGACGCCGGTGGCGGAGCCTACCCCGCGGGGCTTCCCTCCTACGGGTTCCAGCCCTTGACCAGTTCGGCCTTCAGCACCTTGCCGTTGGCGTTGCGCGGCAACTCTGGCACCAGCCGAAAGTAGGCGGGGACCTTGTTGCCAGCCAGGCGCTCGCGCGCGAACGCGCGCAGCTCGTGCGGGTCGAGCGCGGTGCGCGCTACGACGAATGCCGCGACATCCTGCCCGGCGATCGCCGACGGTACGCCGACGGCCGCTACGTCGAGGACAGCCGGATGCGCTCGGAGCGCCTGCTCGACTTCCTGGGCGTAGATCATGACGCCACCGTGCTTGATGAGGTCGGCAGCGCGGTCATGCAGATGCAGGTATCCCTCGGCGTCGATGCTTCCGATGTCGCCGGGATAGTACCAGCCGCGATAGGCGCCCTCGTCGGCAAGCGGCTCATCGTCGGCTGAATCGGTGACGACGCCTGGGCCCTGGACGCGTATCCGCCCGATCGTTCCCGTGGCGGCTGGCTGCAGATTTTCGTCCGCGATTTCGACGGTGATGCCAGGGCCGGGCCGGCCGACGCTGGTGCGTGACGAGCCGTCCGGCTCATCGCGCACGATCGAGATCAGGCCGGCGCCGGTTGTCCCATACATATCGGCGACCGCCGGCGCGACGCGTTCGCGAACACGTTGCCGTTCCTCCGGGTCCGCCTTCGCCGTCGCGTTAATATAAAGCCGCAGGCGCGGTATCAGCTTTTCCCTACCCGCGCCGGCGATCGCCAGGAGCGCGCGCGTCGTGTTCGGCGACACGAGCACGACGCTGGCATTCCGTTCGTTGGCGGCCTTTACGAGTTCCACCGCCGCCGACATGGGCGGCAGCATCAGGAACGTCGCCCCCTGCAGCAGCAGGCCGAGCGCCATTTCGCGACCAGCCGAATAGGCGAGCGGCACCGGACCGAGCACCCGGTCGCCGGGCAGAATGAGGCCGCTGTCGCGGAATTGCATGACGCGCGCATGGGACGCCTCATGAGTCAGGCGGAACACCTTTGGATGTCCCGTTGTGCCTGAGGTGAGCGATAGGGCCATCGGGGCGTTCGCAAGCTCCGCGATCGGCGCCCGGCCCCCCGCCGTTTGCTCCGCTTCGGCAGCAAGCACGACCGGGACATCGGCAACGCCGCCATCAAGGCGATCGCTAATGAGAAGACGCGGCTGAAACAGGCTGAGCGCCTTCTCAACCTCGGGCGCTGCAGCGCGCCAGTCGATCGGCAGGATGATCGCGCCGAGGCGGATTACCGCGACCAGCGCGGCCAGGTGCAGCGGCGTATCGCCCATCCGGACGCCAACGAGATCGCCGGCGACGATGCCTCTGCCGACGAGGTAGGCCGCGATTGCCGTGACGGTACTGTCGAAGGCGGCGTACGTGATCGTGCCTTCGCGGCTTTCGATCGCCGTCTTGTCCGGTTGGCTGGCCGCATGGTCCGCAATCAGGCCGCCGATGTTCATTGGTCAGACCGGCGCCACTTCCTGCAGGAAATCGCGTATGGCGGCAGCCGGCCTGCTGCGGAAGTCGGCTTGAAGATCGAGATGGGTCGGTGCGACCTCGACGGCGCGGAGATCGCGCACCAAGGACGGAAAGCCGCGCAGCGGATCGAGCAGCCCGGCGCTCCATTCGCGCGAGTAGAGCAGGAGCATGTGGCCGGCATAGGGTGACGGAGTGTAGGTGAGAACCGCCTTCCCCAGCGCCGTCAGCACGGCTTCGGCGCGGGCGGGGCCGGAAAGAGCTGGCGTCCCGGTCGGTCGCAGACGGCCTAGGTCGCGGTTGACGCGATGCTGAATAAGGCTCCGGGCAAGCCCTGTTTGATGAAGCCAGACCGCGTGGTTGGTGACCGCCGGATCGGCGAGCGCGATGCCCGGCACTTCTTCGCCAGCCCGCGTCAGTTGCTGGGCCATTTCGTAAGCAATGACCGAAGGTCCGCACGGCGCCATGAGAAGATACGGTCCATTTGGCCGCACCTTGCGAATCTCGCGGATGTAGTCCGCGGCACACGCCTCGATCGATGTCGTGGTCTTCTCTCCGGCCCGCAGGCCGCGGGCGCGGATGGCAAAGATCGGCCGCTCGATCCCGAAGACCGTCACCAGGCTTTGACCGTATGTGATATGGCCGTTCATGCCGTGCAGGCAGAAGAGTGGCGGTCCCTTGCCTTCGGGTCGGATGGGAATGAGACAACGCGACGCGCCATGGCGCAGTTGTCGGGCGATAAGAGCGGCAAGGCCGCGAGGCGTCGGCGCGTCGAGCAGCGCGGACGCGCTGAGGAACGCGCCGAGGTCGCGCTCCACGGCGGTCAGGAGCGACTCCGCAAGAAGCGAGTCGCCGCCGAGCCGGAAGAAGTCATCGTCGGGATCGACCGCGGGAACCTCGAAGGCTTCCGCGAACAGGCTGGCAATGGCGGTCGGATTGGCCGACGCGGGATCCGCGTACCAGCTATCCCGCAGCTGCCGTCGCTTCGCTACGCTGCGCATCGCCTCGTCCCCGAGTAGCGTTGCCGGAATGCGAAGCCGGCGTTAAACCCCCGATATGGCAGCAAACCTGACAGATAAGGTCAAGATAGCCGTTGCACAGCTCGACTCGGTCGTCGGCGACATCGACGGCAACCTGGCGAAGGCCCGCGACGCCCGCGCCAAAGCCGCCGCGGCGGGCGCCGATCTGCTCGTCCTGTCCGAGCTGTTCGTGGCTGGTTACCCGCCGGAAGATCTGGTGCTGAAGCCGGCGTTTCAGGATGCCTGCCGCGTGGCGGTCGAAGCGCTGGCGCGCGATACGGCGGACGGCGGACCTGGCCTTATCGTTGGATCGCCGTGGCCGGAGGGCGGACGGGTTTACAACGCCGTGGCGCTGCTCGACGGCGGTCGCATCGAGGGCCTCCGCTTCAAGGTGGAGCTGCCCAACTACGGCGTCTTCGACGAATTGCGCGTGTTCGCCGCCGGTCCGCTGCCGGGCCCGGTCGGCTTTCGCGGCATGAGACTGGGCCTGCCGATCTGCGAGGACATCTGGTTCGAGCAGGTCAGCGAGTGCCTCGCCGAGACCGGCGCCGAGATGCTGATCGTCCCCAACGGCTCGCCGTACGCCCAGGGCAAGGAGGGCGTGCGCCAGCAGGTCGCGCTCGCCCGTGTGGTCGAGACCGGCCTGCCGCTGATCTACGTGAACCAGTGCGGCGGGCAGGACGAGCTGGTGTTCGACGGCGGCTCTTTCGGGCTGCACGCCGACCGGAGCCTCGCGTTCCAGATGGCGCAGTTCGAGCCGGGCATGGCGGTGACGACCTGGAAAATGGACGGCGGGGCGTGGCGTTGCGTGGAGGGGCCGAAGGCGCTCCTTCCCGAGCACGCCGAAGCCGACTGGCGCGCCTGCGTCGCGGGCCTCCGCGACTACGTCAATAAGAACGGCTTCCCCGGGGTCGTCCTCGGCTTGTCGGGCGGCATCGATTCCGCAGTCGTCGCGGCGATGGCGGTCGACGCGCTGGGGCCGGAGCGCGTTCACTGCGTGATGCTGCCCTACCGCTACACCTCGAATGAGAGCCTGAGCGACGCGGCCGAGATCGCGGAGAGACTTGGCGTGCGCTACGACATTGTGCCGATCGAGGCGCCGGTCGAGGGCTTCAACGCCGCGCTTAAGACGGTGTTCGACGGCAAGCCGGCCGATATCACCGAGGAGAACCTGCAGTCGCGCTCGCGCGGCACCATCCTGATGGCGATATCCAACAAGTTCGGCTCGATGGTCCTGACCACCGGCAACAAATCGGAGATGTCGGTCGGTTACGCCACGCTCTACGGCGACATGAACGGCGGCTTCAACCCGATCAAGGACCTCTACAAAACCGAGGTCTACGAGCTGGCGCGCTGGCGGAACGCCAATCGCCCGACGGATGCGCTGGGGCCGGGCGGTGGCGTGATCCCGGAGAACGTGATCACGCGCGCGCCGAGCGCCGAGCTGCGGCCCAACCAGACCGACCAGGATTCCCTGCCGCCCTACGAAGTGCTGGACGACATCCTCGAATGCCTGGTCGAAGGCGAGATGCGCGTGAAGGACGTGGTGGCGCGCGGCTACGACGAAGCGACGGTGAAGAAGGTCGAACGGCTGCTCTACATCGCCGAGTACAAGCGGCGGCAGGCAGCGCCGGGCGTCAAGATCACGACGCGCAATTTCGGCCGTGACCGGCGCTACCCGATCACCAACAAATTCCGCGATCGCGGCTAGGTCCGATGCAGTGGTCGCCACAACAGGATGCCGCGCTGGCGGCCGTCAGCCGTTGGCTGAAGGCCGGCGAGCCGCAGGTCTTCCGCCTGTTCGGGTATGCCGGTACCGGCAAGACGACGCTGGCCAAGCACATTGCCGAGAGTTCGGACGGCGGCGTGGCGTTCGCCGCCTACACCGGCAAGGCGGCGCACGTCATGCGCACCAAGGGCTGCGTTGGCGCCGGCACCATCCACAGCCTGATCTATCGGTCGCGCGGCGAGGACGAGAACGGCCCGAGCTTCGCCCTCAATCGCGACAGCGAGGCCGGCAAGGTCGGGCTCATCATCATCGACGAATGCTCGATGGTCGATGAGGATGTCGGCGTCGATCTGCTTTCCTTTGGCCGCCCGGTCCTCGTCCTCGGCGATCCGGCGCAGCTGCCACCGGTGGCGGGCGGCGGATATTTCACCGCAGCCGAGCCGGATGTGATGCTGACCGAGGTGCATCGCCAGGCCGCCGAGAACGGCATCATCCGCATGTCGATGGTCGTACGCGAGGGCGGCAAGCTGGAGGAGGGGGCCTACGGCGACAGCCGCGTCATCGCCCGCAGCGATCTCGAGCAGGAAGCAGTGCTCGACGCCGATCAGGTTCTGGTCGGCCGCAACGCGACCCGCCGCGCCTATAACAGCCGCATCCGCGAGCTGCTGCATAGGGGTGGCGCGGTCCCCGTGGCCGATGACGTGCTGGTATGCCTGCGCAATAACCGGAAGCGCGGCCTCCTCAACGGCAGCCTCTGGAACGTGACCGAGGTGCGCGCGCCGCGCAAAGGCCTGCTGCGTTACGCGCTGACGCCGGGCGAGGAGGAGGCCGGGCGCTCGCGGGCGCTGGTCACGATCAATCCGGCGTTTTTCGACGGCACGGCGGAGGCGCTGTCATTCGCGGAGCGCAAGCGGTCGGACGAGTTCGATTTCGGCTACGTGCTCACCGTGCACAAGGCGCAAGGGTCGCAGTGGGACCGCATCGTCCTCTTCGACGAAAGCTTCGCGTTCCGCGAGCATCGCGCTCGCTGGCTCTACACCGGCATTACCCGCGCCGCCACGCGGCTGACGGTCGTGCGCTAGGTCTTGGCCGCGGTGTCGTCGCCATCGGCAGCCGCGGTGGGCGGAGCCGGGATCGCAGGCAGCGCACCTGGGACCGGCAGCACGATCACCTCCGTACCGATCGGCGCACGCTCGTAGAGGTCAATCACGTCCTGATCGAACATCCGGATACAGCCGCTCGAAACGGCCTTGCCGATGCTCGACGGATCGTTGGTGCCGTGGAGACGGTAGAGCGTGTCGACGTCGCCCTGCCAGAGATAGAGGGCGCGGGCGCCGAGCGGATTGTGCGGCCCGCCGTCCATGCCCTTGGCGAACGGGCGGGTCTTCGGGTCCCGCGCCACCATGTCCGCCGGCGGGAACCACTTCGGCCAATGCTGCTTGGAGCGGATCGTTGCCGTGCCGGTCCAGGCGAAACCCTCGCGGCCGACACCGATGCCGTAGCGCATCGATTTGCCGCCACCGAGGTTGAGGTAGAGGAAGCGGTCGGCCGGATCGACCACGATCGCCCCGATGTCGCCCGGGATCGAGCTAGGCGTATCCACCACCTGGCGCAGGAACTGCGGATCGACCTTGCGTGTGTTGATCGCCGGAATGTTGAACCCGTCGTCGGTCATCGCTGCGTACATGACCTTCGGCGGATCGAGCGAAGGCATGGGCGAGCTGGTGTCGCTGCAGGCTGCCAGCACCAAGGTCGCGCCAAGCAATGCAACAGCGGCGGCCAATCGCGGCAGGCGGGCAGGAAAGGCGGTCCACAGCATCAGCAGCGACTCCGTGAGACGGGAAGGCGTGGTTTTGGCAGAGCCGTTAGCGCAACGGAAGCCCCGACTGTGAACTAGGTCGCTATTGGCCGTAGTAAAACTCCGGCCCGACAACCCGCACGTCGGGGCCGGCGGTCGCGGCCTGGCTGGTAACAGACGAGGGCGGCCGCGGCACAAAGCCGCCGGCGCGGTCTGCAATGGTTTCGGGGTCTTCGCCCGGCACCGGGCGTGTATGCGGCAGGGGGACCGCCGGAGCCGTATCCGCAGTGGCCGCGTCGAATGGCTGCAGCCCGCCGGCGCCGAAGTCGGCGAAGTTCTGGATCGGGCCCTGCGTCGCTGCGACGCCGGCCGACTGGCAGGTGCACGTCTTGTCGTATTCCTTCTGGAAGCGAAACGCGTTCGGCAGGGCCGAGTAGGGCTGTCCGGCAAGGGACACCATCTGGCTGGCGTCCTCGCCCGGATTGAGATGCGTATAGAGCTCCGCCTGTCCGCCCGGGCACATGGACTGGCAGGTCGCCTCATCGGCTGAGAACTGGCTGGGCACGGTGGCGAAACTGATCGGGAAATAGAAGCCGTCGCAGGTGCGCACGCAGAGCGTCTGGTACGTCCCGGCGGTCGACGAGTATGGACCCTGGTCCAGCGAATCGATGCGTGCGTTGCCGAACAGGTCGTCGAGGAAATTGTCGAAGCCGGAATGCTGGCTGTCGGCGGTGTACTGCGGCCCGCAGTTGTTTTGGGCGAGCTGGCTGAGAACATCGCGACGCTGGCGCGAAAGGGCAAACGGGTCGTTCTGGCTTTCGAGCTGCGCCTGCTGGCTCGTCAACTGATCGAGGTTCGCCTGCAGCTTGTCGATGGTGGCAATGACCTTGCCGCAGCGGGGATCCGGCGTCGGCTTGAAGAACAGGAAGCCGCCCATGCAGTTGCCGTTGCGCGCCTGCTGGGTTGCGTCGTCGAGCTGGGTGCGGAGCTTGGCGATGGGCGCATCGAGCTGGCGCGGATCGGGGCCGGTGCTGCCGCGGTCGATCTGGACGAGCTCGGCCTCAAGGCCAACGCAGACGTCAGCGGCCTGCGCGGCGCCGGCAACACCGGCGGCTGCGACGGCGGCTGCCAACGAAATCCAGCCCGAAAACCGCATTCACAGGTCCTTGGCTCGCCCGACGCTGAGCGTCGTCGCGTACATAACCCGGACCCCCCCGTCACGGTTCGCGCCTTTTTGCCGCGAAAGCAAGTACGGGCAGCGCGGACCGGCGCTTGGTGCCGCCTCAGGCGACGCGGCGCGTCATTCCGATCGATGCGAAGTAGACGAGCGCGCTGAGCGCGGTGATGCAGAAGCTGGTCGGCCAGTCGGTATAGAAAGCAATGACGATGCCGAGCCAGGCCTCGGCGAGCGCGAGGCCGACCGACACGGCCAGCGCGGACCACAGGGTCACCGTCAGGCGCTGCGCAGCGGCCGCAGGCCCCACCATCAAAGTGAAGACGAGGAGAATGCCGACAATCTGAACCGAGGCGGAAACCGTGAGCGCCACGATTGCCAGAAAGACCGTCCCGATCAGGCGCATTGGGACGCCGCGCGCCTCGGCAAGCTCGGGTTGGAGTGTCGCGAAGAGCAGCGGCCGGCTGATCGCGCCGAGTGCGATCAAGGTTACGACCGACAGCGCCACCAGCGACCAGAGCGTGCTGGCGTCGACGGCCAGCACATTGCCGAACAGCAGCGCCGTCGCCTGCGTCGCGAACGACGTGTAGTAGTGCAGAAACAGCAGCCCGAAGCCCAGCGCCAGCGCCAGCACGATGCCGATAGCGACGTCGCGTTCGCTGAGGCGATCGCCGAGCACGCCCATGCCGACGCCCGCGAGCACCGTAAGCACGATCATGCCGCCGAGCGGCGACACGCCGATGAGACCAGCGGCGGTGGCCCCGGCAAAGCCGACATGCGAGAGCGCGTGGCCCGCAAAGGTCTGGCCACGTCCGACCAGGAACACGCCGGTCAAGCCGGCGACGATCGCGACAACGCCGCTCGCCGCGAAGGCCGTCCGCATGAAGTCGTAGCTAAGGATGTCCATGGCCGTGGTGGTCATCGTGGAGGTGAGCGTCGCCCTCGACCGGACCGGAATCGGACAGCACGAAGATGTGGGAGCCCGCCCGCACCACCTCGATGCGGCTGCCATAGAGCCGCGACAGGACGGGGGCGTTGATGACCTCGTCCACGGTGCCGAGGGCGGCCTGGCCGCTGCCGAGGTACAGCACCCGATCGATGGCGCCGAGAAGCTGGCTGAGCTCGTGCGCGCTGAACAGCACCGTGATTCCGATATCGCGGCAGAGGCGCGCGGCGAGTTCCACCACCGCCTGCTGATGTCGTGGGTCGAGACTGATGAGCGGTTCGTCCAGAAGCAGGATCTTCGGCTTGCCGAGAAGTGCCTGGGCGAACAGCAGGCGCTGACGTTCGCCGCCGGAAAGCTCGGATATCGGGCGCCGCGCCAAGGCCTCTGCACCGACTGCAGCCAGAGCTTCGTCCAGGACGATCCTGTCGGCGGGGGAACGGATCGGCAGTCCGAGACGCGTTCCATTGATCGCGCTGGCGACGAACTCACGACCGGTCAGCCGCAGATCGGGCAGGGTGGTCCGCACCTGCGGGAGATAGCCGAGCGCCGGATTGCCGCGACCGGCCAGCCGGCCGAGTACGGTAATCTCGCCGGTCGTTGGCTTCAGCAGCCCAAGGACTGCCCGCATCAGCGTCGTCTTGCCGGCGCCGTTCGGCCCGAGCACGCCGATGAATTCGCCCTCACGAACAGTGAGCGAAATGCGATCGAGTATCGGCCTGCCGCCGAGCGTCAGGGTGACGTCGGTGAAGGCGACGGCGCTCAAGTAGACGGGCCTGCGAGCGCTTTCTCCGTGGCGTCCAGCTGATCCAGCATCCACGCCGCAAACGTCTTGCCGGACGGCTCGGTCTCGCTGACGCCGACCACCGGTACGTGCGCGGCGTTGGCGAACTTCAGCAGCCGTTCGGTGAGCGGGTCGGTGACCTGGCTGTTGTAGAAGAAGACCTTCACGCGGGCGTTCTTGAGGTCGGATTCCATCGCCGCGGTATCGCGTGCGCTGGGCTCGGTGTCGTTCATCACGGCAAGCTGAAAGGATTCGTTCCGCATCTGGAGGCCGAGTGCCGCCGCCATGTAGCCGAACACCGGCTCGGTCGCGGTGACCTCGGCGCCGGCGTACTTCGCTTTGATCGCAGCGACCTTATCGGCCACCTGCTGCAGCGAAGCGTCGAGTGTCGCGAGGTTGGCATCGAAATCGGCCCTGTCGGCCGGATCGATCGCGTCGAGCTTTGCCGCAATCGCCGCGGCCACGGCCGGCATGGTGGCCGGGTCGTACCAGAGATGCGGATTGTCGCCCGGCTTCTTGCCCGTGAGATCGGCGGCAACAATTGCGGTGCGATCGGGCGCGTTGTTGGCGGCCAGCAATTGCGCTACCCACGGATCGTAATCGGCGCCGTTGTAGATCACGAGCTTCGCCGCGGCGAGGTTGCGGGCGACCGAGGGGCTGGCCTCGAACAGGTGCGGATCCTCGTCGGGATTGGAAAGAATCGACGTGACGCTGACGTGGGTTCCGCCGATCGCGGTGGCCACTCCGCCGTAGAAGTTTTCGGCGGCGACCACTGGAATCTGGCCGGCCGCCAGGGCCGGAGCGCTGAGAGCGCCGGTCAGCGCCAGGGCGAAGAGCAGACGTTTCATCGGCAGGAGCCTCAAGGATATCAACCGCGCGAAACGTTATAACATTACATTCCGGACGGCGGCAATGTCCGGGGTGTCGCAGCGGAGGTATCAGCGGATCGCCTTGATATCGCTGGTGTTTGGGAAACAGGTGGCGGGTTCGCCGTGCTTGGCCTGCCAGAGGCCGACGGCGATGCGCGTCTTGAAGCCGATGAAGCCGTCGGCGTTACCCACGTCAAACCCTTGAGCGACAAGGGCATTTTGCATTGTCTTGACGGTCTGGCGGGTGAAGGGGCCGACCGGCGACCACGGCGCGGAAAAGGCGCTGCGCCCGGCCATGCGATCGGCGAGGCTGCCGACGAAGAGGGCGTAAAGGTCTGAATTGTTGTAGCTTTTCAGCGTGTAGAAATTCTGGCTGACGATGAAGGCCGGTCCGTAGCGGCCGGCGGGCATAAGCAGGAAATCGGCCCCGGACTGCGGCCCGGACAGGGGCTGTCCGGAGAAGGTCCTGACGCCGAGCTTCGTCCATGCCGAGAGCGGCTTGCCCTGCTCTGGACCTTCCAGCGAACAGGCGACGGAGGCCGGCACTTTCGCCTCGACGCCCCATGCCCGGTTGGCGATCCATCCGCTGCCTTTCAGAAAGTTCGCGATCGAGGCAAGGCTGTCGGGCACCGAGCTCCAGATGTTGCGCTTGCCGTCGCCGTCGAAATCGACGGCGTATTTCAGGAACTGCGACGGCAGGAACTGCGGCTGGCCGAGCGCGCCCAGGCTGGAGGAGCGCATGTCGTTGGCGCTGACCTCGCCGGTCTGGACGATCTTGAGCGCCGCGATCAGCTCGACGCGGAAGGTCGCCTTGCGCAGGCCGGAAAAGGCTTCGGTGGCGAGCACCGGAATGGCCGCGCGCGACAGGGTCTCGCTGCCGAAGCCGGTCTCGCGCGCCCAGATGGCGACGATGATCTCCTTCGGCACGCCGTAGCGCTTCTCGATCGCGGCAAGTGTCTTCGACCATTGCGATAGCTGCTGCTTGCCTGCCGCCGCGAGGCTCGCGAGATTCTTCTCGTTGAAGTAGGCGCCGGGACTGCGGAACTCGGCCTGCCAGTCGGGCTGGGCGATAAGGCCGCCCGGCTGGGTTACTTCGGGCAACGACCAGTCCGGCTTGATGCCGGCGGTGGCCTTGTCGAACACCTCGGGAGAGACTCCGGCGGCGATGGCCTCCGGCCGGATCTCGTCGTGCAGCCAGTTGGTGAAGACGTTTTCGATCGGCGCCTGGAACGGCAGGTGGAGAGCGGTCGCCGCGCCCGCGAATTGCGCCGAGGGGGCGACCAGCGTAGCGACCACGAGGGCCGTCGCGGCGGCATATCTGCCCCCGGCCTTGCTTTTTGCGGCAAAATCGGCGATTGGACCGCTCATGACGGCTGCGACGCGTTCATACGCGATTTGCATTTTCGGGATCATCATTACCGGCTAGCAACTCTGCTGGCTGAGGCCGTCCTCTCTTACCCTTTCCCAAGATGAGACGATCGCCCGGCCGGCGGGCGAGGGACGTTTTGGCATGGGCCTCAGGCTCCACAATACGCTGACGCGGACGAAGGACGAATTCGTTCCGATCGACCCGAAGAACGTACGCATGTACGTCTGCGGCCCGACCGTCTACGACTTTGCCCATATCGGCAACGCCCGTCCGCTGATCGTCTTCGACGTGCTGTTCCGTCTGCTCCGCCACCTCTATGGCGAAGCCCACGTCACCTATGTCCGCAACATCACGGACGTCGACGACAAGATCAACGCCCGCGCCGCCGAGGAATATCCCGACCTGCCGTTGAACGACGCCATCCGCGCCGTCACCGAGAAGACCGCCGCGCAGTTCCATGCCGACGTCGATGCGCTGGGTTGCCTGCGCCCGACACACGAGCCGCGCGCGACGGAGTACGTCGAGCGGAGCGCCGCGCCGACCGACATGATCCGCATGATTGCCGACCTGATCGACAACGGCCACGCCTACGTCGCCGAGGGGCATGTGCTGTTCGACGTGCCGTCGATGCCGGACTACGGCAAGCTCTCCAACCGCACGCTCGACGACATGATCGCCGGGGCGCGCGTCGAGGTCGCGCCCTACAAGAAGGACCCGATGGACTTCGTGCTGTGGAAGCCGTCGAAGGCGGGCGAGCCCGCGTGGCCGTCGCCGTGGTCGAACGGCCGGCCCGGCTGGCACATCGAGTGCTCGGCGATGGCAGGCGCGCTGCTCGGCGACACCTTCGACATCCACGGCGGCGGCATCGATCTGATCTTTCCGCACCACGAGAACGAGATCGCGCAATCGCGCTGCGCCCACGGCACGGCGACGATGGCCAACTACTGGCTGCACAACGGCTTCCTCCAAGTGGAGGGAGAGAAGATGTCGAAGTCGCTCGGGAATTTTGTGACGATCCGGGAGTTGCTG
>JBEHXS010000023.1:0-22795 GCA_048498575.1 Pseudomonadota bacterium
CAGCCTTACGCCACGAGTGAACAGGCGATGTTTGGAATCGTGCGAGGCGCCCCGACAAAACTCGAAGCGGCGCTGCTTCATAGAATTTACGAGCGTAACGAAGACCGCGGATTTCCCGATCCGGTGACTCTACGCGTCGCGCGCCGAGATAACACGGGTGGTGGTCGCTACGTGTCCTTCGAGCAGACTCCGCTCTTTCCCGAAGAGGACGCGCTAATGGGGTCTGGTAACGAATATAAGTATGTTGAAATGAGCGGCGTTCCGAGCGGACTGATGGCATATGCGAAGGTCAAGCAGCACCGGTTGGAGTATCTCGAAATATTCGTAAATGGAGATGGTTTCTGGGATGGAACGGAACGCGACTGGACGGTAGTCGACGCCCCAAAAATGAAATGAGCGCAGCGGTCCGTTTCGCAGCTCACACTCAAAGAGACTTATCCCCGTCGCCCAAACCTCCCGTATCTTCACGCACGTCCCGCTCACCGACAGGCGTCTTCCGGAAGCGTTCGTAAGGCGAAGCGACCCGGCAACGGGTGTCCGGCGAAAGCCGGATGGTTGCGGCGGCGGATCACGATTGCGCAGTGGGCGCCGGCGCCTTCCCCTCATGCGACAGCGCCTGGATCACCCGGCATTCGCCGACCTGGCCGCCGTGGCACGACGCCAGCGTCGTGCCGAGCTCGCGCTTGAGCCGCGTCAGGGCGGCGATCTTGCGCTCGGTCGCGGCGAGGTGCCGCGCGGCTATCTCGTCGACGTCGTCGCAGGGCTGTTCCCGGTGGGCGGCGAGCCTCAGCAGCTCGCGCACGTCGTCGATCGAGAATCCGAGGTCGCGCCCGCGCCGGATGAAGCGCAGCCGCTGCACATGTTCCTCGCCATAGCTGCGGTAGTTGCCCGCCGTGCGCAGCGGCCGAGGCAGCAGGCCGATCTTCTCGTAGTAGCGGACGGTTTCGATCTTGGTGCCGGTGGCGTTCGCCAGCCGCCCGATCGTCAGTGGCTTCATGTCTTGACCCCGTAGCGACTACAGGGTGCAGTTATAGGCGGCGAATCCGGGAATGCCAGGAGCCGTCCGTGAGCGCCGATTGCTGCGACCACCACCATCACCACGATCACGATCACCACGACGCCGGGGTGTCCCGTTCGGTGCGCCGCGTTCTGTGGACGGTGCTCGCGATCAACATCGCGATGTTTCTGGTTGAAGTGGGCGCCGGCGTTGCCGCCGGCTCCGCCTCGCTTCAGGCTGACGCGCTCGATTTTCTGGGCGACGCCGCCAACTACGGCATCAGCCTGTTCGTGATCGGCATGGCGATTCGCTATCGCGCCGGTGCCGCCTTCGCCAAGGGGCTCAGCATGGGCGCCTTCGGCCTGTGGGTAATTGCCACCGTAGTCTGGCATGCTTACGCCGGCACGCTGCCCAGTGCCGTCACGATGAGCGCGGTTGGCGTCGCCGGCCTCGCTGCCAACGCCGCCTCGTTCGGGTTGCTGTGGGCCTATCGCAGCGGCGATTCCAACATGCGCTCCGCCTGGATTTGCACGCGCAACGACGTGCTCGGCAACCTTGCGGTTCTCGCCGCCGCCGCCGGCGTGTTGGGCACGCGCGCGGGCTGGCCCGATCTCATCGTGGCCCTCGTCATGGCCGGCTTGGCCCTGCAGGGCGCAGTCGCGGTTATCCGCCAGTCGCTGGACGAGCTCCGCCACCGCCCCGCAGCGGTTGCCGCGAGCTGAGCGGCGCGCAGATCCTTCGGCTTCCGCGCTGTCACAGCAACGTCACATGCCCCGCATATCCAGCCGTCATGGCCGAGACAAAATCCCTCAACGTCCTCTTCCTCTGCACCGGTAACAGCGCCCGTTCGATCATCGCCGAAGCCATTCTGAACCGGCTCGGCGACGGCCGCTTCAAGGCCTATTCGGCCGGCAGCCATCCGCGCGGCGCCGTCCATCCGCAGACCCTTGAGCTGCTCAAGAATGCGGGCTTCGAGACCGCCGGCTTCCGCTCCAAGAGCTGGGATGAGTTTTCGGTCCCCGGCGCGCCCAAGATGGATTTCGTCTTCACGGTCTGCGACGACGCTGCCGCCGAAAGCTGCCCGGTATGGCCGGGCCAGCCGATGACGGCGCACTGGGGCGTGCCTGATCCGGCCAAAGCCACTGGAACGGACGCCGAAATTGCGCTCGCCTTTGCCGATGCCTTCCGCATGTTGAGCAATCGCATTTCGGTGTTCGCCAGCCTGCCCATCGGCAAACTCGACAAGCTGTCTCTGCAAGCCCATCTGAACAACATCGGCGCGATGCCGCGGCCGGATCGCAAGACCTACTCGGCCGCCTGATGCGTCGGCGACTGGTCGCCGAGGCGCTGGGAACGGCGCTGCTGGTGGCGACGGTCGTGGGCGCCGGCGTAATGGCTGAGCGCCTGTCTGGCGGCAACGCCGCCTTGGCGCTACTGGGCGATACGCTGCCAACCGGCGCCATACTGGTCGTCATCATCACGATCTTCGCGCCGATATCGGGTGCTCACTTCAATCCGGTGGTCAGTTTGGTGTTTGCGCTGCGCGGCCAACTGGCTTGGGCGGCCCTGCTGCCTTATGTCCTGGCGCAGTGCGCGGGCGCCGTCGCGGGCACGGCGATTGCGCATCTGATGTTTGATCTGGCGCCGCTGGTGATTGGCGATCACGTGCGCGCCGGGCCGGCGATCTGGCTGGGCGAGGTCGTGGCGACCTTCGCGCTGGTGCTGACCGTGCTCGGCGGCGTCCGCTACGCCCCGGCCGCCGTACCGTGGCTGGTCGGCCTCGTGATCACCGCCGGATACTGGTTCACGTCCTCGACTAGTTTCGCCAATCCGGCCGTCACGCTGGCGCGTGGCTTCACCACGACGTTTGCGGGTATCGCGCTGGGCGACGTACCGGCCTTTGTCATGGCGCAGATCGCCGGCGCGCTGCTCGCGCTTGGCGCCTTTCGCCTGCTGGCCGCGGAGACCTAGCCGCCCCTTCTGAGGCGTGGCCGTGACACCGCGGCGCACTTCTTGCCCCGCTCCATCACGTTCCGTTCACGCCCCTTCGGTACTAGAACGAGGATAATGCGCAGCCCGGAACTCGTTCCCGCCGCGCCGTTCCCGCACCGGCCCCGTTCCGTCCTCCGGGCATCAGATCCTGTGGCAACCGAGCAGACACCCACGATTCCGGCCATCAAGGGCTTCGCCGGCCTGCGCCTGGCGATTCCCGAGCGGCTCCGCGCCGCGGTGCGCGGTCGCGAGGTCTGGCTGGTCGTGCTCGCTGCCGTCATCGGCGTCATCGCTGGCCTCTCGGTCGTCGCCATCAACGCCGTCGTCGAGGTGCTCCACCAGGTCTTGTTCAATATCGATGACGGTGGCCGTCTCAGCGCCGTCGACGCATTGCCCAATTCCACCGGCTTCGTCGTGCCGGTGGTCGGCGGCTTCCTCGTCGCCACCATTGCCGCTGCCGCCGCTCGCGCGAAGTTTCCGCGCTCCATCGATCCCATCGAGGCCAACGCGCTGCACGGCGGCCGCATGTCGATGCGCGACAGTATCCTTGTCGCCTTCCAGACGATCGTCTCGAACGGCTTTGGCGCCTCGGTCGGCCTCGAGGCCGGGTACACCCAGATCGTTGCCGGCATTGCCTCGCGCCTCGGCATCGCGTTTCGCCTGCGCCGCGCCGATATGCGCACCATGGTTGGCTGCGGCGCGGCGTCGGCCATAGCGGCGGCCTTTGGCGCGCCACTCACCGGCGCCTTCTACGGCTTTGAGCTGATTATCGGCACCTACACCGCTGCGACGCTCGCCCCGGTCCTCACCGCCTCGATTGCCGGCGCCCTGGTCGCGCGCGCCTTCGGCGTTACGCCATATGCCGTCACGGCCACCGGGGCTTCGATCTTCCACAGCTCCGATTTGCCGGCGCTGCTCGTTCTGGCGCTGGTCTGCGCTGGCGTTGGCATCGTCATCATGCGCGGCGTCACCATGACCGAGGCCGCCTTCCGGCGTGCCCACATCCCCGCGATCGTCCGCCCTGTTCTGGGTGGTGTCGTCGTCGGCGCGCTCGCCACCGTCGATCCGCACGTCCTGTCTTCGGGCCACGGCGCGCTCACCCTCATCCTCGATTCGACGGTGCCGATGATCGGTCCGCTCGTCCTGCTCATCGTCATGAAGGCGGCCGCTTCTGCGGTTTCCCTCGGCTCCGGCTTCCGCGGCGGCCTCTTCTTCGCTTCGCTCTATCTTGGCGCGCTCACCGGCAAACTGTTCGCCGCCGTGCTCATTGCCGTTATGCCGGCGATAGCGCCCGATCCATTTGTCGCCACCATCGTCGGCATGACGTCGATGGCGGTCGCCATCGTCGGCGGTCCGCTCACGATGGCGTTCCTCGCTCTCGAGACGACTGGCGATCTGCCGATCACGCTGGCCGTGCTTGCCGCGGCGGTCGTCTCGTCGATCACGGTGCGCGAATTGTTCGGCTACTCGTTCACCACGTGGCGCATGCATGTCCGCGGCGAGACCATCCGCAGCGCCCACGATGTCGGCCGCATCCGCGCCCTCAATGTCGGCAGCCTCATGCGCCGCGATGTGCGCACCGTGCTCGCCGATATGCGCGCCTCCGCCTTCCGGCGCGATTTTCCGTTGGGCTCGACCCAGCGCGTCGTCGTCGTCGATCCCGCCGGTCGCTACCAGGGCATCGCGCTGGTCGGCGAGGTTCACGCTGCCGCTCCACCTGGCGAAAACGACCCGCGCACGATCGGCGAATTCCTCCACCACCGGAAGGAGTTCCTCACCCCGGAGATGAACGTCAAGGACGCCATGAAGGCATTTGACGCGGCCGAGGGCGAGGCGCTTGCCGTGCTCGATGCCGACAGCCACGTGCTGGGGTTGCTCACCGAGTCTTATGCGCTCCGCCGCTATTCGGAGGAGCTCGACCGCGCCCGGCGCGATATCGTGGGCGAGGCGGCCTAGCCGCCGCCCCCCGCCCTGTTGACGCCCGTCGCTCTGCCCTTCCTTAAGCCGCCGCCAGCCGCCATATTGGCGCCATGCCTGAAACGCCCGCGTACGCCCGCCCGGTGAAGCCCGGCGACCATGTCTTTCTGGTCGATGGCTCCGGCTATGTTTATCGCGCCTTCCACGCCCTGCCGCCGCTGACGCGGAAGTCCGACGGCATGCCCGTCGGCGCCGTCGCCGGCTTCTGCAACATGCTGTGGAAGCTCTTGGTCGATGCCTCCGCCGGCGTGAAGCCCACCCATCTCGCCGTCGTCTTCGACAAGTCCGAACACACGTTCCGCAACGAGATGTATTCCGATTACAAGGCACACCGGCCGGAGGCGCCCGACGACCTCAAGCCGCAGTTCCCGCTCATTCGCAAGGCGGTCGCCGCCTTCAACGTCGCCTCCATCGAGCAGCCCGGCTTCGAGGCCGACGATCTCATCGCCACCTATGCCCGCCTCGGCGCTGCCGCCGGCGCCGACGTCACCATTGTCTCCTCCGACAAGGACCTGATGCAGCTGGTCTCGCCGACCGTGACCATGTTCGACACGATGAAGGACAAGCGCATCGGCATTCCCGAGGTGGTTGAGAAATTCGGTGTCCCGCCGGAAAAGGTCATCGAGGTTCAGGCGCTCATCGGCGATAGCGTCGATAACGTTCCGGGCGTCCCCGGCATCGGCGTCAAGACCGCCGCCCAGCTCATCGGCGATTATGGCGATCTCGAAAGCCTGCTCGCGCGCGTCGACGAGATAAAGCAGCCGAAGCGCAGGGAAGCGCTCGTCGCCCATGCCGGAAATGCCCGCCTGTCGAAGAAGCTGGTGACCCTCGATCGCGACGTGCCGCTCGAATTTCCGATAGAGCATCTCGCCGTGCGCGATCGCGATGGCCCGCTGCTCATCGCCTTCTGCAAGGCGATGGAGTTCACCGCGCTCACCCGCCGCGTCGCCGAGGCGACGAAGACCGACGCCGATGCCGTCGCTCCCGGCATGCCGGGCGAGGCACCGCAGGCGGCCCCGGCGAAGAAGGATCGCGCCGACGTCACCGAGGAGGCCGTGCCGGCGCGTCCCGTCTACCGGCCGTACTTCAATTCCGGCGAGAAGCGCGCCGGCGCCGGCGATGCCGCGCCCGGCCCGGCGAAGCGCGTCGCGGAAGGCGCTGCCGCCGCCACGGCCGTGCCCTTCGATCACAAGAAGTACGAGACGGTCACGACAGCCGCCGGGCTCGATCGCTGGATCGCGGAAGCCCGTTCGCTCGGCCGCATTGCCATCGACGCCGAGACCAATTCGCTGGATCCCATGCAGGCGGAACTTGCCGGCGTCAGCCTGGCGCTGGCGCCGGGCAGGGCGGCCTACGTTCCGCTCGCCCACAAGAGCGGCGAGAACGATCTCCTCGGCGGCGGCCTCGTCGGCGGCCAGATTCCGGTCGCCGAGGCGCTGTCGAAGCTGAAGCCGCTGCTCGAGGATCCCTCGGTCATCAAGATCGCGCAGAACCTCAAGTACGATTACGTCGTCTTCTCGCGCCACGGCATCGACGTCGCGCCGTACGACGACACGATGCTGATTTCCTATTCGCTGGATGGCGGCAAGGGCGGCTCCGGGATGGACGAGTTGTCCGAGGCCGTCCTCAACCACAAGCCGATCGCCTTCAAGGATGTCGCGGGTTCCGGGTCGAAGCAGGTCACCTTCGATTACGTCGGGCTCGACCGCGCCACCGAATATTCCGCCGAGGATGCCGATGTCGCGCTCCGCCTGTGGACGGCGCTGAAGCCGCGGCTGGCCGCCGAGCACATGGCGACGGTGTACGAGACGCTGGAGCGCCCGCTGATCCCGGTGCTGGCACGCATGGAAGCCCGCGGCATCAAGGTCGATCGCCAGATTCTGTCGCGCATGTCGGGCGAGTTCTCGCAGAAGCTCGGCAGCCTCGAGTACGAGATTTTCAATCTCGCCGGCGAGAGCTTCAACATCGGCTCGCCCAAGCAGCTCGGCGATATCCTGTTCGGCAAGTTCAACCTGCCCGGCGGCAAGAAGACCAAGACCGGCGCCTGGTCGACCGGCGCCGACGTGCTCGATGAACTCGCCGCCGAGGGCAACCTGCTGGCCTCGAAGATTCTGGAGTGGCGCCAGCTTTCCAAGCTGAAGTCGACTTACACCGACCTCCTGCCCGGCTACATCCATCCCGAGACCGGTCGCGTCCACACCTCCTACGCGCTGGCCTCGACCACCACCGGCCGCCTGTCGTCGTCGGATCCCAATCTGCAGAACATTCCGGTGCGCACCGAGGACGGCCGCCGCATCCGCACTGCCTTCATCGCCGAGAAGGGCATGAAGCTGATCTCGGCCGATTATTCGCAGATCGAGCTGCGCATCGTCGCGCACGTCGCCGACGTCCCCGAGCTCAAGCTGGCGTTCGCCGACGGCCTCGACATTCATGCCATGACCGCCTCTGAGATGTTCGGGGTCCCGGTCAAGGGCATGCCGGCCGAGGTTCGCCGCCGCGCCAAGGCGATCAACTTCGGGATCATCTACGGCATCTCGGCCTTCGGTCTCGCCAACCAGCTCGGCATCCCGCGCGATGAGGCCGGCGCCTACATCAAGCGCTACTTCGAGCGCTTCCCCGGCATCCGCGGCTACATGGACAAGATGCGCGCCGAGGTGAAGGAGCGCGGCTTCGTCTCCACCCTCTTCGGCCGCAAGATTCACTTCCCCCAGGCGCGCTCATCCAATCCGTCCGAGCGCGCCTTCGTCGAGCGCGCCTCGATCAACGCCCCGATCCAGGGCACCGCCGCCGATATCATCCGCCGCGCCATGATCCGTATGGAGGCGGCGCTGGCCGCCGCCCGGCTGTCGGCGAAGATGCTGCTCCAGGTCCACGACGAGCTCGTCTTCGAGGCGCCGGAATCCGAGGTCGCGGAGACCATGGCCATCGCCCGTTCGGTCATGGAGGAAGCCGCCCACCCGGCGGTGCAGTTGTCCGTCCCGCTCCAGGTCGACGCCAAGGCCGGCGACAACTGGGACGCGGCGCACTAATTGCCAGTCGCGGGAAGCGCTGCCGCAGCTCCCTCTCCCCGGAGGGGAGAGGGTTGGGGTGAGGGCGCTCGACCTCAGAGTTAGGCGCCTACGCCCACTCCGATTTCCGCGCCGCGTCGATGCTCCACGGCCCCGGGCCGGCCGCGGCGATATAAAGGAACACGAAGCAGAATAGGATCGCCGCCTCGCCGAAATTGAGCAGCGGGAAGAACGAGTGCGGCGCGTGCGCCGTCCAGTACGCCACCGCCATCTCGCCGGAGAGGACGAACGCCGCGAGCCGCGTCCACCACCCGACGATCAGGAGCAGGCTGCCGACGAGCTCGAGCACGCCCACCCACCAGAACCATGCTGGCGGTCCGCCGCCCGGCGGATGCGCGCTCGCCGCCACCTGCATCGACGGCCAGTGGAACAGCTTCTGCGTCGCGTGCTCGAGATAGAGCAGTGCCGTCACGATGCGGAGCAGCGACAGGAACTCCGGCCGGAGCACGGCCAGCCGTTGGAAGAACCGGTGCACGGTGATGATATCCCTTGCCTTGTGTCGCGCCTGCCGAAGGCGATGGCAGAGCGCCGCGCCCCCGGCAAGGCGACGCCAGGTCACAAGGCGGTGAAGCCTCAGATCGCGCTGCCGAAGAAGGCGCGGATCATCTTAGCCGTCTCGGCCTTGCCCGGGTTGTGCATGCCCCAGGCGCTGCTCCCCGCCAGCCGGTGTAAGTGCCGCTGGCGGCGGTCAATCAGGTCGGCGAACCGGTAGACCAGCGTCGGCGATGCCTTGAGCACATGCGCCAGCGCCTCCTTGTTGATCTCGATCGCCTCGACGTCGGTGGCGGCGGTCACCGTCGCCGAACGCCGCGCGCCCGTCAGCAGCGACATCTCGCCGACGATGTCGCCCTTGCCGAGGCGCGCGATCGGCTGCGTCTCGCCGGCGATGGTCACCAGTGCCTCGCCGGAGTCGATCACGAACATCGATTTGCCCGGCCCGTCCTCCTCGATCGGCGTGGCGCCCTTCGGCCACTCGATGAAATAGGCGCGCACCGCGAGCTCTTCGAGCTCGTCGGGCGTCAGCACTTCGGAGAAGAACGGGATCGTCTTCAGGATGTCGCGCGGTTCCATGCCGTCAAATCTCCGTCCAGTGGTCGTAAAGAATCAAGCTGAAGCCGCCGCCCAGGTGACAAGCGTCACACCGGCGTTGGCGTCGAGCACGCGTTGCGTTCCGGGTTTCAGCCCCGCTTTCGCCAGCACGTCGCCGGCGGCGCGGCCGCTGTCGACGTCCGAGAACACCGCGGTGCCGCCGGGCAGCGCCACCTGTGCAGCGCGCGCCAGGTGGAAGGCGTCGAAGCCCAGCCCCAGGAACAGGTCGAAGACGCCCCGCCCGCCGACCACCGCGGCCATGCCGCCTCCGGCGGCTGCCAGCGCCAGCGCCTCGGCCGCCGTCAGCCGCGCCGGGTTCCACCACCACGCGTCATGGCGCCGTTCGATTCCGTCGGCGCTCGACGAAACGACGAGCCGCGTCCGCCCGGCCGGGTTCGGCGCCGTCACGTGACTGCGCCGGCCGAGCACGACGATCGCCGCCGCGTCGAGCGCCGTCTGGAAGTTGTGCCAGTCGGCATCGTTGCGCAGCCCCGTCGGCATCGCGCCGCCGGAATCGGCAATGCGGTCGTCGCGCGAGACGATGGCGTGTCCTTCGATGCGGAATGCGCCGATCATCGGCTGCTGTCAGGCGCGAAGCGTCGCGCCCGTCGCCTTGGTTACTTCGGCAACCACCTTCGCCGCGACCGCCTCGATCTCCTCATCGGTCATCGTCCGCTCGGTCGGCTGCAAGGTCACTTCGATGGCTACCGATTTCTTGTCGGCGCCGATCGCCGCCCCGGCGAACACGTCGAACACGGCGACGGTGGCGATGAGCTGCCTGTCGGCGCCTTCCGCCGCGCGGATGATCTTCGCCGCCTCGACGTTCCGGTCGACGACGAAGGCGAAGTCGCGCTTCACCGGCTGGAAGTCGGAGAGTGTCAGCGGCGGCTTCGTCTTGGTGGCGCGCGCCTTGGGCAGCGGGATCGTCTCGAGGATCGCCTCGAAGCCGGCAAGCGGCCCCTTCACGTCGAGCTCCTGCAGCAGCTTCGGATGGAACTCGCCGAAGGTCGCGATGACGTTCTTGGGGCCCTGCCGGATGACGCCGGAGCGGCCGGGGTGGAACCACACCGGCGCGTCCGCCGTGATCTGCACCTTGTCGGAGGTCAGGCCGAGCGCGTCGAGCAGCGCCAGCGCATCGGCCTTGGCGTCGAACACGGAGACCGCGGTCGCGGCACCCGACCAGTGGCGTCCGCCACCGGCCGGCGTCGCCGTGCCGCTGCGCACGCCCGTTGCCGCGGTGAACTGGTCTTCCGGCCGGTCGCCGCGGTAGATCTGCCCGACCTCGAACAGCGCGAGGTCGGCGTAGCCGCGGTCGCCGTTGCGCCGCACCGCCTCGATCAGCCCGGCAAACAAGCTCGGCCGCATGTCCGACATCTCGGCTGCGATCGGGTTGGCGAGCACCAGCGCCTTGTCGCCGCCGCCGAAGGCGAGGGCGCGGCCGTGCGCCACGAACGACCAGGTCACCGCCTCGACCATGCCCCGCGCTGCCAGCACCCGCTTGGCACGCCGCGTACGCACCTGGATCGGCGTCAGGAGCGGCTTGGCCGCGCCGGGCGTCCGTTCGAGCGGCACCGACGGCACCTTGTCGACGCCGGTGATGCGCACGATCTCCTCGACGATGTCGGCCTTGCCGGCGGCGTCGGGCCGCCAGGTCGGCACGTTGACCGAAAGCGACAGGCCATTTCGCGCTGGCTTGTTGGTGAAGCCGAGCGCATCGAGAATGCGCGAGGCCTCCGCCGTCGGCACGTCGATGCCGGCCAGCCGCTTCACCTCGGCGAGCGGGAAGTCGATCGCCGCCTTTGCCGCCGGCACCTGGCCGGCCAATAGAATATCGGTCGGCTTGCCGCCGCAGATTTCGAGGATCAGCCGCGTCGCGAGTTCCAGCCCCGGGATCATGAAGGCCGGGTCGACGCCGCGCTCGAAGCGATGGCGCGCGTCGGAATTGATGCCGAGCTTGCGCCCGGTATGAGCGATGTTGAGCGGCTCCCACAGCGCCGATTCCACCAGCACGTCGGTGGTGATCTCGCTGACGCCGGATTGCTCGCCGCCCATGATGCCGGCGATCGATTGCACGCCGTTGCGGTCGGCGATCACGCAGATGTCGGGGTCGAGGCTGTAGGTCTTGCCGTCGAGCGCCTTGATCGATTCGGTGAATTTGCTCCGCCGCACGACCAGGCTGCCGGAAATCTTCGCCGCGTCGAAAACGTGGAGCGGCCGGCAGCGGTCGTAGGTGATGACGTTGGTGATATCGACCAGCGCGTTGATCGGGCGGAGCCCGATGGCGCGGAGCCGCCGCTGCAGCCATTCCGGCGAGGGTCCGTTCTTGACCCCGCGGATGAGGCGGAGCCCGAACGCCGGGCAGAGCGAGGGCAGCGTGCCGAATTCCAGCACCACCTTCACCGGGCAGGCGCCGTTGCCCTTCACCGGCTGCGGCGCGCGGTCGATCAGCTTGCCGACGCCGGCCGCGGCGAGGTCGCGCGCGATGCCGGAGACGCCGAGCGCATCCGGCCGGTTCGGCGTCACCGAAATGTCGATCACCGGGTCGTTGAGGTTGGCGTAGGCGGCGTAGGGCTGGCCGACCGGCGCGTTTGCGGGCAGCTCGATGATGCCGTCGTGGCTGTCGCTGAGGCCGAGCTCGCGCTCCGACAGCAACATGCCGTTCGATTCGACGCCGCGGATGACGCCCTTTTCGAGCTTGGCGCCGGTTCCCGGAATGAGCGAACCCGGCGGCGCGAACACGCCGATCATGCCGGTCCGCGCGTTAGGCGCGCCGCACACCACCTGTATCTGGGTGCCACCGCCGGCATCGACCTTGCACACCCTCAGCCGGTCGGCGTTCGGGTGTTTCTCGGCCGAGATCACCTTGGCGATCTTGAATGGGGCGAAGCTCGCGCCGCGGTCCTCGACGCTCTCGACCTCGAGCCCGATCATGGTGAGCTTGTCGGCGATCGCGCCCACGGCCGCGTCCGTGTCGAGGTGTTCCTTCAGCCAGGCCAGCGTGAATTTCACGACGACAGGCCCCCGGCGAGCGTTGGCAGGTCGAGCGGGCGGAAGCCGTAATGGGTGAGCCAGCGTACGTCCGCCTCGAAGAAGGCGCGCAGGTCCGGCATGCCGTACTTGAGCATCGCGATGCGGTCGATGCCCATGCCCCAGGCAAAGCCCTGGTACTTGTCAGGGTCGTGGCCGGCGGCGCGGATCACGTTGGCATGCACCATCCCGCAGCCGAGAATCTCGAGCCAGTCGTCGCCCTCGCCGAAGCGGATCTCGTTGCCGACGCGCCTGCAGCGGATGTCGACTTCCATCGACGGCTCGGTGAACGGGAAGAAGCTCGGCCGGAAGCGCATCTGCACCGTCTCGACCTCGAAGAACGCCTTGCAGAATTCCTCGAGCACCCACTTGAGGTGGCCGATGTGGCTCTTCTGGTCGATCACCAGCCCCTCGACCTGGTGAAACATCGGCGTGTGGGTCTGGTCGGAGTCCATGCGGTAGGTGCGGCCCGGGATGATCACGCGGATCGGCGGCTTCTGCTTTTCCATCGTGCGGATCTGCACCGGCGAGGTGTGCGTCCGCAGCAGCAGCCGCTCGTTCTTGTCGCCCTTCGGCGCGAAGAAGAACGTGTCGTGCATCTCGCGCGCCGGGTGCCCGGGCGGGAAGTTGAGCGCCGTGAAGTTATAGTAGTCGGTCTCGATGTCCGGCCCTTCGGCGATGGCGAATCCGAGGTCGGTGAAGATCGCCGTGATCTCGTCGATTACCTGGCTGACCGGGTGGATGCGCCCGCTTTCGGTGGGCGAGGGGCGGAGTGGCAGCGTGACGTCGGCGGTGTCGGCGGCGATGGCTTTTGCCACCGCCTCCTCCTTCAGCAGGTCGCGGCGCGCGTTGAGCGCCGTGCCCACCCGTTCCTTGAGGCCGTTCAGCGCCGAGCCCATGGCGCCGCGCGCCTCGGGCGGCATCGCGCCCAGCGTCTTCAAGAGCTCGGAGATGACGCCCTTCTTGCCCAGCGCGGCGACGCGCTCGGCCTCCAGCGTCGCCTCGTCGCTGGCCGCGGCGATGCGCGCCACGATTTCCTGCTCGAGGGTATCGAGGTGGCGGGTCGGGTCTGCAGTCATGCGGATGTCAGCACTGGCGCGATCTTCCTCGGGCTTGCAGTCCGGGCGCCTGGATCGGGTGCCCGGACGTTACGCCGTCGAGAAAGATCAGGCAGCGAGAGCGCCGTTTGCCTTCTCGACCAGCGCCTTGAACGACGCCGGCTCGCTCACGGCGAGTTCGGCGAGGATCTTGCGGTCGATTTCGACCCCGGCCTTGCCGAGGCCGCTGATAAATCGGCCGTAGGTCAGGCCGTGCTCGCGGACCGCGGCGTTGATGCGCTGGATCCACAGGGCGCGGAACGACCGCTTGCGGTTCTTGCGGTCGCGGAAGGCGTATTGCGCCGCCTTGTCGACCGCCGCCTTGGCGGTGCGGATGGTGTTCTTGCGCCGGCCGTAAAAGCCCTTGGCGCGCTTCAGTACTTTTTTGTGCTTGGCGTGCGAAGTGACGCCACGTTTCACGCGAGCCATCGCGTTTCTCCTTCGGTTCTAGGGCTGTCAGGCGTTCGGCAGGAAATACTTCCTGATATTGTCGCCGTCCGTCTTGAACAGCACCTTGGTCCCGCGAAGATTGCGGATTTGCTTGGCGGTGCGCCGGATCATCATGTGGCGCTTGCCGCGTTGCGCGTGCTTCACTTTACCGGTGGCGGTCACCTTGAATCGCTTCTTGGCGCCGCTCTTGGTCTTGAGCTTGGGCATTTTGCTTCCCTTGGTTCGGAGCTGTCATGCGCTGCCACGGCATGCCCTTCCATGGCCGGGCGGCGCGAAACCGCGGGTTTATAGCGGCGCTGGCCTCCCCACACAAGGGCGGCCGGAACCTTGGCTTTGCTGCGGGGTTCTTCTGACATGGATGATACGCCGCCGCGCCCCCCGAACCAGCCCTCGTTTCACACCTCTGTCACCGGTCTCACCGGCAAGCGCGTGATGGTCACCGGCGGTACCACCGGCATCGGCCGGGCCGTGGCCGGTTTGCTCGCTTCCGAAGGTGCCCGCGTCTTCACTTTCGGCCGCCACCGCATGGAGCTGGATGATGCCCTGGCGGCCGTCCGCTCGGCCGGCGGCGAGATCGAAGGCACGGTCGCCGACATCGCCAGCGCGAGGGACGTCGCCGCTGCCTTCGCTGCGTCCGATCGCTTCCTCGGCGGCCTCGATTTCCTGGTCAACAACGCCGCCGTCTCGGTCGATGGCCTTGTCGATATGGCCGAGGCCGAATGGCGCTACGGCCTCGAGGTCGATCTCACCGGCCAACTGGCCTGCACCATGGCCGGCGTCGAGCGCATGTCGAAGGCCGGCGGCCACATCGTCTTCATCGGTTCGGTGTCGGCCGACAGGCGCGGCCCGCACAGTTCGGTCTACGTCGCCGCCAAGGCGGGGCTGCAGGCCTTCGCCGATTCCTTCCGCCGCGAAGTCGCCGGGCGACACATCAAGGTGTCGCTCATCCAGCCCGGCACCGTCGGCACGGACATGCATGACGCTACGCCCGCCGAGCAGCGCAGTCAGATCCGCAAGCAGGAGATCCTGCGCGCCGAGGATATCGCGGTCGCCGTGCACTACGTCCTGACGCAGCCGCCCCGCACCGTCGTCGGTCGCCTCGACGTCACGCCGCTGATTGAGACGGATTGATCCGCGGCGCCAGCACTGACAGCCCGCCGGGCACCGCCTCGATCGCGAGTTTGCCCGTCAGGCGGATGAGTTCGCCGTCGATGGTCACCGGCACGCCGCGCGGGTTGCCGACGATGATGTCGACCGCCGCCGTGTCGCGATGCTCGACCAGCGGGCTCTCCGCGAGCACGCCGAACGCCGCGCCGGCGGTGACGCGGAGGATTTCGCCCCGCGTCCGCGCCGTCGTCACGTAGAGGCCGAGCACGCCGCCGTCGAGCCGGTCGGCATAGGGCAGGTGGCCCTTGCCCAGCGGGTTGTTGCTCACCACCGCGCCGATGGTGTCGGCCTCGATGCGCCGTCCGTCGGCGGCCATGGACAGGTGAAATCGCCGGGGCTTGCGGATCACCCGCACCCATGCGCCGACGCTGCCCATCATCTTGGTCAGGCGCGAGCCGTGCTCCTGCTTCTCGCGCTCCGCCACCATTGCCGGATGCAGCCCGAGCGATACGACGTGGATGAAGATGCGCCCGTTCGCCTTGCCGATGTCGGCCGGGCGAAGCTCGCCGCCGGCGATCGCCGTCGCCGCTTCCTTCATGTCCGCTGGCAGCGCCAGCGACCGCGCGAAAAGATTCATCGTGCCGAGCGGCAGCACGCCGAGCGCGACTTTCGCCTCCACCGCGATTCCCGCCGCGGCCGAGATCGTGCCGTCGCCGCCGCCGGCGACCAGCACCTCGGTGCCTTTGGCTTTCGCCGCCGCCTTCAGCGCGTCGATCAATCCGGCGCCCTCGGCGAGCGTCGTCGTCACCGTGTGCCCGGCGTCGGAGAAAATTGCCGTCAGCTCGCGCGCCGCCTCGTCGGCGTCCATGCCGCGCAGCGTTCCGGCGTTGCGGTTCAGCACCAGCGCGAGCTTCATCGTGCGGCCTGCCTCAAAAAAGCAGAAGCCGGCGGGGCGCCGGCTTCATCGGTAGCGGATAGGCGTCGACGCCCTTATCGCGGCGCCAGCACCATCATCATCTGCCGGCCTTCCATCTTGGGCTCGGCCTCGACCTTGGCGATCGGCGCCGTGTCTTCCTTGACCCGGTCGAGCAGCTTGGCGCCAAGCTCGAGGTGCGCCATCTCGCGGCCGCGGAAGCGCAGCGTCAGCTTCACCTTGTCGCCTTCCTCGAAGAAACGCTTGATCGCCCGCATCTTCACTTCGTAGTCGTGCACGTCGATGTTCGGCCGCATCTTGATCTCTTTGATCTCGATGACCTTCTGGCGCTTGCGCGCCTCGGTGGCCTTCTTCTGTGCCTGGTATTTGAAGCGCCCGTAGTCGAGAATCTTGGCGACTGGCGGGCTCTGGTTGGGTGAAATCACCACGAGGTCCATGCCGGCTTCCTGGGCAAGCTGGATGGCGCGCTCTGTCGGCACCGTGCCGTGGTTGTCACCCTTGTCGTCGATCAACTGTACTTGCGGGACGCGAATGTCCTCGTTGATCGCGGGGCCTTCCTTGGTGGTGGGCGGTGCTCTAAACGGACGGCGAATGGTGGTCTTCTCCTTCTGCGGATGACGGGAGCGAGAGGATTCGGGCAAGCGGCGCGGGAAGTCAACCGCTCAGCGGCCGGGAGTGACATGGGTATCGTGCATGGCTGAGGCAATCGCCGAACGCTTGGTGGTCGGCGAAAGTTCCGCCGCCCGCGAGATTGCGCTGCTTCGCCGCCCCGGCGCCGCCCCCGGCCTGTTCTGGCTAGGCGGGTTTATGTCCAACATGGCGGGCTCCAAGGCCGTTGCCGTCGATGCCTTTGCCGCCGAAAAGGGCCTGGCGGTGACCCGCTTCGATTATTCCGGCCACGGCGCCTCGGCCGGCAGTTTCACGGAGGGCACGATTTCCCGCTGGCTGGAAGAGGCCGCGGCCGTCTTTGCCGCAACCTCCGGTCGCCAGATTCTGGTGGGCTCGTCCATGGGCGGCTGGCTCGCGCTCCGCCTGGCCGAGATGGAGCGCCAGTCGCGCCGCGTCGCCGGCCTTCTCCTGATCGCACCGGCCTTCGACATGACCCGCGCCCTGATGTGGGAGCGCATGACCAAGAAGGCCCGCGCCGCGCTGGAGCGCGACGGTTATGTGCGCGAGCCCAGTTCCTATTCCGACGAGCCCTACGTCATCAGCAAGGCCCTGATCGACGACGGCGATCGTCACCTGTTCGGCGAGCGGCTGATCGAGGTCGGCTGCCCGGTGGTCATCCTCCAGGGCATTGCCGACAAGGAAGTGCCGTGGCGCCACGCCGCCTCACTGGTCGAGCGGCTCGCCTCCGACGATGTCGTGCTCACCCTCGTCAAGGATGGCGATCACCGCCTGTCGCGTCCTGAGGATCTCGATCGCCTGCGTACGGCGCTGGTCTCGCTGGTCGCCGATGCCGCCACGGCGACGCCGCCTGTGGTAGAGTCCGCGCCATGAGCGACACCGTCGCCACCTCGCGCGCCGCGGCGGATTTCTCCAGCCGCAGCCTCAGGCTGGAAACGTTGATCCGCCTGCGCTGGCTCGCGGTCGGCGGGCAGGCGCTGGCGGTCATTTTCGTCCGCTTCGTCCTCGATTTTCCGCTGCCCGTAACGTCCTGCCTGCTCCTCGTCGTCTTGTCTGCGGGCCTCAATATCGCGCTTGGCGCCCGCTTCCCGGCGACGCTCCGCCTCGGCCAGTGGCCGGCCTTCGTCCTGCTTGCCTACGACGTGCTCCAGCTCGGCGCGCTGCTGTTCCTCACCGGCGGCCTCGAGAATCCGTTCGCCATGCTGCTGCTCGCGCCGGTCATTGTCTCGGCCACCGCACTGGCGCCGCGGCCGACCATCCTGCTCGGCTCCCTCGTCATCGCGATCGCCACCATCATCGCGCTCCGCCATCTCGATCTGCCGTGGTATCCGGCCGAGAGCCGCCCGTTGCTTTACATCGGTGGCGTGTGGATCGCGCTCGTTTCCGCCGTCATCTTCACCGGCGTCTATGCCTTCCGTGTCGCCGAGGAAGCGCGCCAGCTCGCCAAGGCCCTGAACGCTACCGAGATGGTCCTGGCGCGCGAGCAGCATCTCTACGCGCTGGATGGCCTGGCCGCGGCGGCCGCGCACGAGCTCGGCACGCCGCTCGCCACCATCGCGCTGGTCGCCAAGGAGTTGGAGCGCGAGATGCCGCCCGGCACGCCCCACGCCGACGATATCGCGCTCCTCCGTAGCCAGTCGCAGCGCTGCCGCGAAATCCTCGGTCGGCTGACGTCGATGTCCGGGCAGGTCGATCGCCATCTCGCCCGCCTGCCGCTCTCCCACCTCGTTGAGGAAGTCGTCGAGGGTTACCGCGCCTTTCTGGTCAAGATCGAAGTCGCCCCGCCCAGGGGCAAGGGGCCGGAGCCCGTCGGCCGCCGCAACCCGGCTATCGTGCAGGGCCTCGTTAACCTCATCGAGAATGCGGTCGATTTCGCCGAGAATGTCGTCAGCGTCGGCACCGAATGGAATGACGATGAAGTCGCGATCACCATCGCCGACGACGGGCCGGGCTTCTCTGCCGCAATCATCGACCGCCTCGGCGAGCCCTATCTCACCACCCGCCGCGACGCCGCCACCGGCGAAAGCCTTGGCGATCATGAGGCGGGCGGCCTTGGTCTTGGCCTGTTTATCGCCAAGACCCTGCTCGAACGCTCGGGCGCCGTCCTCGATCTGGCCAATCGCGCCCCGCCCGGCCGGGGAGCCGTGATCCGCATCGCCTGGCCGCGCCCCTACATGGACGTCGGGCTGAATGAGCCCGGTTCTCCCCGGGCGGAAACCATTGGCGACGGAACAGCTTGGCGTCGGCCGGTCGAATCCCTATAAACTTGTCTGATCCTACCCCCGAGGCCCAGCCCGGCGCCGCTGTCTAAGCGGAGGAGCGACGGCGCACGCGGCTTATCCGAGGCCCCGATGTCCGGAACCGAGAGCCCCATGTCCCTGCTTATTGTTGATGACGACAAGGCATTCCTCCAGCGCCTTGCGCGCGCGATGGAAACCCGCGGCTACACCGTCGACACCGCCGATACGGTGGCCGAGGGCATGCGCAAGGCCGAGACCTCGCCGCCGGCGTTTGCCGTCGTCGACATGCGCCTCGAAGACGGTAACGGCCTCGACGTTATCGAGCAGGTGCGCAAGCGCCGGCCCGACTCGCGCGTCGTCGTCCTCACCGGCTACGGCAACATCGCCACCGCCGTCACCGCGGTGAAGCTCGGCGCCGTCGACTACCTCGCCAAGCCTGCCGATGCCGACGAGATCCACTTCGCGCTGACCCGCGAGCCCGGCGATCGCGCCCCGCTGCCGGAAAATCCGATGTCGGCCGATCGCGTCCGCTGGGAGCATATCCAGCGCGTCTACGAGATGTGCGATCGCAACGTGTCGGAGACGGCCCGCCGTCTCAACATGCACCGCCGCACGCTCCAGCGCATCCTCGCCAAGCGCGCCCCGCGCTAACAGGGCGCACTTAACCTCTCCCTTGAGGGGAGGTCGAAATGGCGAAGCCATTTCGGGAGGGGGTGCCTTTCCGGCGTCTACTCCAGCGAATCCATCCCCGCCTGCGGGTCGATCAGCCCGTGCAGCCGGTGGGCCGCGGCTTGCGCGAACCGCACCAGCATCGCCTTCCGCGTCGCGCCGGCCAGCCGGTGCTCCGGCGCCTCGCGCAGCATCTCCGCCCCGAACTGGTCTGCGAGGATGAACCCGGCGTCATCCGGAAAAATCTCCGCCGGCACCGCGGCGTGGGTGGCGAAGAACAGCCGGTCGCACGAGAAGCGGTAGTCCGGCCATTTCTCGTCGGCGCGGAAGTCTTCCACCGACGATTTGATCTCCACGATCCAGATGTCGCCGTTGCCGCCGAGCCCGACGATGTCGGCGCGCCGCCCTGTCGCCAGCGGCAATTCGCTCACCACGGCAAAGCCGCGCGAACGCATCAGCCGTCCGACGCCGCGCGCCACCGAAAGCGCGTGCGTCGATTGCCGCCCGTCGGCCGGCGGCACCAGTCCCGAATGATCCATCAGCATGAGAACAAAAGTGGCACGCGAATCGGGTCGAGGAAAGCGAAAATTCGCGCTAAGCGAATGGGCCTGACCCGCCGCCGGATTCGGATCGCATGTCTGCCCTCGCCACGCTCTTTGCCCTTCTCGGCACGCTTCTCCTCGGCGCCATCAGCCCGGGGCCGAGCTTCGTCTTCATCGTGCGCACGTCCGTCAGCCAGTCGCGCGCCGATGGCCTGGCGGCGGCGCTTGGCATGGGTGCCGGCGCCTTTATCTTCGCGGCGCTTGCCGTCGTCGGCCTCCACGCGCTGATGACGGAGGCGGCCTGGCTCTACTGGCTGCTGAAGATCGCGGGCGGGCTCTACCTCGTCTACCTCGCCGTCATGATCTGGCGCCATGCCGCCGAGCCGATCGCGGTCGAGGGCGCCGTCGCCCCGCGCGCCAACCTGCGCCGCTCCTTCGCGCTCGCGCTCGCCACGCAATTGTCCAACCCCAAGATCGTCGCGGTGTTCGGCGCCGTCTTCGCTGCGCTCATGCCGGCCAGCCCGCCGGCCTGGTTCGATTTCGCGCTGCCGCCGCTCATCTTCGTGCAGGAGAGCGCCTGGTATGCGCTGGTTGCGCTCGCCTTCTCGTCGGCCCACCCGCGCGCCGTCTATCTCCGCGCCAAGACGTGGATCGATCGCGCCGCCGGCACGCTCATCGGCCTGCTCGGCATCCGCCTCATCGTCGAGGCCGGCCGCTAGCTAGTGCCGCCAGCGGTCGTGCAGCCAGAACCACTGTTCCGGGTGCTCGCGCACCCAGCCCTCGACCAGCCGGTTGATCGCCGCCGTCGTCGCGTTGACGTCGATCCGCCCCTCGCTGTCGCGCGGCAGCTCGAGCGGCGGCGTCAGTTCGAGGTGCAGCCCGCCGTCGGGTCGCCGTATGGCGCGCGCCCCGTGCACCGGGCACTCGTAGTGCCGGGCAAGTTTCGCCGGTAGCGGATTGGTCCTTGCCGGCCGCCCGAAGAAGGGCACGTCGATGCTGCCGCGGTTGAGCCGCTGGTCGACCAGCATGCCGAGGTGCTCGCCGCGGTCGAGCGCCGCCGCGATCTCGAACGAGGCGCCGCGCCCGCTGTCGACAAGAGTCCCCATCAACGCCTCGCGCTGCGCCAGCATGTCGCCGGCGAGGTGCATGTTGCGCGGCGCGCGGAACGGCAGCACCGTCTTCAGCCCGAATTTCTGCGCCACCACGCCGAGCACCTCCCAGTTGGCGAGATGCGCCGCCACGATGATCGCCGGCTTGCCGTCGTCGCGGAGCGCCAGGAACTGGTCGTAGCCCGTGACGCTTATCCTGCCGTCCTCGATATTGCCGGGGTCGAATTCCGCCGCCACCTCCTCGAGGAACACGAATTCGGCGATCACCCGGGCGAAGTTGTCCCACGTCCCGGCGAGGATCGCGTCGCGCTCGGCCGCCGTCTTTTCCGGGAATGCCGCAGCGATGTTGCGCTTCGCCGTGCGGTGCTCGGGCAGAAGCGGCCCGATCGCCTTGAGCAGCCCGCTCACCATGCGCGTCGCCCGCTCGCGGCCGAGCCGGTGGACGAGCCCCATCCCGCCGCGCAGCACCGCCGCGCTCACCCGGTGGAAGAAAGGCGTCCGCGTCAGCTTCCGCCGCTGCGGCACCGTTGGCTTCGGCGTCCGCGTGCTTTCCGCCCGCCTTGAGGGCTCATCGCTCACAGCGTCACGATGATTTTGCCGAACACGTCGCGCGCTTCCAGTCGCGCCAGCGCCGCGTTTATATCGGCTAGCGCGATCGTCGTGTCGATCACCGGCCTGGCGATCCCGTCGGCCATCTTGCCCAGCACGGTCGCGAGGTTGGCGATGTTGCAGCCGAACGAGCCGATCAGCCGTAGCTGCCGCTGGTAGAGCTGGAACAGGTTGATCTCGCTCGACACGCCCGTCGTCGAGCCGCAGGTGACGAGAATGCCGCCGCGCTTCAGCGAGAACACCGACTGCTGGAAGGTGTCCGGCCCGACGTGCTCGAACACCACGTCGACGCCGCGCTTGCCGGTCAGCTTGCGCACGACCCCCTCGAAGCGGTCTTCCTTGTAGTTGATGACGTGGTCGGCGCCGAGCGCCTTCGCCTTCGCCGCCTTGGCCTCGGTCGAGACCGTGGTGATGACGATGGCGCCGACCGCCTTGGCGAGCTGGATCGCCGCGGTGCCGATGCCCGAGCCGCCCGCCTGCACCAGCACGGTCTGTCCGGCTTCGAGGTGCGCGTTGTCGAACAGCATGTGCTCGGGCGTGCCGTAGGTGATCGGCGCGCACGCCGCATCGATCACCGAGACGCCCTTCGGCGCCGGCACCACCAGCCGCGCCGGCAGCGTGATTTTCTCGCGCGCCAGTCCGTCGACGTGGAATCCGCGAATGCCGGCGACGTTGTCGCAGAAATTGTCGCGGCCCTCGAGGCAGGCGCGGCAGTGGCCGCAGGTCTCGGCACCGAACAGCGCCACGATCTGGCCGGGCTTCAGCGCCACGCCTTCGCCCGCCGCGACGATCGTTCCCGCGGCTTCCGCGCCGACGACGATCGGCAGCTTGCGCTTGGCGAAAGCCATGCCGCGCCAGCCCCACACGTCGATATGGTTGAGCGCCACCGCACCGATCCTGACCGTCACCTCGCCGGCCTTCGGCGCCGCCGGCTCCGGCACCTCGACGACGGCGAGACTGCGGTTGTCGGTAAGCTGCAGCGCGCGCATCTACAACCTTGCCGAAAGAGGCACCCAACCTCCTCCTTGAGGGGAGGTCGAAATCGGCAAAGCCGATTTCGGGTGGGGGTACGACGCACGGAAAGGGGGATACCCCCTCCCGAAATTCGCTGACGCGAATTTCGACCTCCCCTCAAGGGGGAGGTTGGCCGTCGCGGGCTGCATCACGCCGGCTCGCCGGTCATCACCAGGCAGGCGTTCTGCCCGCCGAAGCCGAAGGAATTGGAGAGCACCGCCGAGACCTTTGCCGGGCGCGCCACGTT
>JBEHXS010000024.1:0-22284 GCA_048498575.1 Pseudomonadota bacterium
CGGCTCGGTGAAGTGCTTGTCGACGGCGACGCCGTGTTCGGCCAGGCGGTCGCCTTGCTCCATCGGCGGCAGGCGGCCGTCGTCGTCGCTTTCGTCGCCACGCGCCTGGGCGGGCGTGTCCTCGTCCTTGCCTTCCTGGTAGAGCGTCAGGAAGCCGTCGAAGCGGACGACCTGGCCGGTGGCGCGAAGCCGCACCGGCTGGCCGACGCCGGCGGCGATCTCGACCGTGGTGCGCTCGAGCTCCGCCGAGGCCATCTGGCTTGCGGTCATGCGCTTCCAGATCAGGTCGTAGAGGCGCTGCTGATCGGGCTCGAGGGTCTCGCCGTCCGGGGCGCGGTTAAGGTCGGTCGGGCGGATCGCCTCGTGCGCTTCCTGCGCGTTCTTGGCCTTGGTCTGGTAGAGGCGGGCGCTCTCCGGCAGGTACGTCTCGCCGAAGCGCTTGGCGATCATGGCGCGGGTAGCAGCGATCGCCTCCGGCGCCGACTGCACGCCGTCGGTTCGCATGTAGGTGATGAGGCCGTCCTCGTAGAGGCGCTGCGCCACCTGCATGGTGCGGTTGGCGGCGAAGCCCAGCTTGCGCGAGGCCTCCTGCTGCAGCGTCGAGGTGGTGAAAGGCGGCGGCGGGTTGCGGCGGACCGGCTTCGCCTCGATCGAGGTGACGCGGTAGTCGCCCGACTTCAGCGCGTTCTCGATGCGCCGCGCGGTCGCTTCGTCCGGAATATCGAGGCGGCCGAGCTTGTCGCTGTTGAAGCCGACGACGCGGGCAACGAAGCGGCCGCCGTTCGGCGGCTCCAGCGTGACCGCGATCGACCAGTACTCGCGCGGCTTGAACACCTCGATCTCGAGCTCGCGCTCGCAGACCAGACGCAGTGCCACCGACTGGACGCGGCCGGCAGAACGGGCGCCGGGGAGCTTGCGCCACAGCACCGGCGAAAGGGTGAAGCCGACGAGGTAATCCAGCGCGCGGCGGGCGAGGTAGGCGTCGACCAGCGGCTCGTCGATGGCGCGCGGGTGCTTCATTGCCTCCAGCACCGCCTCGCGGGTGACGGCATTGAAGACGACGCGCTCGACCGGCTTGTCACCGATGGCCTTGCGCGACTTCAGCACGTCGAGCACATGCCACGAGATTGCTTCGCCCTCGCGATCCGGGTCGGTCGCCAGGATCAGGCGGTCGGCGCCCTTCATGGCGGTGGCGATGTCGGCGAGGTGCTTTCTGCCGCGATCGTCGACCTCCCAGAGCATGGCGAAGTCGTGCTCGGGATCGACGGAGCCATTCTTGGAGGGGAGGTCGCGGACGTGGCCGTAGGAGGCCAGAACCTGATAGCTCGGGCCCAGATACTTATTGATCGTCTTGGCCTTGGCGGGGGATTCTACGATTACGAGGTTCATTTATCGCCGCATGGCTGAGAGGCTGGGCTGACCGGAATGGCGAGCCCTGCCTGACGTACGAATGGCTGCCGAGAGTCCGTCCGCTCGGGGCTGCAAGTACCCGGCCGAGCGGGGGTGGGACATTCCAGAAATCGCCGTGCCCTGTCAAATGTCCAGCAAAACCGCCGTTCCGGTGGCTTTGCGACGCTGAAAACGTCCGGCTGGCGGCGGATGTCATCCCGTTAGATGGGGGCGCGGGCGTCCGGCGCAATGGGCTGCCGCTTGATTCCCTGCGCTCGCTAAGGTTATACTGATTGCCTGAATACTACTTTAGGTTGTATCAGTTCCTCCAACGGTATACAACCTGGCTACCGGCAAATCGTGAAGTCCGAACCCAAGTCGACCACTGCGGAGACCGCCGAGTATATCGGTGGGATCGCCCGGGAACTGCGGACCCTCGCATCCCAGGCCGGTCTCGGGTTTCTGGCATACCTTCTTTCCATGGTTGAGCAGGAAGCGGCGGAAACGCGCGGCCGCACCAACCCGCCTGCTCCTCCAGCGGACCATAAGCCCTAAGAGACGAGCGATACGCGCCCGCCGGGGTGATGCTCCAGCCGGCCGGCCAGATCCAGCTCGATCAGGACAAGCCGGACGGCAGCCGGGCGCGCCGACGTGAACCGGATGATCTCGTCGAGTTCGACCGGCGTCGGGCCAAGCGCCTCGATGACGCGGCTGCGCTCGTCGTCGCTGGCGTCTGTCGTGGCCGCGATGTCCGGCTCGCGCGCCTCGTCGGCGGACGGTGGCGGGCGTCCGAGCATCGGCATGAGTTCGGCGACGATATCCTCCAGCGACGTCACGATCGTCGCGCCATCGCGGATCAGGCGGTTGGTGCCGCCGGCGCGCGGATCGAGCGGCGAGCCCGGCACGGCGAAGACCAGTCGTCCCTGTTCGGCGGCGAGGCGCGCCGTGATCAGCGAGCCCGAGCGCAGCGCCGCCTCGACGATCACCACGGCCAGCGACATTCCTGAGATGAGGCGATTGCGGCGGGGGAAATCCTTGGCGCGGGGCTCGTGGCCCATGGGCATCTCGCTGACCAGGCAACCACCGGCGGCGACGATTTCCTCGGCGAGCGCGACGTTCTCCGGCGGATAGGGCCGGTCGAGGCCGCCGGCGAAAACCGCGACCGTACCCGCCGCCACGGCGGCGGAATGGGCGGCGGCGTCGATGCCGCGCGCCAGCCCCGACACGATGACGAAGCCATTGCTGCCGAGACCGGCCGCGATCTGCGCGGCCATCTTGCGGCCGGCGACCGAGGCGTTGCGCGAACCGACGATACCGACCGCCGGCCTTTGCGGCGCGTCGGTGCCGCCCCTCACGGCAAGCAGCGGCGGCGCGCCATCGATCGTCCGCAGCCATTGCGGATAGCCGGCCTCGCCGAGCGCGACGAAGCGGGCGCCGGCGTTGGCGGCTGCCGCCATCTCGCGCTCCGCGTCGTCGGCGCTGCTGACGGCAACTCCCGGCCGCGTTCGGCGCAACAAATCCGGCAGGGCGTCGAGCGCGTCAGCGGCCGAGCCGAAATGATTGATGAGTTCGCGGAATGTGACGGGGCCGACGCTGGGCGTGCGGATCAGGCGAAGCCACTGCAGACGCTGCGCGTCGCTGAGGGCGATGCCATCTCCAGCCGTCATCGCTTCGCGCCGATGCGCGATTCGGTGCCGGCGAGCAGGCGCTGGATGTTCTCGGCATGGCGCCACCACAGGACGAGCGACAGCACCGCGAAGAACAGGGCGAGCGGCCAGCCGGCGAAGATCAGCACGACGATCGGCGTGAGGAGGCTCGCGGCGAGCGCGGCCGCCGAGGAGATGCGCGTTGCGAAGGCGGTCGCGATCCACGCCACGCCGAAGAAGATCGCGCCCGGCCACCACAGCCCGGCGATGATGCCGATGTAGGTGGCGACGCCCTTGCCGCCGCGGAAGCCGATCCACACCGGGAACAGGTGTCCGAGAAAAGCGGCGAGGCCGGCGATCATGCCGCCGGTCTCGCCGGCGAGCAGCAGGCCGATGACCACCGCGACGGTGCCCTTGAGGCCGTCGCCGATGAGCGTTGCGGCGGCGATCGCCTTGTTGCCGGTGCGCAGGACGTTGGTCGCGCCGATATTGCCGGAGCCGATGGCGCGGATGTCGCCGAGGCCGGCGAGCCGCGTCAGGATCAGGCCGAACGGGATCGAGCCGAGCAGGTAGCCGACGACAAGCGCGGCTAGATCGATCGCGATGCTGGTTCCGTCCATGTGCCGCTGTCCCCCCGGTGACAAGGCTGCGATGGTATTCGCTGGCGGCGTGGGCGGCAACATGCCGCCGGCTAGCGCGCCGCGGCTGCCCGCCGCCGCGGCGCGCGCGGGTGGTAGCCCGCCGCGGTGGCATCGGCTTCGGCGCGGAAGAAGACGAGTTGCGGCGGGAGCGGCTTCGTGCCGCCGCCGTAGTCGTCCGCCACCGGCTCGAAGTCGAGGCGCCGCGTGTTGCCGGCGACGGCAGCCTCCGCATCGGCCTCGCAATAGATGCAGCGCAGGCGCTGGCTGTGCGGGGCGGCCGACGGCAAGGCCCAGAACCGGTTGCGGACGTATGCCTGTTCCAGCGGCTCGTTGGTGATGCAGTTCGGGTTGGGGCAGCGGATGCCGGCATCGCGGCGCTGGTCGTAGAGCGGATGGCTCGGTGGGGCGAAGCCGGCGGCGTAGCGCGACAGCGACGCTTCCTTGCCGATCAGCAGGTCGATCAGCGCCATGCGCACCGGCACGCCGTAGGCGGCCTGGCGGAAGTAGACCGCGCGGCTGTCGCTATCCAGCGCGACGTCGAGCTCGCCGACGCGGGGCAGCGGATGGAGGACGCGCGTGCCGGCGTACTTCGACTGCTTCAGGAACTTGGCGTCGATCTTCGGATAGTCGGCACTCGCCTCGGCCCAGCGCTCCTTCTGGAAGCGTGTGACGTAAACGACGTCGATGCCCTTGCGGATCTCGACGTCGATCGCCGGCTCGACGCCGACGTTGAGCGACAGCTGGTGCGGCTTCTCCGGCGTGACGTAGAGCGCATCGACCGCCGAATTCGCCTTGCGGTATTTCGAGCGCGGCACCGGGCGGCAGCCGAATTCCTCGCGCAGCCGCTGGTCGACGTGCGCCGGCAGCTCCATGCCCTTGGCCGGCATCAGCATGATGTTGGCGCCGAAGCGGGCCAGCGCATAGACGAACGAGTGGATCGTGCGGCTGCCGCGGAGATCGCCGGAGACCGCGACGTTGAGGTCGCGGAGCTGCTTGTTCTCGTGCTGGAGGGTGAAGAGATCGCAGAGCGTCTGGGTGGGATGCTCGTGGGCGCCGTCGCCGCCATTGATGATCGGCACCGAGGCGTATTCGGCGGCGAGCCGGGCGGCGCCGTCGCGCGGGTGGCGGAGCACGATCACGTCGGCGTAGTTGGAGACAACGCGGACCGTGTCGGCGAGAGTCTCGCCCTTGGCGACCGAACTCGTCGCCGGATCGGCGCTGGTGATGATCTGGCCGCCGAGGCGGCTCATGGCGCTCTCGAAGGACAGGCGCGTGCGGGTGCTGGGCTCGTAGAACAGGCTGGCGAGGATGCGGCCCGGCGCCTTCTGGGTGCCGCGGGCAATGCGGTAGGGGATGACCGGGTCGCCAAGCTCGGCGAGGTAGGATTCGGAGAGCGAGAAAACCCGCTCGATCTCGTCGTTGGTCAGGTCGTTGATCGAGGTGACGTGGCGGAGCGCCGGCATCTCAGCCATGAGCGCCTCCCGCGAATCCGGACGGCCGCTGCAAAAGGGGGGCCGTCGGGGGCGCGAACGCATTCATTAAAGCCACGCCTATAGGCGGAGTCGGGCGGGGCGGCAAGCGGGCGGAGCCCCCGCGTGTTAGTCTCCGCGTGAGGCGAATCGCCGGGCGCCAGCCAGCGCCTGCGGTTGAAGGAGGCACTTTGGTTTCGGCAGCGACGCACGACGTCTTCAACCAATCGCCGCCGTTTGCCGGCACCAACCTGTTCTCTTCCGACCCGGCGCTGGGCGCGCTGGTCGAAGGGCTGCCCCAGACGGTGGTCGATCAGTTGCTCGAGCACGGCGCGCAGTGGGGCGCGCCCGAGACCTTCGACCTCGGCCGCATCGCCAACCAGGAAAGGCCGGTGCTGCGCTCCTTCGATGCCAGCGGCGTGCGCATCGACTCGCTCGAGTTTCACCCTGCCTATCACGCGCTCATGCGGCGGAGCGTACTCACCGGCCTGCAGTGCTCGGTATGGGACGCGGCGGGCGAGGAATCCGACGTGCGGGCGGTTGCCCGCGCGGCGCGGCTCTACATGGCGGCGGAAGTCGACGTCGGCCATCTCGCCTCGATGACGCTGACCAACGCCTCGGTCGCGGCGCTCGCGCAGACGCCGAAGCTCGCCGACATCTGGCTGCCGCGCATCCGCACGCGCCGGTACGATTCCGCCCAGCGCTCGCTGACGGCGAAGGCCGGCGCGCTTATCGGCGCGGGCTTCACCGAGAAGCAGGGCGGCGCCGATCTCAGCGCCAACACGACGGCGGCGGTCGAATCCAGCGACGGGCTGTGGCGGATCACCGGCCACAAGTGGTTCCTCACCGCGCCGGCGAGCGACGCCTATCTCGTGCTGGCGCAGACCGTCGATGGTCTCTCGTGCTTCCTCGTGCCGCGCTATCTCCAGGACGGCACGCTCAACGGCATCCGCCTGATGCGCCTCAAGGAGACGCTGGGCTGGCGCTCGGCGGCGATCGCCGAAGCCGAGTTCGACGAGGCCGCCGGCTGGCTGATCGGCGAGGCCGGGCAGGGCGCGCTCGCCATCGCCGACATGCAGACGCTGATCCGGCTCGACGCGTCCGTCATCGCGGCCGGCGCCATGCGGCTCGCGCTGGCGGAAGCCGTGCATCACTCCCGCCACCGCAAGGCGTTCGGAGGCGTGCTGATCGAACAGCCGCTGATGACGCGCGTGCTCGCCGACATGGCGCTCGATGCGGTGGCCGCGGCGGCGCTCGCCTTCCGGCTCGCTGAATCCTACGACCGCGCCGCCGACGATCCGGCGGAGGCGAGCTTCGCGCGGCTGATGACGCCGGCGGTCAAGTACTGGGTCGCCAAGGTCGGCCCCGCGATGATCGGCGAGGCGATGGAAGCGATGGGCGGCAACGCCTACAGCGAGGAGAGCCGCCTGCCGCGACTCTATCGCGACGCGCCCGGGCTGTCGCTCGGCGAGGGCGGCGGCAACGTCATGGCGCTCGAAGTGATGCGCGTGCTGCGCAAGGGCTCCGAGCCGCTCGAGGTCGTGCTCGCCAACATCGAGGACGCACTGGGCAGCACGGCGAAATCGACCCTCAACGTGCTCCGCGCCGCGACTGCCGTTGCGCTCGCCGACGAAGGCTCGGCGCGCATCCTGACCGAGCAGCTTGCGATGACGGTTGCCGCGGCGGCGCTTCGCCGCCGCTTCCCCTCGGTGGTCGCCGACGCCTTCATCGAGACGCGCCTCGGCAAGCCGTGGCGCTCGACGTACGGCATGCTCGACTCGCGTTTCGACGCGCGGGCGTTCGTGAATTACCTCTGCCCCGACGGCTAGGAAGCGAGCTTCGCCATCCGGTCGAGCGCGCCCTGCAGGATGTAAGCGGCGGCCATCTTGTCCACGACCTCATCGCGGCGCTTGCGGCTGGTATCGGCCTCGATGAGCGTGCGGGTCACGGCGGCGGTCGACAGCCGCTCGTCCCAGAACAGCAGCGGCAGCTCGGTCAGCCCAGCGAGGTTGCGGGCAAAGGCGCGCGTCGCCTGGACGCGCGGCCCTTCCGAGCCATCCATGTTGAGCGGCAGGCCGAGCACCAGTCCCGCCACGCGCTGGCTTGTGGTCTCGGCAATCAGGTCGCGCGCGTCGGCCGTGAAGCGCGTACGCTGGATGGTGCGGAGCGGCGTCGCGATCTGCCGGCGGACGTCGGAGATCGCGAGCCCGATGGTGACCGTGCCGAGGTCGAGGCCCATGAGCGCGCCCTCGGCGGGCAGGCGTTTCACGAATTCTTCGAGCGGGAGGTCATTCCTTGCGGCCGGCATCGCCCTACTATCGCTCAAAACAATCCTGACAGGGGACGCATGCCATGAAACTCACTTGGTACGGACATTCGGCTTTCCGGCTGGACTACGCCGGCGCGGTCATCCTGCTCGATCCGTTTCTCACCAACCCCACCTTCAAGGGCGATGTCAAAGCCGCCTACCAGGGCGCGACGCACGTCATCCTCACCCACGGCCACGGCGACCACGTCGGCTCGACGGTGGACATCTGCAAGGAGACCGGCGCGCTGCTCGTCGCCAATCCCGAGGTGTGCGGCTATCTCGGCCAGCAGGGCGTCGCCAACGCATCGCCCTTCAACCACGGCGGCGAACTCCATCTCGGCGGCTTCACCGTCGGCTATGTGCCGGCGTGGCATTCCTCGTCCGCCGACGACGGCACCTACCTTGGCAACCCGGGCGGCGTCGTCTTCATGGCGCCGAACGAGAAGACGGTGCTCGCCATGGGCGATACCGGCATTTTCGAGGGCATGAAGCTGATCGGCGAAATCTACCAGCCGAAGGTCGGCCTGGTGCCGATCGGCGACCGGTTCACCATGGGCGCGCGGCAAGCGGCGCTGGCCTGCACGCGGTTCTTCGATTTCGAGACGGTGGTGCCCTGCCACTACGGGACGTTCGGGTTGCTCGACGCGACGCCGGACAAGTTCATCGCGGCGATGCAGGGGGCGAAGGCGAAGGTGGTGGTGCCGGAGCGCGGGCAGGCGCTCCAGCTCTAGTGGGGAGCTACTGGCGATACTGCTGGATGCGCGTGGTGCGCAGCCCGGCGAGGCCGTGGGCGTCGATCGACTGCTGCCAGGAGAGGAATTCTTCGACCGTCAGCGTATAGCGCTGGCAGGCTTCCTCGAGGCTCAAAAGGCCACCACGCACCGCCGCGACCACTTCGGCCTTGCGGCGGATGACCCAGCGCTTGGTGTTGCGCGGCGGAAGATCCGCAATAGTCAGCGGACTGCCATCGGGGCCGATGACATACTTCACACGCGCTCGCATTGGTTCGGTCATTTTACTCTCGTACTCAACCTGACCTTCAAGGCGCACGACACTAGGTCTCCCGCCTTAAGAATCGGCTAAATCGAACGCGAGCAAATCGCTAAGAGTTCGTTAGTTTCTGCCGCTTTCGGGCCGTAAAACTGCCAAGGCCGGCGACCGTCAAATCCTTGCGTTTCTGCAGATTGGAACCGCGCCAAGCTGCCGCCGCGCCCTTGAACCGGCTGGCTTCACGCCTATAGTCACGCCCGGTTTCAACTGGGCTGACCGCCGTTCCGATGCTTCCTAATCTCGATCTCACTGGCGACCCGAAGCGTACGCGCGTCGTCGTGGCGATGTCGGGGGGCGTCGATTCCTCCGTCGTGGCGGGGCTGCTCAGCCGCGCCGGCTACGACGTCGTCGGCATCACGCTCCAGCTCTACGATCATGGCGAGGCGACGCACCGCAAGGGCGCCTGCTGCGCCGGGCAAGACGTGCAGGACGCGCGCCGTGTTGCCGAGACGCTCGGCATTCCGCATTACGTCCTCGACTACGAGAGCCGCTTCCGCAGCGCCGTGATCGACGGCTTCGCCGACAGCTACATCGCCGGCGAGACGCCGGTGCCCTGCGTCGCCTGCAACCAGACGGTCAAGTTCTCCGACCTGCTCGGAACGGCGAAGGACCTCGGCGCCGCCGCGCTCGCCACCGGCCACTACGTCATGTCGAAGGCGGCGGGCAATCACCGCGCGCTCTACCGGCCGGCCGATCCCGAGCGCGACCAGAGCTACTTCCTCTTCGCCACGACACAGGCGCAGCTCGATTTCGTGCGCTTCCCGCTCGGCACCATGACCAAGGCGGAAACGCGCGCTGCGGCGCGCGAGTTCGGGCTGACGGTCGCCGACAAGCACGACAGCCAGGACATCTGCTTCGTGCCCAGCGGCAAGTACGCCGACGTGATCGAGCGGCTGCGCCCGGATGCGGCGGCGGGCGGCGACATAGTCCACATCGACGGCCGCGTGCTCGGCCGTCACGAAGGCATTATCCACTACACCATCGGCCAGCGGCGCGGCATCGGCGTCGCCACCGGCGAGCCGCTCTATGTCGTGCACCTCGATCCGGCCGGACGGCGGGTGATCGTCGGTCCGCGCGAGGCGCTGGCGACGCACCGGCTTCACCTTCGCCAGATGAACTGGCTGGGCGAGGGGACGCTCGCCGAAATTCCCGCCGAGGGCATCGACGTCTACGCCCGTGTGCGCTCGACGCGGCCGCCGCTGCCGGCGCGGCTGGTGCCGGCCGGCGATCACTTCGCCGTCGATCTCGGCGAGGGCGAATCCGGCGTCGCGCCGGGGCAGGCCTGCGTGCTCTACGCCGACGAGGGGCCGATGGCGCGCGTCCTCGGAGGCGGCTTCATCGAGCGTACCGAGCACGCCCACAACGCCGAGCAGGCGCTCCGCCGCCTGATCGCCTCGGCGTCCGTCGCGGCGGTCGCCTAACCTTCCTTTCGCGCCGATGCTATAGGTCGGCCCGCGTTCTGCGGGGAGGGTGCTTCGACCATGGCGCGGCAGTTGTTTCTCGGCATCGACGGCGGTGGGACGAGTTGCCGGGCGCGTATCCGTGACGATGCCGGCCGCGTTCTGGGCGAGGCGACCGCCGGGCCGGGAAATGCGCGGCTCGGCGACGCTGCCTATCGCGAGATCATGAAGGCGGCGAACGGCGCTATCGCCAAGGCGGGGCTGACGCCGGCGGAGGTCGCCGCGATGCACGCCGGCTTCGGCCTTGCCGGCACACAGCAGGACGAGGACCGCGACCAGATCCGCGAGCGCCCCTATCCGTTCGCCTCGCTCGTCGTCGATACCGACGCCTACGCCTCCTACCTCGGTGCCTTCCGCGGCGAGGATGGGGCGATCCTGATCCTCGGCACCGGCTCGGGCGGCCTCGCCATGGTCAAGGGCAAACGGCTCAACGTCGGCGGCTGGGGCGCCGATATTGCCGACGAGGGCAGCGGCATGGCGATCGGCCGCCTCGCTATCCGCAGGTCGCTCTGGGCGCTGGAGGGCATGGCGCCGCTGACGCCGCTCGCCGACGAAATCCTGAACGAGTTCGAGCGCAGCGCGCCGAACGCGGTGATCTGGGCGGGCAAGGCCATTCCCGGCGACTTTGGGCGCTTCGCGCCCCCGGTCTTCGCCCATGCGGCGAAGGGCGACGTGCTCGCCATCGGCATCCTGGAGCAGGCGGCGGCCGACGCGACGATGCTCATCCGTCGCCTGGTCGATCTCGGTGCGCCCAAGGTGGCGATGATCGGCTCGGTCTTCCCGCGGCTCTATCCGTGGTTCGCGCCGGAGATACGCGCGCGGCTGATCGAGCCGCCGAGCGATGCGATGGACGGCGCCATCCTCATGGCGCAGCGCGCGCTCCAGGGCATCGGGACCGGCCGCACGTAACCGCGGCCCTGTCGGCCTTGCCGCTCAGTCGAGGTAGCCGAAGTAGGCCATCTCCTTGCGATGGTTCGCGAGGATCTTCTGCGCCTGCGTCGCGGTCAGGCGGTCGCGCCAGCCGCCGGCCTTGCCGCTGACGAAGAAGCGGTCGGCGCGCGGCGAGCGCTCGCGGAACCCGCCCTGGTCTTCCTGCCGCTTCAGCTTGTCGAACGAAGACAGTTCGATCGCCTCGGCCAGCACCTCGTCCTTCGGGTTCTGCCCGAGGTGGCGAAGGATGCTGGCGAACATCTCGGTTGGCTTTACCAGCATGTCCTCATAGCGCACGACCAGCACCGACCGGTTGGGCTCGATGCCCCAGCTATCGACGTGCTGGCTCCAGCTTCCCCAGATCTCGAAGGCCGTTTCCTTCTCGTTCTCCGTGGAAAATGCCGGCGTGCGCATGACTTCGATGGCGCGGTCGATGTCGCTGCCGATGTGCTTGGCCAGCGAAGGGGCGATGTCGCGCGGGTCGCGCACGATGTAGACGCCGCCGGCGGAGGCCGCGAGGTTCACGGTCGGCATGCCGTCGATCTCGCCCAGCAGGTTGTGGGTCTTGAGCATGACGACGCCCTCGATGCGCTCGGCGACGGTGAGCTGCACCTGGGCGCGCACGCTCATCACCTCTAGCCGCGAGGCCTCGGCCAGGGGCTTCTCGAGGAAGCGCTCGAACAGGCCAAAGAGCTTGGATTCGTAGCCGCTCGAGCGGTCGAGCTTGTTCAACTCGTCGTCCTCGCGCGGCGCCCCGCTCAGGATGCGGGTGTAGTGGTAGAGAAAGACACGCAGCCAGGTGTTGCCGGACTTCGGATACGAAGCCAGCCACACGATGCCCCTCGGGTTCTTCGGGTCGACGTTTATCATGGGCTCCACGCGCGGGGGTTCGCTGCCGCGGGCGGGACCATAACCGAAGACGGGGCAGGGAAGGCAAGACCCCCGCACGAGGCATGAGCGGCGCTACAGATAGCCGAAGCGGGTCATCTCGGCCTTGTTGGCGGCGACGATCGAGGCCGCCTGCTCGGCCGTCAGGCGCTCGCGCCAGGTGCCGGCCTTGCCGCTCATGAAGAAGCGCTCCGCGGCCGGCGGCCGCTCGATGAAGCCATTCTCGGCTTCCTGGCTGCGCAGGCGCGCGAACGAGGAGAGTTCCACGGCCTTGCGGATCTGGCTCGGCGTGGCGCGCAGATCGAGGTGGCGCACGGCCGATGTGAAGGCGCGGAACGGATCGGCCAGCATGTCCTCGTAGCGCAGCACGAGAAGCGCGCTGCCGGGATCGGCGGTCCAGCTGGCGACGTGCTCGCTCCAGCTTCCCCAAACTTCGCCGGCGGCCTCCGCCGAGCATTCGGTGGCATAGCCGCTGCTGTTCAGCACATCGACGGCGTGCTGGAGGTCCGATCCGAGGTGATTGGCGAGCGAGGGCGCGACATCCCGCGGGTCCCGAACGATGTAGATCGCGCCGAGCGAAGCCTCGGCGTTGACGGTTGGCATGCCGTGGATGTGCCCGAGAAGGTTGTGGGTCTTCACCAATGCAACCCCTGGGGTCGCGCGCGAGATCGCAGCGTGGACGCGCGAGCGCACGCGCATGACGTCGCTGAGGCTGGCCTCGGCCAGCGGCTTGCCCAGCATGCTCTCGAAAACCGCCACCTTGCGGGTTTCATAGATGCTCGCACGGTCAAGGCGGTTGAGCTCGCCGGGCTCGTGCGGGTGGCCGCCGACAATACGCAGCAAGTGGTAGAGGAACACCCGAAGCCAGGTGTTCCCCGATTTGGGGTACGACGCGAGCCAGATTATTCCCTGCCGGGCTCGCGAATCCGTTGCGTTCAATAGTGTTACAACGCGGATGCCCGCCGTGTCGCCAACGACGGTGTGGGCGCTATGCATCCGCGCACCTAGGTCGCGGATGAGCGATGGCTAGGCCGCCGCGGCAGAAAGTGCTGCGACCAATTCGTCCACCACTTCGGCGACCATCGCGGGGTCGTCGTGTTCGGCCATGATGCGGATGACCGGTTCGGTGCCCGACGCCCGGACCACCAGGCGGCCATTGGCGCCAAGGCGCTGGTTCACTTCATCGATGAGCGCCCGCACGCCGGCATTTTCCAGCGGCCGGCCGCCGGTCGTTCTCACGCTCTTCAGCACCTGAGGCACCGGATCGAAGCGGTGGCAGACCTCGCTTACCGGCCGGCCGAGGGTCTTGACCACGGCCAGGAGCTGCAACGCCGCTACCAGTCCGTCGCCGGTCGTGGTGAAGTCCGTCATGATGATGTGGCCGGACTGCTCGCCGCCGAGGTTGAAACCGTTCTGCAGCATCGATTCGATGACGTAGCGGTCGCCGACCGGCGTGCGCACGACGTCGAGCCCGAGCCCTTCCATGAAGCGCTGAAATCCGAGATTGGACATCACCGTAACGGCGATGCCCGGCTTGGCCATGCGGCCTTCTGCCAGCCACGATTCGGCAATCGCCGCCATGAGCTGGTCGCCGTCGACCACTTCGCCCTTCTCGTCCACCACCACCACCCGGTCGGCGTCGCCGTCGAGGGCGATGCCGATGTCGGCGCCGGTCTCGATCACCTTGGCGGCAAGCGCGTCGGGCGCGGTCGAGCCGACCTCGGCGTTGATGTTGAAGCCGTCCGGCTTGACGCCGATGGAAACCACCTCGGCGCCGAGTTCCCACAGCGCCGCCGGGGCGACCTTGTAGCCGGCGCCGTTGGCGCAATCGACCACGACGCGGAGCCCGGACAGCGACAGATCGCGGGCGAGCGTGCGCTTGGCGAATTCGATGTAGCGGTCCTGGACGCCGTCGATGCGCTGGGCGCGGCCGAGGGCATCGGGCGCCGCCAGCCGCGAGGACAGGTCGTTGTCGATCAGGTCCTCGATGCCGGTCTCGACGGCGTCGGACAACTTGTAGCCGTCCGGCCCGAACAGCTTGATACCGTTATCGGCGAATTTGTTGTGCGAGGCTGAAATCATGACGCCGAGATCGCACCGCATGGAGCGCGTCAGCATGGCGATGCCGGGCGTCGGAATCGGCCCGGTGAGCAGCACGTCCATGCCGACCGATAGAAACCCCGCGGTCAGCGCGTTCTCGATCATGTAGCTGGAGAGGCGCGTGTCCTTGCCGATGACGACGCGGTGGCGGTGATCGCCGCGCTGGAACACCAGCCCCGCGGCCATGCCGACCTTGAGGGCGAGGTCCGCGGTTATCGGAAAGGAATTCGCCTGGCCGCGAATGCCGTCCGTGCCGAAGTACTTGCGTGTGCGGGCCAAAAGCGTGCCAACCCCCCGAATCAGCGGTCATTTTTACAGCGAAGTCGCCTCCGGCGGAGGTGAAAAATGACGACGCCCGGCAATGCCGCGTGAGGCGGCGAGACAACGATAGCGGGAATCCCGCTTTCGGCAGTGCCGCAGGCACGATAAGGTGCGCGGCAAGGGGGCCTATTAGAAACATAGGCTTATGGACCATCGACTGGCTGGGGGTCTGGGCGGATTGCCCTCCGGGCGTGACAGTGGGTATGCGGCGCTTTTCCGGCTGACGGACCGGCTTTACCGGGCGAAGACGCTTGGCGACGTCTACGACGCCGCGCTGGATACGATCCTTGAGGCGCTGGGATGTCGCCGGGCGTCGGTCCTTCTCTTCGACGACGCCGGGGTCATGCAGTTCGTTGCGTGGCGCGGCCTGTCGGAACGATACCGCGAGACGCTGGCCGGTCATTCGCCATGGAAGGCGGGCGACGTCGAGCCGCAGCCGATTTTCGTCGAGGACATCGACGCCGCTGACGAACCCGGCTGGGTGAAGGCTGCCATCCGCGCCGAGGGCATCCGCGGGTTGGGTTTCATTCCCCTGCTGGCGCAGGGCCGCGTCATCGGCAAATTCATGACCTACTACGAGGGGCCGCACCGTTTCGACGACGAGGAGATCGAGGTGGCCGTCGCCATCGCCCGGCAGGTCGGCTTCAGCCTCGAGCGCGTCCGCTCCGAGGAGGCGCGGGCCCGTGCCGAGGAGGACCTGCGCGAATCGGAGGAGCGCTTCCGCCTGATGGCGGAACAGGCGCCGGTGATGATCTGGATCAGCGATGCCAACGGCCGGTGCGAGCACCTCAACACCATGCTGCGCACGTTCTGGAACGTCACGCCCGAGCGGCTGGCCGATTTCGACTGGACCTCGACAATGCATCCTGACGACGCGCCGCGCATCGTGCGCGAAATGATGGCCGCGATCGCCGAGCGCAAGAGCGTCCGCGTGACCGGCCGCTACGTGAACAACCACGGCGAATACCGTGTCCTGCAGACAGACGCGCGGCCGAATTTTTCGGCGCGCGGCGTCTTCCGCGGCCTGATCGGCGTCAACGTCGACATTACGGAGCGGGAAGAGGCCGATGCGCAGCGCGAGCTGCTGCTCGCCGAACTGAACCATCGCGTGAAGAACACGCTGGCGGTGGTGCAGGCGATCGCCCACCAGACCTTCAAGGGCGACGACGCCGAGATCAAGCGCAGCCGCCGCGCCTTCGAGGCGCGCCTTGCCGCGCTCGCCGGCGCGCACAACCTGCTGACGCAGGCGAACTGGGAATCGGCTTCGCTCCGCCAGATCGCTGCCGATGCCTTGAGCGGCATGCGCGGCAGCGAACGGGTGACGGCCTCCGGGCCGGATGTGCGGCTGCGCCCGAAGGAGGCGCTCGCCGTCGCCATGGCGCTCCATGAGCTCTGCACCAACGCCGTCAAATACGGGGCGCTTTCGACCGACACCGGACGCGTCGCGGTGGAGTGGCGCCGTTCGACGAGTGGCGAGCCGAAGCTCAACATGACCTGGCGCGAGGAGAGCGGACCGCCGGTCACTCCGCCGCAGCGCCGCGGCTTCGGCACGGACCTCATCGAGCGCGCGCTCGCCGCCGATCTCGACGGCACTGTCGTGCTCGATTTTCGCCCGGAAGGTCTCGTCTGCTCGATCGAAGCCCCGCTGCCTGCCATGGAAACGGCCGCCGGGTGAGCGTCATTTCCGGAAAGCGCGTGCTGCTCGTCGAGGACGAGGCGATCGTCGCGGGCATGGTTGCCGACATGCTGGACCAGCTCGGCGCCACGGTCGTCGGACCGGTTTCCACGATCGCCAAGGCGCTCGCCATCGCGGCGGAGGAGGCGCTCGACGCCGCGGTGCTCGACGTCAACGTGCGCGGCGAGATGATCCATCAGGTCGCGGCGCTGCTTGCCAGCCGTGGCGTGCCGATGGTGCTGGCGACCGGCTACGGCACCTCGTTCCAGGAGGCGCGGGCCGGCGTCGAGATCATCGACAAGCCGTACTCGCGCGACCGGCTCGAGGCGGCGCTCACCGCCGTGCTTGCCGGAAAGACCTGACGGCGGCGATCCGCCGCGCAGTCGCTCTTCGCTTCAGCGAACGGGGCGGGTCGCCGCGGACGACTGCTCGATCATGTGTCGGCGAACGGCGGCATCGGGGCTGCCGGAAAGCGCCTCCCTGATGCGATCGGCGAAGAACTGCGGGCGGTGCTCGTAGGGGATGTGGTTGTCGCGGAACGCGGGCGCCGCGGCCATCTCCGCCAGGGCTTCGCGCGAGTCGGCGAGGCGGATCACGTGGGCGATCACGTCGTCGAAGGTCCCGATGTCTTCGGCGAAGATGAACGCGTCGGGGTTGAAGTCGGTCTTGGCCTCCGGCGCACCCCAGTAGATCGGGATCGAGCCGGCGAGCAGCGGCTCATAGATTTTCTCGGTGACGTAGCCGAGCGCCATGTAATTCTCGAAGGCGATGGTGAAGGTCGATTGGGCCAGCACCTCCATCTTGCCGGCGCGCCCGGCCGGCGCGCGGCCCTGGTTGTTCAGGACCTTGCCGTAGCTGTCGACGGGGCGAACCTGGTTGAGGCGCAGGAAAAACTCGGCGCGAGTTGCGGCCGGTGCGCTGTAAATGAAGTTGCAGAAGCGGGGACGCTCTCCGCCTCGCGGGCGGTTGAGCAGCCGGTCGATATGGTCGGGCGAGGCCGGGTTCCACCAGTTGATGTACTGCGCCCAGAGCGGGAGGCGGTGCCAGCGCTTACCGAAGAGCGGACTGGCCGGGCGAAAGGCGAAGTACAGGTCGAATATCTGCGACTGGGGATCGCGAGCTTCGCCGCTGCACCAGACACGCAGCGGCCTTCGCCCGCCACCCGGATCGGGGAGCGGGGCCGAGCCGAAGACGCCGCAGATCTGAACATCGGCGCCGGCCGCCACGACGGTGACGTCGAAGATGTCGGCCAGCGCATTCGTGAAGTAGGCGTCGGCCGGGGTGAAGCCGGCATAAAGATTGTGATAGCTCAGCGAAAGGGGAGGCTTGGAAGCGGCCATCATGGGCGATCTGCGGCGTGCCCCTCATGCGGAGCGGGGAGGCCGCCGGTGACGCCTCCCGCTAGCCCCGGCTTATCGGGCTCGTTGTACCTTCAACGTTCAGTGGCCGGCAAATCGTCGTTGCCGCGTTGTGCGCAGCCGGCGCGGCTTTAGTCCTGGCTCGCCTCGGCCAGCCGGGCGAGGCTGTGTTCGATTGCGACACGGACCGAATCCAGCACGAAAAGCCCAAGTTCTTGCGACGCGGCGTCGACCAGGCGTGCACCGGCGAGATTGGTGCACAGCACGACAATCGCGTCGGGGCGCGCCGCCGCCACATCGCGAATCATCGCGAGAATCGTCTCGCGGGAGACGGCGGCATATTCGGTGTTCTGCGTGAGATCGCGACGCGCCGAGGCCACGACCTCGACGCCAAGGTCGCGGTAATTTGCAACGATCCGCGTTTCAAGGTCAGCCGCGTAGGGCGTGACCAGGCCGATGCGCTTCGCGCGAAGCCGGGCTAGCGCATCGTTCATCGCCAGCGTCGCAGTGGTCGCCGGAATGCCGGTGCGTGCTTCTATCCCATCGACGACGTGCCGGTCGTGCTCGAAGCCCAGCCAGCCGGCGGCCGTACCGTTCCAGAGAATGAGGTCGACCTCGGCGTCCGCAAGAAGTTCCGCGGCGGCGACCATACGGTCGACGGCGAACTGGCCGACGGAGGTTGCGGCCTCCGATATCTGCACGACCCGCACGCGCGACACGTGCATGGTCACGGAGCCGTCAGCGGGAAGCAACCGCCGCGCCTCGTCCTCGGCCACCGTATTGGACGAGGGCACCACCATGCCGAGGCGTCGAGGCCGGAGCATCGTTCTGGTTGGCGTGCGGCCGGAGCTCGTGGCGGCGCTCAGATGATCGATCGGCGCGAGGCGATGCCGCCGTCGACGGTGACAACCGTTCCCGACACGTAGCCTGAGCGGAACGAAGCCAGGAAGAGGACGAGATCCGTGATCTCGTGGATGTGGGCAGGGCGGCCGAGCGGGTATCGATCGAGAAGCTCGCGATACCGCGTTTCGCTGCCCAGCGTGTCGCGGGCGCGCTTGCGCAGCATGTTGTAGATGCGATCGGTGTCCACCGGGCCGGGGTTGACGCCGACGACGCGGATGTTGTCGTCGAGGCTGCTGCCGCCGAGCGCGCGCGTGAACGCCATCAGGCTCGCGTTGCCCATGGCGCCGGCGATGTAGAGCGGATCGGCGATCTCGCCGCCGTTGCCGATATTGTTGATGATGATGCCGCCGCCCTGCGCCTTCATTCGCGGGTAGTAGAGGCGGCAGAGATTGATGTAGCCGTAAATCTTCAGCTCCCAGCCCGCGCGCCAAGCCGTCTCGTCGACGTCGAAGAGCGATCCGCTCGGGATGACGCCGGCATTGTTCACGAGGATATCGACGTCGCCGACGTCGTCGGCGAGCTTGGCCGCGGCGCCGTCGCGGGTGAGATCGGCAGGGAACACCCTGACACTTGCCGAGGGGCTCTCGCCCTCGATGCTTGCCTTGATGGAGGCGAGGCGCTCGCCGTTGCGGGCGGTGAGGTTGAGGGCAGCTCCCTCGGCGGCGAAAGCGTGGGCCAGCCCTTCGCCGATGCCTTGCGAGGCCCCCGTGATGAGCACGCGCTTGTCTTCCAACTTCAAGTCCATGTTCGTCTCAACCCCAGCACTTCGGTGTTTTGTTGATGGGCGCCCGGAGGTTGTCCCGGCGCCGGCGATGCGTCCGTTCGCAGCGGCTCAGGAAAAGGCGGCGATGAAGTCCGACATGACATCGCCGAGCAGCCCGACGTGGTCGCGCATCGCGGCGTGTGCGGTTTCGCCGTCGTGCCGGGCGATGGCGTCGAGGATCGTCTGGTGCTCGCGCACGGTTCCATCGATGCGGCCGGCGAGATCGGTCACGCGGCGGCGATAGGCGGCGATGCGGTTGCGCAACGCTCGTGTCTGCTGCGCGAGATAGGCGCTCTGCGAGGCGTCATAGATCGCCTCGTGGAACTCGCAGTTGATCTCGTAGAACTTGTCCGGGTTGCCTTCCGCGGCCACGCGCGCCAGGCGTTCGTGGATTTCGCGCAATGCGGCGAGTTGCTGTGGCGTCGTGCGCCGCGCCGCCAGGCGGGCGCACAGCCCCTCGAGCTCGGCCATGACCTGGAACATCTCGATGAGCTGCGGCAGCATGATTGCGCTGACGACGGCGCCATGGTGGCTGCGCATTTCGACAAGGCCGCTGACCGCCAGCATGCGAAATGCCTCGCGCACCGGAGTGCGCGAAACACTGAAGCGCTCGGCAATCACCTTCTCGTCGAGGTGCATTCCCTGCGGGTAGGTGCCGTCGATAATCATCCGCTCGAGTTCGCGGCAGAGACGGTCGGCAAGGGTCGGGTTGGGCTCGGCGCCGGCGGCCGTTCGTTTCGCGGGCGCGCGAGTTGAGGAGCCCGCCGGCCTGGCGGTCCCAACAGGCGGCAAACCGCGCTCCCCGGCGGATTCCGTCTTCGTTTCTTCAACCATAGCGTTTGTCCGTAGCCGAACCGAACCAGTCTGGAAAGGTGTCGCTCAACCGCACCACCACACTCTGCACAAGGCTGTATTCGCGAAGCGCCATCCAGCCGTTGTCCTTGCCGTAGCCGCTGGCACCAAACCCGCCCCAAACGGCCCCCGGATCGTTCTTGTGGTGGTCGTTGATCCACACGATACCGGCGCGGATGGCGGCCGCCACGCGGTGCGCCCGTGCGACATTGCCGGTCCAGATCGAAGCGCCGAGGCCAAAGGGCGTCGCGTTCGCGAGGGCCACGGCTTCGGCTTCGCTGTGAAAGCGGGTGAGGGTCACGACCGGGCCAAAGATCTCCTCGCGGGCAATGCGCATCGACGGCGCTACGTCGGCGAAGACCGTCGGTTCGATATAGAAACCGTTGGCAAGCTTGCCGCCGAGCGCGGCGCGCGATCCGCCGGCAACGAGGCGCGCGCCTTCGCTGACGCCAATCGCGACGTAGGACAGAATTCGCTCGAGCTGCCGCTTCCCGATGACCGGCCCCATATCGGTTTGCGGATCGAGGGGATCGCCGAGGCGGATTGTCCGCACCTTGGCAACGAAGGCGGCGAGGAAGCTGTCGTAGAGCGAATCCTCGACCAGGATGCGCGCCCCACTGACGCAGGTCTGGCCGGAAGCGACGAACGCTGCGAACGCCGCGCCCGCCACGGCTTCCTCGAGCGGTGCGTCGGCGAAGATCACGACCGGCGCCTTGCCGCCGAGTTCGAGAGTGGCCGGCACGTGCCGCTTTGCGGCGGCGAGGGCGACCTGCTTGCCGGTCTCGTTGCCGCCGGTCACGTCGAGATGGCCTACGTCGGGCGAATCGCAGAGCGCGCGCCCGGTCGTCGGACCATCGCCCGTGACGACATTGAGGACGCCGGCCGGAAGTCCCGCCGCGGTCGCTATCCCGGCAAGGATTAGCGGAGAAATCGGCGCGAGCTCCGACGGCTTGACGACCACGGTGTTGCCCGCCGCGAGCGCGGCCGCGAGCTTCTTCACGAGAATCAGCAGCGGGTGGTTCCACGGCGTCAGGATGCCGACGACGCCGATGGGGATGTAGCGGGTGTAGTTGAGGTAGCTGCCCTTGAACGGTGGCACCGAGCCCTCGAGGCCACGCGCGATGCCGGCGAAGTAGCGGAACCAGTCGGGGAGGCGGCCGATCTGCGCGCGCATCTCGCGGCAACCGCGCCCCGTGACGCTCGATTCGAGGATCGCAAGATCGTCGATGCGCGAGGCGACCGCGTCGGCAATCCGGTTGAGGATGATGCCGCGGTCAAGGGGATCGAGGCCGCTCCACACGCCGGAAGCGGCAGCCGCTGTCGCGGCAGCGACGGCCGCGGCGACATCGGACTCCGCACCAAACGGGACGCTGCCTAGCCGTTCGCCGGTCGCTGGGCTGCATATTTCGATCCGGTCGTTGCCGCGGGCCCGGCGGTAATCGCCGTCGTAGAAAAGATCGAGGTCGAGCGTGCCCGCCGTGAGTCGTTCGCGAAAATCTGCGGCCATGGTGTTCATCGCGCGGCAACCTCGTCGCGGGCGGGTACCGGCCGCGATCTCCCCGGCGGCGCGCCTGCGGCGCCAAGGATCGCGACGGAAGCCTTTTCCGCGATCATCATCGTCGGGGCATTGGTGTTGCCGCCGATGATGGATGGCATCACCGAAGCATCGACCACGCGCAATCCCTCGACGCCGCGCACCCGCAATTCCGGATCGACGACGGCCTGCTCATCCGTGCCCATCCGGCAGGTGCCCACCGGGTGATAGATCGATTCCGCCGTCGATCGCACCCATTGGTCGATTTCGTCGTCGGTCCGCACGGCCGGCCCCGGCATCAGCTCTGCGCCGCGGTAGCGATCGAAGGCCGACTGCCGCAGGATTTCGCGGGCCTGCTTGAGGCCGTTGCGAAGGGGAACGATATCGGCCGGCTCGGAGAAATACTCCGGCTGGATGACGGGGGCGGCATATGGATCGGGCGAGCGGAGGGCGATGTAACCGCGGCTCTGCGGGCGCAGCAGCGAGAAGCGCAGCGTGTAGCCGTGGCGGTCGGTCGGCTTGCGGCCATGGTCGAAGAGAAGCCCGGGAACGAAGTGATACTGGAGGTCGGGCAGCGGTTGACCGGCATCGCTCTTGAGGAAGGCGCCGCCGTCGATAGGAATGCGGGCCGCCGGGCCGGAATGGAACAGCATCCACCACGCGCCGATGAAGAAGGCGGGCAGCGGACGGGCGCGCTTGTAGTCGGTCACGGGCAGCGGCGTCTCGACCTGGACGAGGCAGTCGATGTGGTCCTGGAGGTTCCTGCCGACGCCCGGCAGGTTGACGACCGGAGCGATACCGGCCCGTCGCAGATTGTCGGCGGCACCGATGCCCGACAGCATCAGGATCTGCGGCGAGTTGACGGCGCCGGCGGCGAGAATGATCTCGCGCCGCGCGAGGGCCTCCTGCGGCTCTCCGTTCCGGCGATAGACGACCGCAGTCGCCCGCTGCCGTTCGAGATCGATCCGCGTGACGTGTGCATTCGTCTCGACCGTGA
>JBEHXS010000025.1:0-21699 GCA_048498575.1 Pseudomonadota bacterium
GCGCACGACGTTGTATTCCTTGTCGGTCGGCGGCGCCGAGGCCAGCCAGAACGGGTTCGGCGATTTGATGCCGGCGAATTCGGAACGAAGGTCAGCCATTGTTTGTCTTCCCGGTCGCGCCTTCGGCGCTCCTCGCCTCTTGTTGCCTCATGCTGTCGGGCCTCACGACCCGACGTGCCTTTTCCTTCGCGTCAGCCGCTCCGAGCCTCGTCATTCCGGCGAGGGCCGGAATCCAGCGGCGCGCCGGCAGGCGCGCGAAAACAACAACGCTGGACCCCGGCCTTCGCCGGGGCAACGAAGAAAATATCGCGAGCGCCACTCATCCCATGATCGCCCGGTTGATCGATTCGGCCGCGACCTTGCCGTCCTGCACGGCCGCCACCGTCAGGTCCTCGCCGCCGTAAACGCAATCGCCGCCGGCCCAGATGCCGGCGACCGACGTGCGGCGCTCGGCATCGACCTTGATCCGCCCGCCCTCCAGCGCGATCTCCTCGCCCATGCCGTTCAGCCCGGCGGGGACCAGCGTCTGGCCGATCGCCTTGAAGACGACGTCGGCGTCGAGCGTGAACGTCTCGCCGGTGCCGGCAAGGCGGCCGTCGCTCTCCGCCGTGCGCTCGAACTCCATGCCGGCGACCTTGCCGCCGGCCGTCACCAGCCGCTTCGGCATGGCGTTGAATTTGATCCGGACGCCATCGGTCTGCGCCAGTTCGCGCTCGTATTCGCTCGCCCCCATCTTCGCCGGGCCGCGGCGATAGACGATGGTCACGTCCTCGGCGCCGAGGCGCTTCGACTGGTCGGCGATGTCGATCGCGGTCATGCCGCCGCCGACGACCACGATACGCCGGCCGACCGGCAGCTTCGAGAGATCGGACGCCTGACGGAGATTGGCGATGTAGTCTACGGCATTCTCGACGCCCGGCGTGGTTTCGCCGGCGATGCCCAGCGCATTGACGCCGCCGAGGCCGACCGCGAGGAACACCGCGTCGTAGGAATGGCGAAGCTCGCCCAGCGATATGTCGCGGCCGAGAATCTTGTTGGGCTCGACGGTGATGCCGCCGATCGAGAGGACGAAATCGACCTCGGCCTGGGCGAAGTTGTCCGGCGACTTGTAGGCGGCGATGCCGTACTCGTTGAGGCCGCCGGCCTTGGGCTTCGCGTCGTAGATCACGACGTCATGGCCGTGCATGGCGAGGCGATGGGCGCACGACAACCCGGCCGGGCCGGCGCCGACGACCGCGATCCGCTTGCCGGTGGGCAAGGCGCGCTCGAACGGCTGACGGCCGTCTTCCTTCATCATGGCGTCGGTGGCGTAGCGCTGGAGATCGCCGATGCGTACCGGCTTCCCCTCCGCCGCCTCGCGCACGCAGGCTTCCTCGCACAGCGTCTCGGTCGGGCAGACGCGGGCGCACATGCCGCCCAGGATGTTTTCCTTGAAGATCGTCTCGGCGGCGCTTTTCGGATTGCCGTAGCGGATCTCGCGGATGAACATCGCGATGTCGATGCCCGTCGGGCAGGCGTTCATGCACGGCGCGTCGTAGCAGAAGTAGCAGCGGTCCGATTCGACCAGCGCCTGATGGTGGTCGAGCGGCGGATGAAGGTCGCGGAAATTCGCGGCGTAGTCGTCTGGATGCAGCCGGCCTGCGGCGATGTCCGGTACGCGGTCAGCGGCCATGCGCGCTCCCTTGGCGGCCGGCGCTGGACAATCCTCCTCCGGCCAACTTTGATCATTTGGACAAATTCCAGAGAGGGCGTCAAGGCAAAGAAATGAGCGACCTCCTCATGGCCTTCCGTCCTTGCCCCCGGCGATTGTTTCGACCGGGGCGCGTGGCTGTGGCAATATTTCAGGCATGAGCGCCCGCGACTACACCATCAACGCCGACACCCTCCGCGCCACGGAAGCCAAGGGGCTCGGCAACGCGGCCTGGTACAAATCGCCCATTCCGCGCCCTGAGCTGAAGGCGCTGATGCAGCGGAGCGACGGCCCGGCGCTTCGCGATACCGCCCTCCTCGTCATCCTTCTCGTCGCCTCCGGCATTGCCGGCTACTTCGCCTGGGGCACCTGGTGGGCGGTTCCCTGCTTTGCGCTCTACGGCCTCTTCTACGGCGGCACGGCGGACTCGCGCTGGCACGAGTTCGGCCACGGTACCGCCTTCAAGACGATGTGGATGAACAACCTCGGCTACGACATCGCGTCGTTCATGATCATGCGCGAGCCGACCCTCTGGCGCTGGAGCCACACGCGCCACCATACCGATACGATCATCGTCGGCCGCGACCCGGAGATCGCGGTGCCGCGCCCGCCGGACATCCTCGGCCTCGTCCTCAACATCTTCGCGCTGAAATCGACGTGGATCGCGCTGGTCAGCGTCGTGCGCCATGCCGGCGGGCACCTGACCGAGCAGGAAGCGACCTTCATCCCGGACGGCGAGCGGCCGAAGCTTTATCGCGAGGCGCGCATATGGCTCGCCATCTATGCCGCGGTCATCATCGTCGCGCTGGCGACGCGCTCGTTCCTGCCGCTGATGTACGTCGGGCCGATCCCGACCATCATCGGCGGCTGGTTCGTCATCTTCATGGGGCTGACGCAACATGCCGGGCTTGCCGAGGACGTGCTCGACCACCGGCTGAACACGCGCACGGTCTACATGAACCCGGTGTTCCGCTTCCTCTACCTCAACATGAACTACCACATCGAGCACCACATGTTCCCGACGGTGCCCTATCACGCGCTGCCCAGGCTGCATGAGGCGTTGAAGGCGGACACGCCACCGCCCTATCCCGGCGTCATCGCCGCCTACCGCGAGATCATTCCGGCGCTGGCGCGGCAGGCGAAGGATCCGGCCTGGCACATCGTGCGGCCGCTGCCCGGCGACGCCAAGCCGTACGAGGCCTATGCGCCCTTCGCCAATGCCGGTTCGATGACCGGCGCGCGGCTACCATGAGCGAGACGCTCGCCGCCGAAGGCTGGGTGGATGCCTGCGCCACCGACGCCATCGGCCGCGACGACATGAAACCGTTCGACCACGGCAAGCTCACGCTCGCGCTCTACCGCACCGCCGACGACCGCTACTACGCCACCGACGGCATCTGCACCCACGAGGCCGCCGACCTCACCGACGGCTTCCTGATGGACGACGTCATCGAGTGCCCGCGCCACAACGGCCGCTTCGACATCCGCACCGGCGAAGCGCTCGGCGCGCCGGCCTGCGTCGCGCTGGTCACCTATCCGGTCAGGGTCGAGAACGGCCGGGTGTGGGTGAAGGTGGGGTAGGCGCTACCCGCGCTCCAGTTCCTCGCGCAGTAGCTCGGTCCTCAGCCAGTCTTCCTCGGCCTTGGTCAGGTCGGCCTTGATCATGGCGAGCGCCATCGTCGCCTTGGTGAAGGCGGTGGGGTCCCGGCGGTAGAGGTCGGGCGCGGAGAGGATTTCTTCCAGCCGCTTCTGCTCGGCGGTCAGCTTCTCGATCCTCCCCGGCAGCGTCTTCAGGGCGTGGCTCTCGGCGAACGACAGCTTGCGCTTCGGCTTCGACGCGCTGGAAGCCACGGTCGCGGCGGTCACCGCCTTCGGCTTCTCCCTCGCCTCGGGAGCCTCCAGCGACGGCGCCGCGCGGCGCTGCGCCAGCATGTCGGAGTAGCCGCCGGCGTATTCCTGCCAGCGGCCGTCGCCTTCCGCGACGATCACCGAGGTCGCGACGCGATCGAGGAAGTCGCGGTCGTGGCTGACGAGGATGAGCGTCCCGGGATAGGCGGCGAGCATCTCCTGCAGCAGGTCGAGGGTCTCAAGGTCGAGGTCGTTGGTCGGCTCGTCGAGCACCATCAGGTTCGACGGCTTGGCGAGCGCGCGGGCCAGCATCAGGCGGCCGCGCTCGCCGCCGGAGAGCGCCTTCACCGGCGTGCGTGCCTGCTCGGGACGGAACAGGAAATCCTTCATGTAGCCGATGACGTGGCGGGCCTCGCCGCCGATGATGACCTGATCGCCGCGGCCGTCGGTGAGCACCTCGCTGACCGTGGTTTCCGGCGACAGGCTTTCGCGGCGCTGGTCGAGCGTCGCCATCTCGAGATTGGCGCCGAGACGCACCGTGCCCGCGTCGGGCTGGAGTGCGCCGGTGAGCAGGTTGATCAGCGTCGTCTTGCCGGCGCCGTTCGGCCCGACGATGCCGACGCGGTCGCCGCGCTCGATGCGGGTGGAGAAGTCGCTGACGATCGCCCGCTCGCCGTAACTCTTGGCGAGGCCCTTCGCCTCGATCACCAGCTTGCCGGAGGTCTGCGCCTCCTGCGCCGCCATCTCGACGTCGCCGAGCGGGCGGCTGCCGCGCAGCCGTTTGCGCTCGGCGCGCAGCGCATGGAGCTCGCCGAGCCGCCGCTGATTGCGTGTGCGCCGCGCCGATACGCCGTAGCGCAGCCAATGCTCCTCGTTGACGATCTTGCGGTCCAGCTTGTGGGCGGTCGTTTCTTCCTCGGCCAGCACCTCGTCGCGCCACGCCTCGAAGGCGGCGAAGCCCTTGTCGAGGCGCCGCGTGACGCCGCGGTCGAGCCAGACGGTGACGGTCGAGAGATTTTCCAGGAAGCGGCGGTCGTGGCTCACCATGACGATGGCCGAGCGGCTTTCCTTCAGCGCCTTCTCGAGCCCCTCGATGGCGGCGATGTCGAGATGGTTGGTCGGCTCGTCGAGGAGCAGGATGTCGGGCTCGGGCGCCAGCACCCGCGCCAACGCCGCGCGCCTCGCCTCGCCGCCGGAAAGCCGCGCCGGTTCTTCCTCGCCGGAGAGCCCCAGCGTCTCCAGCAGGTAGCGGGCGCGGTGATGGTCGTCGGCCTCGGACAGACCGGCCTCGACGAAGGCCAGCGTCGTGGCGAAGCCGGACAGGTCGGGCTCCTGCGGCAGGTAGCGCGCCGTCGTGCCCGGCTGCAGGAAACGCGCGCCGGAATCCGACGCCACCGCGCCGGCGGCGATCTTGAGCAGCGTGGACTTGCCGGAGCCGTTGCGGCCGACCAGCGCCAGCCGCTCGCGCTCGCTGACCGACAGCCCGGCGCTCGTCAGCAGCGGCGTGCCGCCGAAAGTGAGGGCAATGTCCTGGAGGAGCAAAAGGGGCGGCAAGGCGTCGTTTCGGCTTCGGCGTTGCTGTGGCTGCGCTGGCTAGCAGATAAACCCGCCCCGCCGCCAGTGGTGCGAATATCCCGGCCGCGGCGTCAAGCCGTCACCAGGACCTGCTCGACCGGCCGCCGCAGGGACTTTGGCATCTCCGGGCCGTTGCCGAAGCGCATCACGAGGTCCGGCCTCCGGTCGCCGACCCCGAGATAGGCCGCAAGCTGGGCGCGCACCGCCGGCACCTCCACCGCCTGATTGACGAAGGCATGCTTCAGGCCGAGGGCCGTCGCCTGAAGCGCGAAGCGCTGGGCCGCCCGCCCGGCCTGCACCCAATGCATCCGGTCGTTGGCCGCCGAGACAAAGACCACGACGCCGGCCGAAGAACGCACCTGCGCCGCGTATTCCTTGGCCTCCGATGCGGCCGTGACCACAAGGTCGAACAGCCAGGGGCCGAGCCAGGTCGGCAGGGAGGGATTTCCCGAGGTCGCGCTGAAGAGGCCGTCGGCCGTCGCCACGGCCTGTCGCGGATTGAAGCGCAGCCATGTCTTCAGCTCGCGCCGGAAGGCAGGATCCGCCGTCTGCGCGTTGTTGCCCGCGACCACCAGATCGCCGATCTCGCCGATGCGCTTCGGCTCCGTGATGAAGATCGCTTCCACCCCCGCAACGTTGGCCGCGGCGGCAAGCGTGGCGAGATCGCCCGCCGATACCGGGCGTCCGTCGTACTCGGCCCGGGTCGACTGGCGGCGAAGGATCGCCGGAAAGAGCGGCGAGACGACCGCGGCACCGTCGGCGTATTCGAATACGACCGACGGCACGCCGGCCGGGTCGAAGCGCGCCTCGCCGCCATGGCCGGTGGCGGCAGCCGCGATGACAAGATTCTCGGCGGCGCAGCCGAGACTGGCGAAGAGGTGATGGTCGTCCGGATCGACCGCCGACAAACGCCGCGAGACGTCGGGACGTATGTCGATGTGATGGTCGCCGGGCAGGAACTGCCACGGCTGCGTGTTGTGACTGTTGGCGGCCAGCGTCGCCAGTCGGATGAGGTCGTTCACCCCCGGGTTCGCCGGCAGGGTGCCGCGCATCGCCGAGGCCGCGGCGTCGTACTCCGCCATCCCGCCCATGCCCACGACTGCCGCGCCAACGCCGACGACCGCCGCGCCGGCAAGGACGCCGCCGCCGACCAGAACCTGCCGTCTGTTCATTGGGCTGCTCCAGCGCCGGCATGCATCGCCAGCCGGCGCAGGATAGGGGCGCGTGTGCCGCGAGGCCTTGATACGGCGCAAATCTGCGCCGTCCGAAGGTGCCGCCTACGCTGCCGCCGTGTGGCGCTGGTAGTCCTTCACATCGGCGAAGGACACCTTGGGCGCGCGTTCCATCTCGTAGTTGAGCAGGAACGCCGACGGCGCCATGAACACCGGCGCGCCGTCGAGGTCCTCGGCCATGTCGCCGCGATGGCTCTCCATGAACGTGTGGAGGTCGGCCGGGCTGGCCGCGCTGATCCAGCGGCCGACGGTGAAGCGCGCCTGCTCGAACTCGACGGCGAGGTCGTATTCCTGCGCCAGCCGCGCCTTCAGCACGTCGAGTTGGAGGGCGCCGACGACGCCGACGATGAGCGGCGAGCCGTCGATCGGCATGAACACCTGGACGACGCCCTCCTCCGCCATCTGGCGGAGCGCCTCCTTCAGCTTCTTCGCCTTCATGGCGTCGGCGACGCGCACGCGCCGCAGGATTTCCGGCGCGAAGCTCGGCACGCCGCGGAAGTGGAGCACCTCGCCCTCGGTCAGCGTGTCGCCGATCCTCAGCGTGCCGTGGTTCGGGATGCCGACGATGTCGCCGGCGAAGGCTTCCTCGGCGGTGGTGCGCTCGCGGGCGAAGAAGAACTGCGGCGCGTTCAGGCTCATCGGCTTGCCGGTGCGCGACAGGCGCGCCTTCATGCCCCGCGTCAGCGTGCCGGAGCAGACGCGCACGAAAGCGATGCGGTCGCGGTGGTTGGGGTCCATGTTCGCCTGGATCTTGAAGACGAGCCCGGTCATGGCGCGCTCGTCGGGCGAGACGACCCGTTCTTCCGCCGCGCGCGGCAGCGGATAGGGAGCGATCGCCGCCAGCCGCTCGATCAGGTCGCGGACGCCGAAGTTGCGGAGCGCCGAACCGAACAGCACCGGCGTCAGGTGGCCCTCGCGGAACGAGGCGAGATCGAACGGGCGGCACGCGGCCTTGGCCAGCGCAATCTCCTCGGCGGCGGTCGCCGCTTCCGCCGCTGGCAGGAAGCGCTCGAAGGACGAGGCGTCGAGGTTGCCGGCCGGCACGGGCTCCTCGTTCAGGTCGTCCAGCCGGCGGACGACGTTCTTCTCGAGGTCGAAGACGCCGGCGAACGAGCGCCCCGAACCCAGCGGCCACGACAGCGGCGCGGTGTCCAGCGCCAGCCGTTTCTCGATCTCCTCAAGCAGCTCGAAGGGATGGCGGCCGTCGCGGTCCATCTTGTTGATGAAGGTGATGATCGGGATGTCGCGGAGCCGGCACACCTCGAACAGCTTCAGCGTGCGCGCCTCAATGCCCTTGGCGGCATCGATCACCATCACGGCCGAATCGACCGCCGACAGCGTGCGGTAGGTATCCTCGGAGAAGTCCTCGTGGCCGGGCGTGTCGAGCAGGTTGAAGACGAGGCCGGCGTGCTCGAAGGTCATCACCGAGGTGACGATCGAGATGCCGCGCTCGCGCTCCATCGCCATCCAGTCGGAGCGCACCTCGGTGTGGTTGCGCTTCGCCTTGACCGCGCCGGCGAGCTGGATCGCGCCGCCGAACAGCAGCAGCTTCTCGGTCAGCGTCGTCTTGCCGGCGTCGGGGTGCGAGATGATCGCGAAGGTGCGGCGGCGGTGGGCTGGGAGTTCGGCTTCGGGCATGGGTTCCGGGCTGCGGCAGCGGCTGCCGCGTTCTAGCGCATGACGGGTGAAGGGCAAGGTAAATAGGGCGCGCCGCGCGATTCCGCGAGGGCCGCCCGGCATCTGCCGCGGGGTACGGCGTCAGCGACCCTTGGCGAGGGCGAACTTCAGCGCCGCGAAGCAGGTCGGGTCGATGGCGGTGCCGACCTCCCCGGCCATGGTCGTGAGCGCCCTCTCCTGCGACATCGCCTTGCGATAGGGCCGCTCCGCGGTCAGCGCATCGAAGATATCGGCGGTGGTCAGGATGCGCGTTTCCATGGCGATCTCGTCGCCGCGGTGGCCGTGCGGATAGCCCTTGCCGTCGAGGCGCTCGTGATGGGCGCCGGCGACCCGCGCCAGCTCCTCGAAGGCGGCGATGCGCGACAGGATCTTCTCGGTGTACAGCGCGTGCCGGCGCATCGCGGCGCGCTCGACCTCGGTCAGCCCGGCGGGCTTGTCCAGGATGAGATTGGAGACGCCGAGCTTGCCGATGTCGTGCAGCAGGGCGGCCCGCCGCAGCCAGCGGCGTCGCGGCGCGCTGAAGCCGAGTTCGGCGGCGATGGCGTCGGTCAGGGCGGCGACGCGCGAGGAATGGCCGCTGGTGTACGGGCTCTTGGAGTCGACGACCTCGGCGAAGGCCGCGGCGATGTCGTCGAGGAAGTCTTCATCGAGCGGCTTGGTGTCGCGCGCCGGCTCGAGCGTCAGGATGATCCGCTCGAGGTGCGGCGTCGCCAGCGTCTCCCAGAAGCCTAGCTGGGCCTGCACGTCCATGAACTTCGCGACGATGGCGGGGTCGAACCAGGTGCCGCTCCGGCGGCTGACCTCGGCGACGGCGGCTTCGCGGCTGAAAGCATGGAACACGTCGACGACCTGCGCCAGGAGCGCGATCCGCGAATAGACCGGGATCGCCTCGCCCTTGCGGCCGAGCGGCCGGCCGCCGCCGTCCCAGTGCTCGTCGAGGCTGCGGATGCCGTCGGCGACGCGTTCCGAGAAGCGCAGGCGGCGGGCGATGTCGGCGCCGCGCTCGCAGCGCGTCGCGATGATCTCGGTCGCCACCGCCGGGCTCTGCGGCACCACCGAGATCAGCGTGCGCAGCCGCGCCAGCGGCGCGGCATCGCCGTCGGTGTGGCCGAGCACGAAGCCCAGCATGTCGGGGAGCCGCGGCCCCATGACCTTGGCGTCGCGTTTGAAGGTGAGGTCGTCGGTCTTGTAGAGCGCCGTGATGCGCGCCGCGTTCGAGGAGCAGCCGACGTCCTTCAGCAGCAGCGTATAGTAAAGCTCCCACAGCTCCGGCTCGCCGAGACCCATCTCGCGGCCAACCGCAACGCCGATCCAGCAGCAACGCACGCTATGGCCTTCCGGCTGTCCCTCGGTGAGATCGAGGGCATGGCCAAGGGCGCTGAGCAGCTCCGACAGGTGGATCGCCGGCTCGGCAGAGGGCGGACTTTGGACGGCGGTGGCCTGGTTCACGGATGCACCTTGAAAGGTCGGACACACCAAAGGCGCGAAAAGTCGTGAACGACCGGTTATCCGCACGGGCATGAATCGCGGGGCGAGAGCGGACGGCGCCTGCGCCGATCGCGGTTTCCCGGCGGCATGGTTTACGGCGGCTGAATAAAGCCGGCCGTCAGGTGTCCTTGCGGCCGTAGTCGTCCTGCAGGCGAACGATGTCGTCCTCGCCGAGGTAGTCGCCGATCTGGACCTCGATCAGCGTCATCGGCTCCTCGCCGGGATTGGCCATGCGGTGGATATGGCCGAGCGGGATGTGCACGCTCTCGTTCGGGTTTACGCGGATCGTCTTCAGGTGATCCATGTCCGGGCCGATGGTGATGTCGGCGATGCCGGACACCACCGTCCAGTGCTCGGCGCGGTGGAAGTGCTTCTGCAGCGATAGCCGCGCGCCGGGCGTCACCACGATGCGCTTGACCTGGTGGCGCGGACCCTGGTCGAGCGACTGGTAGTTGCCCCATGGCCGGAAGTGGCGGACGAAATCGCCGAAGTTGGCCTCCGGTTTCGCCTTTACCGCCGCGACCAGCTCCTTCACCTCGGCGGCATGGGCGCGGGTAGTGACGAGGATCGCACCGTCGGCGCCGACGACCACGAGGTCGCTTACGCCGACAACGCCGACCGTATCGGTCTCGCTGGAGACGTAGTTGTTCTTCGCATCGACGAAAGTGACGTTGCCGGCAGCGACGTTGCCGTCGCCGTCCTTCTTCGATTCGTCCCACACCGCCGACCAGGTGCCGAGGTCGTTCCAGTCGAAGTCGGCCGGGGCAACGACGGCGAGCTTCGTCTTTTCCATGACGGCGTAGTCGATGGAAATTTTCGGCGCCGCGGCGAAGGCGTCCTTGTCGACGGTCGCGGCATTGCCGGATTTGGTTGCGCCAGCCACTGCCTTCGCGGCCGCTGCCGCGATCTCCGGGGCGTGCGCCTTCAGCTCGGCGACCGCCACCGAGGCGCGCATCAGGAAGATGCCGGAATTCCAGAGATAGCCGCCGGCGACAAGTTCGGCGGCACGCTTGGCGTCGGGCTTCTCGACGAAGGCCTCGACCGCCTTCACGTCGCCCTCTCCGATCTTCGCGCCCGGCCGGATGTAGCCGAAGGCCGTCGCAGGCCCGGTCGGCTCGACGCCGAACACGACGATCCGCCCGGCCTCCGCCGCCGGCAGCGCGCCGTCAACGACGCGGGCGAAGCCGGCGCCGTCCTCGATGATGTGGTCGGCGGCGAGCACAAGCATCGTCGCGTCGGGGTCCTTCGCCAGCACATACGCGGCGGCGATGCCGATCGCCGCGGCGGTGTCGCGCGGCATGGGCTCGAGCAGCAGCGAGGCCGTGACGCCCGCCGCCTGCAAGGCCGTCTCGACGAGGTACTTGTGGTCGACGCTGGTGACGACGAGCGGCTCGGCAAAGCGCGCGCGATCGGCGATGCGCTCCAGCGTCAGCGCGAAGGTCGACTTGCCGTCGATGAGCGACAGGAACGGCTTCGGGGCATCCTGACGCGAGGCGGGCCACAGGCGAACGCCCGCCCCGCCCGACATGATTACCGGAACGATCACGCCTGCCGCCTCACGTCTGGTTATGCGATGTCGTCGCTGCGCGGCCGTGCCGCTGTCTGGCGCAACCAGTCAAGCAGCTCGGCGATATTGGCGCTAGCCACGGCGATGCAGCTGTCGGCGGCGCCGTAGTAAATGCGCACCTCGCCGTTCTGCTCGACCCAGCCACACGGGAAGACGACTTTGTCCACATCGCCGAACAGCTCGTAGTCGGCTTCGGGCTCGAAGACCCACTCGTCTGAGCGATAGATGACGCGCGACGGGTTGTCGAGATCGAGGAGCGCGAGGCCCAGCCGGTAGATGGCGCCGGAGGCCGTGTTGCGGACGCCGTGATACATCATCAGCCAGCCTTCGGCCGTGCGCAGCGGCGGCGGTGACAGGCCGATCTTGTTGGCGTCCCACCACGAGCCGCGCCGGGCGCGAAGCAGGATGTGATGGTCGCCCCAATGGCGAAGGTCGGGCGACCACGACAGCCAGATGTGGGCGCCGGTCGCGGCCGTCGTCGGCACCGGCCGGTGGAGCATGCCCCAGCGCCCGCGGAAGCGGACTGGGAACAGCGCCGCGTCCTTGTCGTCCGGCGGCATCACCGGGCCGAGGCGGGTGAAGGTGCGGAAATCGGTGGTGGTGGCGAGCGAGACCAGCGGCCCGCCGACGGAGAAGGCGGTGTAGGCGACCGCCCACTTGTTGTCCTCTTCCATGTAGGTGATGCGCGGGTCCTCGACGCCCCAGATTTCCTCCGGGTAGCGGTCGGGATCGGCGACGAAGGTCGGCGTCGAATCGAACCGCCAGTTGGTCAGCCCGTCCTTCGAGCGGGCCACCGTCAGATGCGAGTGGCCGCGGCGATCCTCGACCCGGAGCAGCAGCAGCGTGTCGCCGTCGAACAGCGTCGCACCCGGGTTGAAGACCGTGTTCGCCGGATACGGCAGGTCCTTCGCCGAGATGATCGGGTTGTCGCGATAGCGGGTGAATAGTTCGCGCACAGGCGACTGGGTCAACATTGCTTGGCTCCGTTCCCTAATTGGCCTTGGCGCCGGCGAGGCGCTCGCCGGTTCCGCGAGCCGCCGAGGCGACGGCTGCCACGGGCGCCGGCTGGCGACGCGCCATGGCGATGTTGCTGACCGTCGATTGCGCGGCGCCGGTGGCGACGTGCATGGCGATCAGCGAATGCAGCCAGGCGAGCGTCGATTCGGCGCCCTGGTTGTGGTTGAGGCCCTCGGCCTGCAGACCGTCGCGGCAACCGCCCGTGGCGTGGTCGCAGACCGGCTGGCCGATGTCGTTGCGGCCGAGGAACCATTCGAAGCAGCGGCGCGCTTCGTCGAGCCACTTCTGCTCGCCGGTGACGCGGAATGCTTCGAGGTCGGCGTCGGTGACATGCTCGACCTCGATCGGCTGCTGGTCGAAGCGGGCGCGCGAGCCGTTGCGGTTGTACCAGCCGTGGTTCCCGATCGGCACGAAGTGCCCTTTCGGGTCGACCTGAAGCGAGTTCAGCCACTCGAGCGCGTTGAGGCCCATCTGCAGCATCGGCTCGTTCTCCAGCCGGGCGCCGGCGGTGATGAGGGCGTGCGGCAGGAGGCCGTTGGCGTAGGTGAGCTGGTCTTCCGCCCACGGCCAGTCCGGCGTCGCGTGCTTGGCGAAGGCCGAGTAAAGGCGCTCGGCGAGCACGGTCTGGGCGCGGCGCACTTCCGTGGCACCGCTGAAGCGGCGGAGGTACCCCTCGATGCCGAGCAGCGTGTAGGCCACGGCGCGGATCGGCTGCAGCTCGACGGCGCGCGGCAGCGCCTGCTCGAACAGCGACATCGCGGCGGACGCCATGCCGTGGAGCGGCGAATCGAGCACCGTCTGGCCGAGCGCCCACATGGCGCGGCCATGCGAATCCTCGCTGCCCTCGTCCTCGCGCCACTGGCGGTCGTAGCCCATGAAGTTACGGAAGCGGCCGTTGTCGGGGTTGTAGGCGTGCTGGAGGAAGGACAGGTAGCGATGGCTGAGGACGCCGTTGTCGTTGTCCTTCTCGGCCAGCACATGCTGCGCCTGCAGCGAGACGATGAGCGCGCGGGCGTTGTCGTCGGTGCAGTAGCCGTGGTCGCGATCGGGCACGTCGAAGCGGGCGTGCTGGAGAATGCCGGTATCGTCGGTCAGCACGCGCAAGTGGTCGAGCTTCGGATAGGGCAATTCGAGCGCCGTCGCCTGCAGCGTGCGGACGCGGTAGGCGCGCGGGCGCACGGCGCGCTCGCGGCGGACCTCGCGGAAGAGGCGGAGGTATTGCCCGGCGACTTCGCTCCAGATCATCGGACGCGCCTTGAGATAGGCGCGCTTGCGCATGGCGTTGCGCTCGACGTCGTTGGACAGGAGCTCGATGATCGCCGCGCCGGTCGCCGCCGCATCGCGGAACGGGACCAGCTTGCCGTGGCCGTCGGCGAGCATCTCCTCGGCGTACCAGTAGGGCGTCGAGACGATCGCCTTGCCGGCGCCGAGCGCGTAACTCAGCACGCCGGAGACGATCTGCTCGCGGCCGAGATAGGGCGTCACCACCACGTCGGCCGCCGAGAGGAAGGCGGTCAGCGTCGGGGTGTCGATGAACTGGTTGTAGAAGACAACGTTGTCGGCGACGCCGAGATCGCGGGCGCGCCGCTGCAGCATGTGGCGATAGGCTTCGCCATCGCGCCGCTTGACCTCGGGGTGGGTGGCGCCGAGCACCGCGAAGATCGCCTCGGGATGGACGCGGACGATCTCCGGCAGCGCGTCGATGACGTATTCCAGCCCCTTGCCCTCGGAGAGCAAACCGAAGGTCAGGATCAGCTTCTTGCCGACCAGGTCGAACTGGTCCTTGTTGTAGCTGGTATCGAGGAAGGGCATGTCGGGCACGCCGTGCGGGATGACCGCGACGCGCTGCCGATCGACGCCATAGACGGAGGTCAGCACCTCGGCCGCCATCTCGCTCATCACGACGACGCGGTCGGAGAAGCGCCCGATGCTGCTGATGATGTCCTTCTGCTCGGGGTTTGGCTCCTTGAGCACGGTGTGCAGCGTCGTTACCACCGGCATGCGGAGATACTCGAGCGGGCGCAGCACGTAGCTGCCGGAACCGCCGCCGTAAATGCCGAACTCGTGCTGCAGGCAGACGGCCTCGACCTGATTCATGTTCAGGAAATCGATCGCCTTGCGATAGTCGGCGAGACTCTTCTGCGCGATCTCGAAGTGCACTTCCGGCGGATAGTCGTAATCCTCGACGCCGTCGTTAAGCGCTACCGACCACCATTCGGTGGACGGCGCTTCGGTGCGCAGCGCGTTGAGAAGATCGCTGGAGAACGTCGCGATGCCGCAGCGCCGCGGCACGTAAGTGCCGATGAAAGAAACTTTCCCGGGTCCAGAGCGGCGTTTCGGCTGATCTGCTGGCATGGGCCCTCCTCGTACATGTGTGAGTTCAGGAAACGCCGCATCACCGCAAAAGGTTCTCCCCCTGCGGCAAAAAAGGCTCGTGAATGTCGGAAAGCTCTGCGAAGGCGCGGGTTACGGGATTTCGTAAATCTTCACGCGTTCGCTGACGCCCTTCAGCGCCTGTTCTTGATAAGTGGGCACCAGCCCGTGCTTTACAAGGAGCGCCGCCGATGCGGCGTCCTCGACGACGGGTTCGGTCGCATAGATCGAGCGATCGACCGCGAGGTTCTGCACGCGCGAGGCGATATTCACCGTCTGCCCGAAATAATCCTGCCGGTCGTTGAGACTGACCGCCAGGCACGGCCCCTCGTGAATGCCGATCTTGAGCAGCAGGTCCTCGTGGCCGCGCTCGCTGTTCAGCCGCTCCATGCCCTCGCGCATGCGCAGGGCCGCGGCGATGGCGCGGTCGGGCGTCACGAACGTCGCCATGACGGCATCGCCGATTGTTTTGACCACCGCTCCCGATTCCTCGCCGACGATGTCGTGGAGGACATGGAAGTGCGAGCGGACGATGTCGTAGGCGGCGAGGTCGCCGACGCGCTCGTAGAGCGCGGTCGAGCCGCGGAGATCGGTAAACAGGAAGGTCAGGCTCAGGATCTTCAGCCGCTGATCGATCTCCAGCGCATCGGTGCGGAAGAGATCGCGGAAAGTCTGGTTGGACAGGATGCGCTTGGCGGTGAGGAACGGCCGCCGCTTGCTCAGGATCGCGTACATGCGATCGTTGCGCACCCAGATCGAGGGGATGACGCGCGTCGCCGCCTTGTTTTCGAAGGCGATGCGCAGCGGGCCGGGCCGCATCTGGTCGAAGCCGCTCGGCGGGCTGAATTCGTTGTAGGTGATGGCGAGGCTCTGCCGCTCGCGTGTCGGCTCGCCCGAGACGGTAAAGAAGTGCGCCGCATGCGTGACCGGCTCGAAACAGGCGATATCGCCTTCGGGCAGCAGTACGGTGAGGAAAGCCTTCTCGCCGGCGGGCAGCTCGATGATGTCGAGCGTGGCGGCGGCCATCGCTTCTTCGAGCGCCTTGTCCTCAGGCAGGTCGACACCGGAACTCCAGAACACCTGCGCGAAATACTCGAACGGCGGCAGCGTCGTCGGATCGTGCGCGGCGATGCGGCGGACGCGCGGGCTCACCGTGAAGGCGACCTCGACGCGCTCATCCAGCGTCGGCTCGTAGTCGGCGGCGCACAGGCGGCAGGCGTAGACGTCCTCGTGCACCGTCTTCAGCGAGGCATTGGCGCCGAGCACGCCGCCGCAGCCCGGACAGAGCACGTTCCACGACATGTCGAAGATGCCGAGACGCGAGGCGTGCAGGAAGGCGCCGATCGCGGCGTCCTCATTGAGGTTGTGCTTTTGGGCGAATGCCAGGACGTTGACGCGGTTAAGTTCCCGGTCGATGCCGCTGGCGACAAGCTGCTCCATCGCAGTCACGACGACCGGATCGGCCGTCCGCCGCAGCAAGGTGAACAGAGATTCTGTTTCGCCCATTGGCGGAGATTATACGCCCCGGCCGCGGCCGCGCCTAATCACGGCAGGGCAAGGCCATAATTGCGCCTGCGTTACAGGCGCTACGCCTTGATGCGCTCGCCCTTCGGGTCGTAAAGCGGCCCCATGTGCAGCGAGGCCGGCACGCGAACGGTGGCGACCTCGAGCTCATACTTCCCGGTTTGCAGAAAATCGTCGGAAACGCCGGCGGGGTTGCGGACGTAGCCCATGCCGATGTTGGCACCGACCGTGTAGCCCCAGCCGCCGGAGGTCAGGTAGCCGACGCGCTCGCCGTTCCGGTAGATGGTCTCGCGCCCGTAGAGCGAGATCGCCGGATCGGCGACGGTGAACGTCATCAGCCGCTTGGCGAGCGGCGCGGCCGCCTTCTTCTCCACCGCGTCGCGGCCGAGAAACGGCAGGCCCGATTTCAGCTTCACCGCCCAGCCAAGCCCGGCCTGGAACGGATCGTCGTTCGGCGTGATGTCGGCCCCCCAGGCGCGGTAGCCCTTCTCCAGGCGGAGCGATTCGATCGCGCGGTAGCCGGCCGGCGCAATGCCGTGCGCGGCGCCCGCCGCCATCAGCGCGTCGAACACCACGCCGGTATCGCCGATCGGCGTGTGCAGCTCCCAGCCCAGCTCGCCGACATAGGTGACGCGAAGCGCGCGGACGCACGTGCCGGCGACCGCAATCTCGCGGACATGCCCGAACGGGAACGCCGCGTTCGACACGTCGGCATCGGTGACCGCCGCCAGCACGTCGCGGGCTCGCGGACCGAACAGCGACAGTGTCCCCCACTGCTCGGTGACGTCGGTCAGCGTGGCATCCGCGCCGGCGGGAATATTCTGCGCGATCCACGCGAGATCGTGGGTGCGGAAGCCGGTGCCGGTGACGACGTAGAAGCGATCCTCCGCCAGCCGCGCCACGGTGAGATCGCACTCGATGCCGCCGCGCGAATTGAGCAACTGCGTGTAGGTCAGGCGGCCCGGCGCCTTGGCGACGTCGTTGGCAGCGATCCACGACAGCGCTTTCGCCGCATCGCGTCCGGTCACCTCGTATTTGGCGAATGACGATTGGTCGAAGATCGCGACGCGCTCGCGGCACGCCTGGTGCTCGGCGCCGACGGCGTCGAACCAGTTGCCGCGGCCGAACGTATAGATGTCGCGCGGCTCGACGCCCGCCGGCGCGAACCAGTTGGCGCGCTCCCAGCCAAGCTTGGAGCCCAGCACGGCGCGGCGGCGTTTGAGCCGCTCGTAGAGCGGCGAGACGATGCGCGGCCGGCCGCTCTCATATTCCTCCAGCGGGTAGGCGACGGTGTAATGCTTGCCGTAGGCCTCCAGCGTGCGCTCGCGCGTCCACGCATGGTCGCGGTGCAGGCCGGAGAAGCGGCGGATGTCGACGACCCACAGGTCCATGGGCTGCTCGCCCTTCATCACCCAGTCGGCGAGCACCCACCCTGCCCCGCCGCCGGACGCGATGCCGAAGGCGTTGAAGCCGGCGCCGACGAAGAAATTGCGCACCTCCGGCGCCTCGCCGAGGATGAAGTTGCCGTCGGGCGTGAACGATTCCGGGCCGTCGATCATCTGCTTGATGCCGGCCGTCTCCAGCGCCGGGATGCGCGCCAGCGCCTCGACCATGTGCTGCTCGAAATGGTCCCAGTCGTCGTCAAGCAGGCGGAACTCGAAATCTTCCGGTGCGGGATCGAGCCAGGCGATCGGGTCGGGCTCATAGCCGCCGAAGACGATGCCGCCGACTTCCTCCTTGAAGTAGGTGCGGCGGTCGGGATCGCGGATGGTCGCCATGCCGGGCTCGACGCCGGCGACCTTCTCGGTGATGACGTACTGGTGCTTCACCGCCTGGAGCGGCACGCTGACGCCCGCCTTCTCGGCGATCTGGCGCGACCACAGGCCGGCGCAGAGCACGACCTTCTCGCAGGCGATGCGGCCTTCGCTGGTCTCGACCGCGACGACCCGCCCGTCCTTCACCTCGAAGCCGGTGACCGAGACGCCCTCGTGGAGCTTTGCGCCGTGGCTGCGCGCCCCTTTGGCGAGCGCCTGCGCGATGTCGGAAGGCGAAGCCTGCCCGTCGCTCGGCATGAAAGTGGCGCCGACGAGATCGCCGACCTCGAGCAGCGGCCACATCACCTTCGCCTCGGCCGCGCTGAGCAGGTCCATCTCGAGGCCGAAGGAATGCGCCGTCGTCGCCTGCCGGCGAAACTCGGTCCAGCGGTCGGCGTTGGTGGCGAGCCTGAGGCACCCGGTCTCGCGCCAGCCGGTCGCCTGCCCGGTCTCGGCCTCGAGCTTCTTGTAGAGGTCGACCGAGTAGCGCAGCACCTGTGTGATCGAGGCCGACGAGCGCAACTGCCCGACCAGCCCTGCCGCATGCCACGTCGAGCCGCCGGTGAGCTTGCCGCGCTCGATCAGCACAACGTCGGCGTGGTGGTCGCGCGCCAGGTGGTAGGCGGTGGAGCAGCCGATGATGCCGCCGCCGATGACGACGATCGCGGCGCGATCAGGCAGGCTCATGGGCCCCGCGTCCAGCTAACTGTTTTTCGCACGCTCAGCGCTCCCGGCGCAGGCTTATGGCACAGGCGCCCGCGCCAAGGAACTACCCGCAGGCCGCGGAAGGCGGCGCGTCCCCGCCATTATAATTCTGAGACAATCGGGCGGTATCGCTTGGCGCACGGTTTTCCGGCCGCGTCCGTTGGCCTCACGCGGAGCCCGATCCCCATGCCCTTCCGGAGATGGCTGGCGCTTGCCGCCACCTGCCTCGCCCTTCCGGCGTTTATACCCGGCGCCGAGGCCGCGCCGGCGCATGCCGAAGCCCGGCTGATCGCCTGCGACGCCACCCGTCCGGAGGTCGCCACCATCGCCGTCGACGACGTATCGATCGGCATGCAGGGGCTGCACGTCCGCGCCAGCACGCGCGTCTATCTCACCATGCGCGACGGAACGCGGCGCACCTACGCGCTGGAGGGCGAAGCCAATCCGACGCCGGTGCAACTCGCGGCCAACGATACGGCCGCCGCCTTCGCCTATCCCGACTTCGCCTGCACCGTGACCTACGGCGGCATCGTCTCCGTTCACAACTGCCGGCGGAACGGCGAGGCACGCGCCTGCGATGTCAGCGTGCGCGTCTTCGGCGTGCCGGTCGCCTTCGCCGTGTCGATGAGCGCACAGCGCGTGGCGCCGGTAAACGCAGCCGCGTTCGCGCCCGGCGACTAGCTCCAAATCGCCATTCACCCGCAGGGTCGGCATGGAGGCCGCCTCCTCTCCCCGGCGGGGAGAGGTCGCGTTTGCCTTATCAGCGAAGCGAACTAGGCAAACCGGGTGAGGGGGCTCTGCGCTTTATGGTTAGGGCGATCCCCCCTCGCCCTTCGCCCGCTAACTCGCTGGCGCTCGTAAGAGGCCAAGCCCTCTCCCCTCCGGGGCCAGGGGGAAACCCGCGCACGTGAATGCCGATTGGACCTAGCCCTGCCGCCCCGCCTTGCGCGCCGCGTTGGCGCGGGCGAAGCGGCCGAGATAGTCCTCGGTATAGGCGGCGTAGTCGAAGTCGAGTTCGGAGACGATCTCCGACACCATGCTCCACATGGTCTCGCGGAGCAGCGAGGCGCACTTCATCGCCGTGTAGCTCGTCCACAGGCGCTGGTCGGGCGCGCGGCCGTAGTAGGCGGTGAGCAGCCGCTCCTCCTGCTCGTGCGGCAGCTCGGCGTTGGAGGCGAGATTGGAGAGATCGAACAGCGGCGAGTTCCAGCCGGCATAGTCCCAGTCGATCATCCAGATGCGCGTGCCGTCGTCGATGAAGTTAGCCGGCAGAAGGTCGTTGTGGCCGAAGACGAAGTCGACCGGCCCGACCTCGAGCTCGAGGCTCTCGGCGGTGTTGATCAGCTCCGGCAGGCGCGGCGCATGGCGGCTGCCGCGCTCGGTCAGCGTATGGGCGTAGTCGCGGATGACGTGGAACACCCAGAAGGCGAGCAGCGGGCCGCGGAGATAGTGCGGCATGTCGCGGTGGACGCGCTTCAGCAGCGGCACGACGCGCGCCAGCCGCGCCGGGTCGCGCATGTCGTCGGCGGTCAGCGTCTTGCCGGCGATGTAGCGCATCACCAGGATGCCGGGCGCGGTGTGGACGACCTCGGGCGAGATGCCGGCGGCGAAGGCGGCGCGCGAGGCGGCCTCCTCGTTGAAGCGCAGGATCTGGTGGACCGGAATGTCGTCGCCGACACGCACGACGTAGCGTTGGCCGGCATCCTCGACGAGGAGATTGAGGTTGGTGATGCCGCCGGCCAGACGCTGCGGCGTCACCTTGCCGCGCCAGATCGGCAGGCCCGCCGCCCGCTCCACCGCCTGCGCTTCGCCGGCCGTCGCCGCTGTCGTCGCCATGCTCCTCCGCCCCAGCCTGTTCCCTTCCAATCCATACACTACCCGGATTGTGAAGAAGATCACGCCTGGCGGTTGCGGCGAAAATGGCAGCGAGCGGCGACCGTGCAGCGGCCTGGCCTACGCCTCGAATTCCATCTCCAGCCGGCTCAGCTCGTTGCCGCCGGCCATGTGGCGCAGCAGCGCGTCCTTGTCGAGGCTGGCCTTCGCGAAGGTTTCCGACATGGCGCCGCGCTTCAGAATCTCGAAGGTGTCGCCGATGAGATGGGCGTGGTGGACGTTGTGGGTAATGAAGACGATGCCGATGCCGCGCTCCTTGGCGCGGCGGATGTAGCGCAGCACGATCTCGGCCTCCTTGACGCCGAGCGCCGAGGTCGGCTCGTCGAGGATGAGGACGCGCGCGCCGAAATGGATGGCGCGGGCAATCGCCACCGACTGGCGTTCGCCGCCGGACAGCGTCTGGATCGGGCGGTGGACGTCGCCGACCTCGATGCCGATGCGGGCGATCTCGTCGCTCGCCACGCGGATCGCCTTCTGCTTGTCGAGGCGGCGAAAGAGGCCGCGCCCGGTCTCCGGCTCGCGGCCGAGGAAGAAGTTGCGGTAGATCGGCATCACCGGCACGACCGCCAGGTCCTGGTAGACGGTGGCGATGCCGCGATCGAGCGCGTCGCGGGCCGAGCGGAAGGTGACCTTCTCGCCGGCGACGCGAATGTCGCCGCTGTCGGGCTGGAGCACGCCCGAGAGAATCTTGATCAGCGTCGATTTGCCGGCGCCGTTGTCGCCGAGCAGGCACGTCACCTGCCCGGCATGGACGGTGAGCGAGACGCCGGACAGCGCGGCGATGGCGCCGAACGACTTGCGGATGTCGCGGGCGGCGAGCAGCGGCGCGTCGCTCATTTCGACCGCGCCTGGCGCATCGCCGCGCGCCGCGTGTAGCTGTTGATGGTGACAACGGCGACCAGCATCGCGCCGACGAAGGCGTAGTACCAGTTGTCGTTGATGTCGGTGTAGAAGAAGCCCTGGCTGATCATGCCGAACATGAGCGTGCCGAGCGCCGTGCCGACCGGCGAGCCGATGCCGCCGCTGATCGCGGCGCCGCCGACGACCGCCGCGGTGATCGCCTCGAACTCCTTGCCCAACCCCTGCGTCACGTCGGTGATGTCGACGTAGAACATCTCGACCATGGCGACGACCACCGCCGAGATGGCCGTCAGGATGTAGAGCGTCACTTTCAGGCGGCCGACCGGGATGCCCATCTTCACCGCCGCCTCGCGGTCGCCGCCGGAGGCGTAGATCCAGTTGCCCCAGCGCGTGCTGGCGAGGATGTAGGCGGCCACTGCGACCGAAGCCAGCCAC
>JBEHXS010000026.1:0-21115 GCA_048498575.1 Pseudomonadota bacterium
GACGCCTCGATGAGGCCGTAGTTCTTGACTGTCGATGCCTGCGCGGCCTGGTGGCCGTTCGCCCACACGCCGTTGTAGGCGCCGAGGATCTTGCCTGTGCTGTTGTTGGTAACGTCGCCGTAGTCGGTCGCAACACCGGTTCCGTAGCCGGACTCGTTGCTCTGGATGGTGCCGTCATTGACGACGACGTGGCTGGTGCCGATCACGAACGTCACGGCGTTGCCGCTGCCACCGCCCTGGATCAGCGCGCCCTCGTGGTTGGTGACGATGCCATTGCCGGCGACGCCGACGGTCTGGTAGCCGCTGGTCATCGTGCCCCAGTTCTCGACCGAGCCGCCGGTCGCCTGCTCCGGCGAATCGAAATTGCCGATCACCAGCGCGCCGGTCGTCGTGCCGCTGGCCTCGTTGATCACCGTCGCATAGCCGCGCTCGATCCAGATCGCGTTGCTGCTGCTGATGCTGCCGTAGTTGTCGACCCCGCCGCCCGCCGTGAAGTAGATGCCCCCCTGGCCGATCGTGCCGTTGTTGGTCACCGTCCACGCCGAGGTGGTCGCGCACAGCGCCGAGGCGTTGAACGAGCTCGGGCCAACCGGGCAATCGAAGTTGAACGTGCTGTTGTCGAGGGTGATGCCGTTATCGACCGCGACGGTCGATCCCGGATGTCCGTTGAGGACATAGCCATCGTGTACGTCGCTGCTGAATTCGACGTCGGCCGCCATTGCCGGCGCTCCCGTCAGCACCGCAACCAGCGCGATCACCGTTCCCCATAACCGCCACCTGCCCATTCAGCACCCCACCCCTCGGCAAATTGCCTAGGGTCGAGTCCTAGCGGGCCGTGGGGCCGCCCGCCCCGTCCGAACGGATAGGTCGTGGTCCGGTATCTACAGGCCGCGCAGCGCGATCAGGGCGGCACGCACCAGGCCCACCTGACCGTGGGTTTCGGTCTTGGCGAACAGGGAGCGCAGGTGGAATTTGCCGGTGTTGATGGAGATGCGGTTCTCGTCGCAGTAGTCGCGGAGCGACCGCCCGGCGACCAGCCCGGCGAGAAGGTTGAGCTCGGCCGGCGTCAGCCGGTAGCGCGCCATCGCCGACACGAGCTCGCCGCGTTCGGCGCGGTCCGGGTCGCTGATCAGCACCATGGCGCCGGGCGACTTCCCGGCATCGAAAATCCCGGATGCTTCCGTCGGCGCCGGCGCGACCAGCAGAGTATACGCCGTCCGGCCTTCGCCGCGCGGCACATTCACGCGGCCGCCGGGGTGGTCGCTGCCCTGGCCGAGCACCGCACCGATCAGGCGCGCGAGCCGGCTGTTGGCGTTGCGCTCGGTCGCGGTGAGGCCGGCGGCCGTCGACAATGCCAGGCCGTCGGCGCGAGCCAGGATGTCGCGTGCCGCAGCGTTGCGATACCAGGCGCGCCCGCTCTGGTCGATGAGCACCACGCCCACCGGCACGCGCTCGACGACATGGCCGAAGGCCTCGGCCGAGCGCCGGGCGCGCGCGAAGACGCGGTGCAGCTGCATCGCACGGCGCAGATGGGGCGCCAGCGCCTCCATCTCGCGGAAATCGCGCTCCGAGAACAGCCGCGTGCCCTTCTCCCGCTGCACGCAAAGCATGGACGTGCCGCGCTCGTCCCTGAGGACGTTGCCGCCGGCTGAATCGATCAGTCCGAGCTTGAGGAAGAAGTCGTTGTAGAACTCGCTGTGCATCACCTCCGGCGTCTCGAAGGCGCGCGAGGTCGCGGTGAACGCGCCGGTCGGGCTGCGCGCGAAGAGCGGCACCGCCGCGTCGATGGCGCCGAAATAGGAGAGGTAGCTTGCCGCCGTGGCGGCGTCCTCGAAGACGCCGTGCGCGATCGAAACCGACGACAGCTCGGTATCGTTGTCGCTGAGGGCGAGCACCCCCGAATGGGCGTCGAAGGCGCGGCAGATGTCGCGCACCACCCCGTGCCACGATTGAGGATCAGCGACCGCCCCATAGATGCGGTCAATCAACGCGCTGTCGAACACCTCAAGACGCCCTACGCAAACCCAACCGGCTCAAGACTAGCCGAGCCCTGCGGCTTTGGCGACCGCAAACAAAAAGGCCGCCCGGAGGCGGCCTTTTTCCAAATTGGCAGAACCAGCGGCGCGGCTAGCGCGAGTAGAACTCGACCACGAGGTGCGGTTCCATGTGCACCGGGTACGGCACGTCGGTGAGCCCCGGCACGCGGAGATAGGTCGCGGTCATCTTGCCGTGGTCGGCGCTGATGTATTCCGGCACGTCGCGCTCGGCGAGCTGCGTCGCCTCGAGCACCAGGCCGAGGTCGCGCGAGGCGTCCTTGACCGAGATCACGTCGTTCGGCTTGGCGCGGTAGCTCGCGATGTTGACCCGCTTGCCGTTCACGAGGATGTGGCCGTGGTTGATGAACTGGCGCGCGGCGAAGATCGTCGGCACGAACTTGGCGCGATAGATGATGGCGTCGAGGCGGCTCTCGAGCAGGCCGACCAGGTGCTCGGACGTATCGCCCGACTGGCGGATAGCTTCGTAATAGATGTTCTTGAACTGCTTCTCGGAGATGTTGCCGTAGTAGCCCTTGAGCTTCTGCTTGGCGCGGAGCTGGGTGCCGAAATCCGACAGCTTGCCCTTGCGGCGCTGGCCGTGCTGGCCGGGGCCGTATTCGCGCTTGTTGACCGGGCTCTTGGGACGGCCCCAGATGTTCTGGCCGAGACGGCGGTCGATCTTGTATTTGGATGCAGCACGCTTGGTCATCGCTTAATCCTGTCAAAGGGTTAGGCGCCCTCCTCTGCCGGTTGCCCGGCCGACAGGAAGCTTGGGCAAGCAAGCCCAGAGCTCCCACGGGTCGCATGGAAATGCCAGCGGGAACCTCGGTTCCCGCCTGACGGGCGCCGTAATAGCCGCCGCGCGCCCCTACGTCAAATCAGCCGGCGCCCGGCAGGCGCCCGGGTTCCATCCCCAGCCGGTCGAGCAGCGAGGCGATCGGCGCCGGCCACGCCTTGCCCGAGGTCAGGTAGGCCCGCCCGCGCACCCGCTCGCCCTCCGCCTCGCCGACGACCGCAGCGACGCGCCGGGCGATGGCCGCCGCCGGGTCGATCCATTTCACCGGCCACGGCGCCAGCGCCGCGAAATGGCCCTGCAGGAACGGGTAGTGCGTGCAGGCGAGCACGATCGTGTCGGTGCGGGCGTTCTCGCGCTCGACGAAGGCCGGCTCGATCTCGGTCCACACCGCCGCGTCCTCGATCTGCTCGCCGCGCATGTAGGCTTCCGCGAGCGGCGCCAGGTTGGCGGACCCGACCAGGCGCACGTTGATGTCGCCCGCGAATTCCGCGATCAGCGCGCGCGTGTATTCGCGCTGCATGGTGCCGAAGGTGCCGAGCACGCTGACCAGCCCGCTCCGCGTCTCGGCCGCTGCCGGCTTGATCGCCGGCACCGTCCCCACGAACGGGATTCCGTGACGGGCGCGCAGCGGCGGCAGCACCAGCGTCGAGGCGGTATTGCAGGCAACGACCACCGCCGCCGGCTCGAGGATGCCGATCAGCCCGCCGATGATCGCGGTCACATGCTCGGTAAGCTCCGTTTCCTGCCAGTCGCCGTACGGGAAGCCGGCGTCGTCCGCGACATAGAAGATCTGCGCGCCGGGCAGCGCGCGGATGATTTCGCGCGTCACCGACAGGCCGCCGATGCCGGAATCGAACACCAGGAGCCGCGTCACGATTTGCCCCGATCGGTGGTCTCGCGCCCTTCCGGGGTCTTGTGCGGGCGCGTCGGCCGCCGCTCCAGCGCCGCGATCATGCCGCGCAGCGTGCGCACCTCTTGCTCGGTGAGCGAGGCCCGCTGCAGCATGGCGCGGATGGCAAGCGTGATATGCGGCCGCTTCTCGCTCGGCCGGAAGAAGCCGGCGTCTTCCAGCGCGGCCTCCAGATGATCGAACATCGCGATGAGCTGCTCGCGCGGCGCCGGTTCCGTGAGCGAGGAGGCAAACGGCAGCTCCGGCCCGGTCGCCGCCAGCCGCCATTCGTAGGCGAGGATCAGCACCGCCTGCGCGATGTTGAGCGAGGAGAAGGTGGGATCGACCGGCAGGGTCAGGATCTCGTCGGCGAGCGAGACTTCCTCATTGTTGAGGCCGGTGCGCTCGCGTCCGAACAGCACACCGGCGGCGCCTCCGTTTGCGGCGCGCGCCACGATCGCCTCGGCCGCCACCCGCGGGCCGACGACAGGCTTTGCCACCTCGCGCATGCGGGCGGTCGTCGCGTAGACGAACGTCAAACCCTGGAGCGCATCCTCGAGCCGCTCGAAAACCCTAACCGCATCAATCACATGATTGGCGCTTGCCGCCGCGGAGCGCGCCTTTTCGCTGGGCCACCCCTCGCGCGGCTTGACCAGGCGCAGGTCCGTCAGCCCGAAGTTCGCCATGGCGCGCGCCGCCGTTCCGACGTTCTCGGACAACTGCGGCTCGACGAGGATTATGGCGGGTTGCTGACCGGCGGAAGCCATCCGCGCCTCCTAACCCATCGGCGCCGGGCGCGCCAGCCGGCGGCGCGCTATATACTCCGCTCTCTGGGGTTGCGAATCGGGGAAGGAGATCACTCATGACTGACATCACCATGTCTCTCGGCGGCGCTGGCGAAATCCGCAAGCACACCGGGTGGTTCATCGCGCTCGGCATCGTCTTCATCGTCGGCGGCGTGCTGGCGATCGCCATGCCGCTGCTCGCCGGCATCGCCGTTGCGCTGGCGGTCGGCTGGGCGCTCGTCTTGCTCGGCGTCGTCCAGCTGGTGCAGGCGTGGAGCATGCGTTCGTGGGGCGGCGTCGCCTGGCAGATCGTCATCGGCCTGCTCTTCGTCATCGGCGGCATCGGCATGCTGGTCAATCCGATCGTCGCGGCGGTCACGCTCACCCTGCTCATCGGCGTCGTCTTCATCGCCAAGGGCGTCGTCCAGCTCATCCTCGGCTTCCGCTATCGCCCGCATTCCGGCTGGGGCTGGATGGTTGCCGCCGGCATACTCGCCATCGTCGTCGGCCTGATGATCCTGGCGTCGTGGCCGATCTCGGCCGCCTGGGCGCCGGGCACGCTCGCCGGCATCTCGCTGGTCTTCAGCGGCTGGAGCTACGTCGCGATCGCACTGGCCGCCCGCCGCGTCCTGACCTAGGCACTTTCGCCCGGCGTCTCGGCAGCCCATTTGCCGAGACGCCGGGCGCTACCTCGGGCAGAATGGCATCGCCAATTCAACCGAGGGAGAGCGGTGCCATGACGGCCTATAACGTCGTTCGTTTCAAGGTGAAGCCCGGCCGCGAGGCTGAGTTCGTCGCGTTGCACAAGCAGCCGCCCGACGGGATGAAGGGCCTGCGCAAGCTCGCGCTGATCAAGACCGGCGATCGCACGTATTGCTTCGTCGGCGAATGGGGCGCGATGAGCGATGTCGCCGCCGCCCGCCCGGCCATGATCGCCAGCCTCGACAAGATGCGCCCCCTGCTCGAAGACCTCGGCGGCGGCCTCGGCGTTACCGACCCGGTGTCGGGCGACGCGGTGCTCGAAATAGTCCCGTAGTGGATGCGTATTCCCAGCCGGTGCCTGCGGCATCGGCTGGGCTTTGCGCCCTCCCTCTTGCGATGCTAAAGGGCGAGCGCCCTCCCCGCGCAAGGACTTTCCCCCGATGCAAAAGATCAAGGTAGCCAACCCCGTCGTCGAGATCGACGGCGACGAGATGACCCGCATCATCTGGCACCTGATCCGCGACAAGCTGATCCTGCCCTACCTCGACGTCGACCTGCTCTATTTCGATCTCGGCATCGAGAACCGCGACAAGACCAACGATCAGGTGACTATCGATTCCGCCGAGGCGATCAAGCGCGTCGGCGTCGGCGTAAAATGCGCCACGATCACGCCCGACGAAGCCCGCGTCACCGAGTTCGGCCTGAAGAAGATGTGGAAGTCGCCGAACGGCACCATCCGCAACATTCTCGGCGGCGTCATCTTCCGCGAGCCGATCATCTGCCAGAACGTGCCGCGGCTGGTTCCGGGCTGGACGCAGCCGATCGTCATCGGCCGCCACGCCTTCGGCGATCAGTACCGCGCCACCGATTTCCGCTTTCCGGGCAAGGGCAAGCTGACCATCAAGTTCGTCGGCGAGGACGGCAAGGTCATCGAGCACAACGTCTTCGACGCGCCGTCGTCGGGCATCGCCATGGCCATGTACAATCTCGACGACTCGATCCGCGACTTCGCCCGCGCCTCGCTGAACTACGGCCTGAGCCGGAAGTATCCGGTCTATTTGTCCACCAAGAATACGATCCTCAAGGCCTACGACGGCCGCTTCAAGGACCTGTTCCAGGAGGTCTACGAGGCCGAGTTCGCCGACCGCTTCAAGGCGGCGAAGATCACCTACGAGCACCGGCTGATCGACGACATGGTGGCCTCGGCGCTCAAGTGGGCGGGCGGCTACGTCTGGGCCTGCAAGAACTACGACGGCGACGTCCAGTCCGACACCATCGCGCAGGGCTTCGGCTCGCTCGGCCTCATGACCTCGGTGCTGCTGACGCCCGACGGCAAGATTGTCGAGGCCGAGGCGGCGCACGGCACCGTGACGCGGCACTACCGCGAGCACCAGAAGGGCCGCGACACCTCGACCAATTCCATCGCCTCGATCTTTGCCTGGACGCGCGGCCTCGCGCACCGCGCCAAGCTCGACGACAACGCCGCGCTGGCGAAGTTTGCGGCGACGCTGGAGCACGTCTGCGTCGCCACCGTCGAGGCCGGCTACATGACCAAGGATCTGGCCCTGCTCGTCGGCCCCGACCAGAAGTGGCTGTCGACCACCGGCTTCCTCGACAAGGTCGACGAGGGCCTCAAGCAGGCGATGGCTGCGTGATCATGCAGCCATCACGGCACGAAGGCGCGCTCACAGGGCCTGCCTGAAATGAATACCGATTGCGTGACCCCGAGGTCGAGAACGCTGATGTCATGATCCCTGGCCAAACTGAAATTCGCGTACCTGCTGCCATACATCTTCGTAACTGACGCGACCCACTGGTTCATGACGGTAGTCTGATCGACCCCCGCGGCTGTGACGTTTGGCCTGCACAGTGTCACGAGCTTTACGGCCTCGGCCGACTGCAATGAAACGCTCAAGGCAAGGGCAGCTACCGCTGCCAACAAGACGGCACGCATGGGCTATGTCCCCCTGATAGCGCGGCATTTGGCGCGCACGTCAGGGTAGCACATGATGCCGACAAGGCGAGGGCCACTGGCGGAAACCAGTGGCGGACCACCGGATAGGTTCAAGCAGACCCGGCGACCCGGACCTCGACGCCTCTCGGATCGCTTACGGCGACATCTTCTGAAGCTTGAAATTTCCCGGCAGTTTGTTGATGACCAGCGCGTGCCGGCATGGCTCGGCCGTCAGGAAGTAGAGTCTGCCGAGGCCGAGGTTGGCGTCGGAGTAGCGCTTGTGCTGGGCATTTCCGAGATCCGCCCAGTCGGCGCCGTACATCGTCGTGACGGCGCTTTGCCATGCGGCGTCAGGCCCATCAACGTCCAGTACCGGCTGCGACGTCACCGCCGCCTTGCATGTGAGGGGAGTGGCAGCGGCGGCACTCGTCAGGGGCGCGGCGCACGCGCCGGCCACCAGCAATCCAATCAACCACGCTGAACGAGTCATCGTTCGATCTCCATATGCTCCCCTGGTACGAAGATGTTGGCCGGCGGGTCCGGCGGTCAATGACCAACGTCACAGCCGGTTGAATATCGCCTGCCGGATTGCCGAGAATTGCCGGCATCGTCCTTGCCGCGCTGGGCTTTGCGCCTAGTTGGTCGGAGGCGGCGTCGCGCCGCCCCCTCGCGTTCATCCATCGGAAAATCTCATGCGCTATAAACACCTCGGCGGGACCGGCCTGCTCGTATCTGAAATCTGCCTCGGCACGATGACCTTCGGCGGCCGCGGCATCTGGACCAACATCGGCGAGGTCGGCCAGAAGGATGTCGATGCCATCCTTGCCCGCGCCCTCGAGGCCGGCATCAATTTCGTCGACACCGCCAACGTCTATTCCGAGGGCCTCTCCGAGGAGCTGACCGGCAAGGCCATCGCCGGCTCCGGCCGCCCGCGCAGCGATTTCGTGCTGGCGACAAAGTTCAACGGCGCCACCGGCAAGGGGCCGAACGACCGCGGCTCCTCCCGCGGCCACATCATGAACGCCGTCCACGCCAGCCTGAAGCGCCTCGGCACCGACTACATCGACCTCTACCAGGTCCACGGCCTCGACCTCTCGACGCCGGTCGATGAAACCATGCGCGCCCTCGACGATCTCGTCCGCCAGGGCACCGTCCGCTACATCGGCTGCTCCAACTGGTCGGCGTGGAAGATCATGCAGGCGCTGGGCATCGCCGACGCGCGCGGCTGGACGCGCTTCGCCTCGCTCCAGGCCTACTACACGATCGCCGGCCGCGACCTCGAGCGCGAGATCGCGCCCCTGCTCACGGAGCAGAAGGTCGGCCTCATGGTGTGGAGCCCGCTCGCCGGCGGCCTGCTCACCGGCAAGTACGACCGCGACGGCAAGGCGCCGGGTGGCTCGCGCCGCATCAACTTCGATTTCCCGCCCGTCGATCGCAACCGCGCCTTCGCCTCCATTGACGCGATGCGCCCGATCGCCGAGGCGCACGGCACCTCGATCGCCCGCGTCGCGCTCGCCTACCTGCTCGGCAAGCCGTTCGTCACCAGCGTCATCATCGGTGCCAGGAACGTCGAGCAGCTCGACGACAACATCGCCGCCACCGACCTCAAGCTGACCGCCGAAGAGCGCGCCACGCTGGACAAGGTCAGCGCCCTCCCGCCGGAGTATCCGGGCTGGATGGTCGACCGCCAGAACACCGGCCGCTCCACCACCGCGTAGGGGCTACCCTGCGGCCACCACCGCCGGCCGCAGGTGCTGCGCGAGCTCCGGGTGCCGCGAGACGGCATGGCGGAGATCGGAGCGCGGCAGCGCCAGGAGCTTCACGCGCGTAATTGCTAGCGCCGAGTAATGGCCGGCGGGGTCGGCATCGGCCGCCGTGCCGAAGGCGTCGTTGGCGACCAGCCGCCGCCGCTCGCCGTGCGCGAAGTCGACCTCGACCACGCCGTCGGCAATGACGTAGAGCGACTCGTCGCCCTGCTCCGGCTCGACGATCACCGTCCCCGCTTCGATCGTCATGGCGCGGAGATGCGGCACGATTTCGCTGAGCATCGGCGTGCCGATCTGCGCGAACAGCGGAATGCGCGCGACCATGCCGAAGGTGATGACGAACGAGCGCTGGCGTACGACCTCGGCGAACGACGAGCCGATGATCGCGACCGGCAGCGCGATCATCAGGATGCCGGTGATCATCGTCAGCCCCGCGACGATGCGGCCGGCGATCGTATGCGGCACCACGTCGCCGTAGCCGACGGTGGTCAGCGTCGTCACCGCCCACCAGATCGCTTCCGGGATCGATCCGAACTTGTCGGGCTGCGCCTCCCGTTCCGCCATGTAGGCGAACGACGCCGCCACCAGCATGACCGAGATCAGGATGATGAAGCTCGCGAGCAGCGCCTGGCGCTCGCGCCGGATCGCCTCGAACAGCGACTGGAAGCCGGTCGAGTAGCGGCCGAGCTTGAACAGCCGGAGCAGCCTGACCAGCACCAGCACCTGGAGATGGGCGTCGCTGAACACCTCGAGGAAGAAGGGCAGGATCGCGACCAGGTCGACGATCGCCGCCGGCGTGACCGCATAGGTCAGCCGCGCCTGCCACGCCGGCCTGCCGCGGGCGCGCGGATGCTCCACCGACACCCACAGCCGCACGACATATTCGACCGAGAAGACGACCAGCGAGACGTACTCGACGCTGCGGAAGAGCCAGCGATAGCTTTCCCAGAGCGGCCCCACCGTCTCGAAGATCGCCGTCACGACGTTGACCAGGATCAGCGTCACCAGCGCGCCGGAGACGACGCGCGGCAGCGTCGCGTGGCGATCGACCCGCTCGAGCAGGTCGAAGGTCCACCGCCGGAGCGGTTCGCGCGGATGGGTTGGGTCGCGCGCCGCGTCCATCTAGGTGCCGGTGAGCGCCGCCGCGATCGCTTCGATGGCGGCGTCGGCCTTGCCGCCGTCCGGGCCGCCCGCCTGCGCCATGTCGGGACGCCCGCCGCCGCCCTTGCCGCCGAGCGCCTCGGCGCCCTTCTTCACCAGATCGACGGCGCTGAACGTGCCGGTCAGGTCGTCGGTGACGCCGACCACCATCGCCGCCTTGCCGTCGTCCGACACGCCGACGATGGCGACGACGCCGGAGCCCACCGTCTTCTTGGCGCTGTCGACGAGACCCTTGAGGTCCTTCGGCGCGATGCCGGTCACCGAGCGACCGAGGAACTTGGTCGCGCCGACGGTGCGCACGCCGTTGTCCGCGCCGTTGCCGGCGCCGCCGCCCATCGCGAGCTTCTTGCGCGCGTCGGCGAGGTCGCGTTCGAGTTTCCGCCGCTCGTCAACCAGGACCGCGACGCGCTCGGCCGCCTCGTCGGGGCGCACCTTGAGCGCCATCGCCACGGCGCGGAGCCGTTTCTCCTGCTCGGCAAGGTGCTTGCGCGCCGCCGCGCCGGTCAGCGCCTCGATGCGCCTGACGCCGGCCGCGACACCGGCCTCGCCGACGAGCGCGATCAGCCCGATCTCGCCGGTCCGGCCGACGTGCGTGCCGCCGCAAAGCTCGACCGAATAAGGCTTCGGCGTCGCGCCGTCCGGCTGCGCGCCCATGGTCACGACGCGCACCTCGTCGCCGTACTTCTCGCCGAACAGCGCCATCGCGCCGGAGTGCATCGCCTCGTCGCGATCCATGAGCCGCGTCGTCACCGGCGCATCCTGCAGCACGACGGTGTTCGCGAGGTCCTCGACCGCCTCGAGCTCATGCGCGTCCATCGGCTTCGGGTGCGAGAAATCGAACCGCAGCCGGTCAGGCGCGACCAGCGAGCCCTTCTGGGCAACGTGCGTGCCGAGCACGCCGCGGAGCGCCGCGTGCAAGAGGTGGGTCGCCGAATGGTTGGCGCGGATTTTGGCGCGCCGGTCGTGATCGACTGACAGACGCACCGCGTCGCCGACGCTGAGCGTGCCGTTCTCGATCGTGGCGGAATGCACGGTCAGCCCCTCCGCCCGCTTGTGGACGTCGGTCACCGTGGCGCCGCCCTTCTCGCCGGCGATGAGGCCCATGTCGGCAAGCTGGCCGCCCTGCTCGGCATAGAACGGCGTCTGGTTGACGACGATGCCGACCTGCTCGCCAGCCTTGGCGCTCTGGATGCCCTCACCGTCCTTGACGATGGCGACGATCTCGGCCTCGGCGTTTTCGGTGTCGTAGCCGAGGAATTCGGTCGCCCCAAGCGATTCGCGAAGCTTGAACCACACCGGCTCGGTCTGCGCCTCGCCGGTCCCCGCCCACGAAGCGCGCGCCTCTTCCTTCTGCTTCTCCATCGCCTTGTCGAAGCCCGCCGTATCGACGGCGATACCGCGCGGCTTCAGCGCGTCCTGCGTCAGGTCGAGCGGGAAGCCGTAGGTGTCGTAGAGCCGGAAGGCGACGTCGCCGGCAAGCGTCGCGCCGGAGGAAAGGTCCCCGGTTGCCTCGTCGAGCAGCGCGACGCCACGCGCGAGCGTCCGCCCGAAGCGCGTCTCCTCCAGCCGGAGCGTCTCGCGGATCAGCGCCTCCGCCCGCACCAGCTCGGGATAGGCGCGGCCCATCTCGGCAACCAGCGTCGGCACCAGCCGCCACATCACCGGCTCCTGCGCGCCGAGCAGGTGCGCGTGGCGCATGGCGCGCCGCATGATGCGGCGAAGCACGTAGCCGCGCCCGTCGTTCGACGGCAGCACGCCGTCGGCGATCAGGAACGCCGAGGCGCGCAGGTGATCGGCGATCACCCGATGGCTGGCGCGGTTCTCGCCTTCCGCCGGCACGCCGATGATGTCGACCGACGCCGCGATCAGCGTCCGGAACAGGTCGGTGTCGTAGTTGGAATGGACGCCCTGCAGGATCGCCGAGATGCGCTCCAGCCCCATGCCGGTGTCGATCGACGGCCGCGGCAGGTCGATGCGCTGGCCGCCGGGCAGTTGCTCGAACTGCATGAACACCAGGTTCCAGAATTCGAGGAAGCGGTCGCCGTCCTCGTCCGGGCTGCCCGGCGGTCCGCCCTTCAGCTCCGGGCCCTGGTCGATGAAGATTTCCGAGCACGGCCCGCACGGGCCGGTGTCGCCCATCTGCCAGAAGTTGTCGTTGGTCGGGATGCGGATGATGCGGTCGTCGCTGAAGCCGGCGATCTTCTTCCACAGGTCGAAGGCGTGGTCGTCGGTGTGGTAGACCGTGACCAGGAGCTTGTCCTTCTTCAGCCCGAACTCGCGCGTGATCAGCGTCCACGCGTGCTCGATCGCCTGCTCCTTGAAGTAGTCGCCGAAGGAGAAGTTGCCGAGCATCTCGAAGAAGGTGTGGTGGCGCGCCGTATACCCGACGTTGTCGAGGTCGTTGTGCTTGCCGCCGGCGCGCACGCATTTCTGCGCCGTGGTCGCCCGCGGGTAAGCCGGCGTCGCGCGCCCGGTGAAGTAGTCCTTGAACTGCACCATGCCGGCATTGGTGAAGATCAGCGTCGGGTCGTTGCGCGGCACCAGCGAACTCGACGGCACTTCCGTATGGCCGTTCTTGGCGAAGTAGCCGAGAAACGCGGAGCGGATTTCATTGACGCTGGGCATGGGGCAGAATCGGCTCGAAAACGGGAGGACCGCGCAAGTCGCGGCGTTCCGGCGGTTCTAGCGCCCCATCCTCGGCACTGTCCAATGTTTGTGAACCCGCCCGGCCGCCCCGCTCAGCCTCTTGGGCTGGAACGCCCGCTACTCGCCGCGCTCGCTCCATACCGCCAATACGTTGCCGCCCGGCTCGCGGAAATGGAACCTCCGCCCGCCCGGGAAATCGTACTGCGGGACGACGACGTCCCCACCGGCCGCCCGCATCGCCGCCTCGGCGGCGTCAAGATTCTCGGCGTAGAGGATGACCAGCGGCGGGGCCGCCGGCGCCTTCGCCGCGGCTATGCCGCCATCAATGCCGGCATCGTTGAAACCGGCATAGGCCGGACCGTAGTCCGTAAACGACCAGCCGAACGCCTTCTCGAAGAAGGCCCGGCTGGCCACGGTATCGGTGCTGGCGAACTCGATGTAGTTGATCGCGAGTTTCATCGAACTGGCCCGTCAGCCCGGCCGCTTCCGCGTTCAGGCTTCGGCTGCGTCCACGTCGTCCTCGCCCGGGTCCGCCCGCTCGAGGAACTTCTCGGCAATAAGGCCGGCGTTCTCGCGGATCGACTTTTCGATCGTCGCGGCAATCCCCGGATTCTCCTTGAGGAACACCTTGGCGTTCTCGCGGCCCTGCCCGAGCCGCTGGCTGTCGTAGGAGAACCAGGCGCCCGACTTCTCGACGATGCCGGCCTTGACGCCGAGGTCGACCAGCTCGCCGGTCTTGGAGATGCCCTCGCCGTACATGATGTCGAACTCGACCTGCTTGAACGGCGGCGCCAGCTTGTTCTTGACCACCTTGACGCGGGTCTGGTTGCCGACGACCTCCTCGCGCTCCTTGATCGCGCCGATGCGGCGGATGTCGAGGCGGATCGAGGCGTAGAACTTGAGCGCGTTGCCGCCCGTCGTCGTTTCCGGGCTGCCGAACATCACGCCGATCTTCATGCGGATCTGGTTGATGAAGATGACCGTGGTGTTGGAGCGCGAAATCGAACCGGTGAGCTTGCGCAGCGCCTGGCTCATCAGGCGGGCCTGCAGGCCGGGCAGTTGGTCGCCCATCTCGCCCTCGATTTCGGCGCGCGGGGTAAGCGCCGCCACCGAATCGATCACCAGCACGTCGATCGCGCCGGAACGCACCAGCGTATCGACGATCTCCAGCGCCTGCTCGCCGGTATCCGGCTGGGAGATGAGTAAGTCGTCGAGGTTGACGCCGAGCTTGCGGGCGTAGCTGGCGTCGAGCGCATGCTCGGCGTCGATGAAGCCGCAGATGCCGCCGTTCTTCTGGGCTTCGGCAATCGCGTGCAGCGCGAGCGTCGTCTTGCCGGAAGATTCCGGCCCGTAGATTTCGACGATACGGCCGCGCGGCAGGCCGCCGATGCCGAGCGCGATATCGAGGCCGAGCGAGCCGGTCGGTACGGTGCCGATCTCGACCGGCGATTCGTTGTGGCCAAGCCGCATGATCGAGCCCTTGCCGAACGACCGTTCGATCTGGCTCAGCGCCGCATCGAGCGCCTTCGACTTGTCCATTGAATTGCCCTCGATCACGCGAAGAGGTGTGGCCGGCATGTTCCGCTCCTTATCAGCCGGGGCCGCGCTGAAAGCCAATGGGAAAGTCGCGTCGCCCCTTGAGTGAATCGCATTGTACACGATTTGTTCTCATCGGCAAGACCTCCACGAAACCAACCTCACAGATCGAGGCTGTCCCCCCGCTTCGGCATGATGACTTCGGTCCCCGACAGGAGCTTGCCGAAAGCGGTCATCACCTGCTCGTCGCCGTGGACGAGCACGGTGCGCTTCGCCTGCGACGGCTTCTGCCATTCCAGCAGCTCCGCCTGTCCGGCGTGCGCCGAGAATCCGTTGATCGTGTAGACGTGCGCCTTCACCGGCAGTTCATCGCCCATGATGCGCACGGTCTTGGCGCCGTCGATGATGATGCGCGCCAGCGTGCCCTGCCCGGCAAAGCCGACGAAGACGATTCCGGCTTCCCGCCGTCCGATGTTGTGGCGCAGGTGATGGCGGACGCGGCCTCCCGTCGCCATGCCGGAGCCCGCCATGATGATGGCGCCGCCGCGGATCGTGTTGAGCTTGATCGAATCGGCCGTCTCGACCGTGAGATGCAGGCCGGGCAGGTTCAGCGGGTCGTCGCCGTCCTGGAACAGCTTCACCGCCTCGTCTGACAGGCACTCCGGGTGCTCGCGGAAAATCTGCGTCGCCGACACCGCCATGGGTGAATCGAGGAACACCTGCACCGCCGGCGCGATGCGGTTGCGGGCAATCGCCTGGTGGATCGCGTAAATCAGTTCCTGCGCCCGCTCCAGCGCGAACGTCGGGATGATGACGTTGCCGCCGCGGGCGAAGGTCTCGTCGATCGCGGTGTAAAACTCCTCGACCGAGACGTCATAGGGCTTGTGGTTGCGGTCGCCGTAGGTCGTCTCCATCACGACGAGGTCGGAGACCGGCGGCGGCGTGTGGTTGCGCATCAGCGGCCGGCCGGAGTTGCCGATGTCGCCCGACATCGTGATGCGGCGCGAGACGCCGTTCTCCGTGAGGTCGAGGACGATCGAGGCGGAGCCGAGGATGTGCCCGGCGTCGATGTACGTCGCCCGGATGCCGGGCGCGACGTCGATCGGCACGCCGTATTCGGCGACGCGGCCGAACCGGTCCTGCACGTTCATCGCGTCGAGCAGGGTGTAGAGCGGCCCGGCCGGCTCGCCGCCGTTCTTCTTCCATGGCCCGGCGTGCCGCTGCTGGCGCGCCGCGTCTTCTTCCTGCAGCCGTGCCGAATCGACCATCACCAGCCGCGCCAGTTCGCGCGTCGCCGCGGTGGCGATGATCTCGCCGTGGAAGCCGCGCTTTGCGAGCAGCGGCACGCGGCCGCAATGGTCGAGGTGGGCGTGGGTGAGCAGCAGGATGTCGATCGCGGCGGCATCGAACCCGAATGGCTCGCCGTTGTCCTGCTCGAGCTCGTGGCTGCCCTGGAACATGCCACAGTCGACGAGGATGCGCTTGCCGGCGCACTCGATGAGATGGCACGAACCGGTGACTTCGCGGTCGGCACCGTGAAACGATATCTTCACGCGGCAGGCATTTCCTGAAGGCAGGGCTGACGATTCGCCGGCATCATATACAAGCCGGCGCCGCGCGCAGCGCCTTCATTGCCTCGAATTCTTGGCAAATTCCGCCTCGCCTGGCCAAGTTTTGTTCGCGTCTGCGAGCGACCATGGGCTAGCATTGCGGAACGCGCCGGCTGCCACCAGGTTGCTTCTCCGATGGACCAGTCAGTCCGCCCATTCACCAGCGTCACCGTCTTCGGCGGGGTCACGCTCGACCGCGTCGCGCGAAGCGCCGCCCAGCCCGTGCTCGGCGCCTCCAATCCGGGGACCGTCCGCCGCCTTGCCGGCGGCGTCGGCTTCAACGTCGCCACGGTGCTGGCGCGTCTCGGGCTGCCGACGCGCATGGTGAGCGCCGTCGGCGACGACACCGATGGCAATGCCGTTCTGGCGGCGGCCGAGGCGGTCGGCATGGATGCCACCGCCATCGCGCGTGTCAGCGGCAAGGACACCGCCGGCTATCACGCCACCTTCGACGACCGCGGCAACCTCATCATCGGCATCGCCGACATGAAGATATGCGAGGCGATCACGCCGGCCGCCGTCGTCCACGCCGCCAACGCTTCGCCGCCCGGCGACCTCTGGGTGGTGGATGCCAACCTGCCCGAGGAGACGCTGGCCTTCCTCGCCGCCGAAGCGGCGGCCGCCCAGCGCCCGGTGGCCGCCCTCACCGTCTCGCCGGCCAAGGCCGTGCGTCTCGAGCCGATCCTCGATCTCCTGACGCTCCTGTTCACCAATCGCAAGGAGGCCGCGACGCTGCTGGGCTTCGATCCGGATGACCCGTCGCTGTCCGTCCCGCGCCTGGCGAGCGAGCTTGCCGGCCGCCGGTCGACGCGCGTCGTCGTCACCAGCGGCTCCGAGCCGCTCGCCGCCGCCGCCCACGGCGAGGTGCGTTCGTACGCCCCGCTCCGCGTCGCCGTCAGCGCCGTGAACGGCGCCGGCGATTCCTTCGCCGCCGGTGCCATCCTCGGTCTCGGCGAAGGCCACAGCCTGCACGATGCGCTCCGCTTCGGCCTCGCCGCCGCCGCGATGACGCTGGAAGCCGGCAGCATCATCGCCGCGCCGTTTTCGCCGGATGCGCTGGCCGAGCGCATCGGCCACGGCCCGCGCCGGGAAGAACCGGCCGAGCGGATCGCCTCGTGAAGCCACCCATCGTCGTATCGCCGGAGGTAGCGGCAGCGCTCGCCGCGCGCCGTCCGGTCGTCGCGCTGGAAACCACCATCGTCAGCCATGGCATGCCGTGGCCGCAGAATCTGGAGACCGCGCTCGCCGTCGAGGAAGAAGTGCGCCGCGGCGGCGCGCTCCCAGCCGCCATCGCCGTCAGCGACGGCGCCATCCACGTCGGGCTGAGCAAGGCCGCCCTCGAGGATCTCGCGAAATCGAAGGACGTCCTGAAACTGTCCCGTGCCGACCTCGCCTACGGCATCACGTCCGGGAAGAAGGGCGCCACCACCGTTGCCGCCACCATGATCGCCGCGCGCCTCGCGGGCATCCCGGTCTTCGCCACTGGCGGCATTGGCGGCGTCCACCGCGGCGTCGAAACCACCTTCGACATCTCCGCCGATCTCACCGAGTTAGGCCGCACCGATGTCGTGGTCGTCTGCGCCGGAGCGAAGGCCCTGCTCGATGTCCCGAAGACGCTGGAATACCTCGAGACCGAGGGCGTGCCGGTCATCTGCTACCGCAGCGACGAGTTCCCCGCCTTCTGGTCGCGCTCGAGCGGACTGAAGGCGCCGATCCGCCTCGACGCGCCGGCCGCGATCGCCGAATTCGTGGCAGCGCGGACCGCGCTCGGCCTGTCCGGCGGCGTGCTCGTCGCCAATCCCATCGACCCGGCCCACGAGATTGCGGCCTCCGAAATGCGCCCGGCGATCGAAGCCGCCGTCGCCGATGCGGCACGCGAGGGCATCAGCGGCAAGGCGGTGACGCCCTATCTGCTCGACGCCATCCTGAAGAAGACCGGCGGGCGGAGCCTCACGGCGAACATCGCGCTGATCAAGGGCAACGCGCGGCTGGCCGGCGAGATCGCGGTCGCGCTCGCAAACCGCTGAGGGGCAACGTGGGGCTGCAACTTCGACCGAACTGCGAACTTTGCGACAAGGACCTGCCGCCGGCCGCGACCAATGCCTTCATCTGCAGCTACGAGTGCACCTTCTGCGCCGATTGCGTCGCCGGCGTCCTGCACAACGTCTGCCCGAACTGCGGCGGCGGCTTCACGCCGCGCCCGATCCGGCCGGTGGGCGAATGGCGGCCGCAAACCGGCCTCACGTTCGACCCGCCCGACGGCACGCGCCGCCATACGAAATACAGCCGCGCCGAGATCCGGGCCTTCGCCGCCACGCTGGAAGGAAAGCTCCCCGTCGAGCGTTAGACGTGCGCGGCAGCGATGCCGTGTTCGCGGACAAAGTCGGCGAACGCGTTAAGCTGCGTCCGGATGAGATCGCGCGTCGCATCGTCGGTCAGCTCGCCGGTCGCCTCGTCGATCTTGTTTTGCACCTGCGGCACCATCACTTCCGGCCGGTTGAACGGCAGCGCCTCGACGAACACCATGACCTGCCGCAGGTGATACTGCGCCCGGGCTCCGCCGAGCAGGCTGGTCGACGCCGACTGGATCAGCACCGGCTTCCGCCGGAACGGCTGCTCCGGCAACCGCGACACCCAGTCGATCGCGTTCTTGAGCACGCCCGGCAGCGAATAGTTGTACTCGGGCGTCACGAAGATGACGCCGTCGGCACGACGGATGAGGTCGCCTAGACGCTTGGCCGGCTCTGGGAAGCCGTCGTCCTGCTGGACGTCCATGTTGTAGAGCGGGAAGTCGCCGAGCCACGGCGCGTGCTGCACGCCGACGCCGGCGGGCGCGAGACCCGGAAGGGTGCGTTCGATCGCGGCATTGTACGAGCCGTGCCGGAGGCTGCCGCAGATCGATAGCAGGTTGAGGCGGGTGTTCATGGCGAGAGGACTTCCGTTCGAGGCCGCCTAGTGAAACGTCCGCGTGCCCGCGATGTTCCCCGTTATCCCGTTGTTGAGACTAACGCGCCATGCTGGCGGCCAAGGAAAACGGCCGTGTCCAGCTCGCCTCTCTTCGCCCTTCCCGCCACCCGCCTCGGCGGCATCTCGCGCGCCGGCGCGCTGCTTGCGCTGCTCGCGACGCTGGCCGCAATCGTCGTGCTGGCTTTCGTCGCCCTTCACTCCGCCCGGCCGCCGACCGCCGCGAGCAACGGCCGAAGCGATCTCGTCATGTACGCCCACATCGTCGACGCCATGCGCCACGGGCAAGGTTACTACGCCGCCGCGCATGCCGAGTTGCTGAAGGGCGGCTACGGCACCCGCTCGGTGTTCAACTGGCGCCTGCCCGCCCTGCCCTGGCTGGTCAGCCTGCTGCCGCTCACGGCAATCGCCAACGCGCTGCTGGACCTGGCCGCCGCCGTTGGCCTGGCCCTCACCTTCCGCACGCTGGAGGTCAGCGACGGCCGGGCCACGGGGGCACTGGCGGTCGCCTTCGTCGTCGTCAGCGTCGTGTTCGTCGCCGCGCCCAACGCCGTCCTGTTCGCCGACATCACCGCCGGCACGCTCATCTTCCTGTCGGCCGCCGCGTATGGCGCGCGTCTGCCGTGGCTGGGCTTAGCCGCCGCGCTGCTTGCCCTTTTCTGCCGCGAGCTGGCGGCGCCCTATGCCATCATCTGCGCCTTCCTGGCGTGGCGTGAGCATCGCCGTTGGGAGGTCGGTGTCTGGCTCGTCGGCTTCATCGCCTTCGCCGCCTACTTCGCCTGGCACTACGCCGAGGTGCAGGCGCAGCTCGGTCCCGCCGACGGCGCCTATCCGTACGGCTGGCTCCAGTTCGGCGGTCTGTCCTTCGTGCTCGGCACCGCCGCCTTCAACGGCCTGCTCGCGCTCGCACCGCTATGGGCGAGTGCCATCGTCCTGCCACTGGCCGTGATCGGCTTGATCGCCTGGCCCGACAGCGATAACCGCCGCGTCGCCGCGACCGTCGGCGCCTACCTCGTGTTGTTTCTCTTCGTCGGCAAAGCCTTCGACGACTACTGGGGCGCGCTTTACACCCCGCTGCTGATGGTGGGCCTGGCGTTCGCCCCCGCCGCGCTCCGCGATCTCATCGCGGCGCTGCGCGCGCCACGGCTGGCGACCGCCGCCTAGCGGCCGAGCGTTTCCTTCACCGCGACCGCCAGCTGCTTCAGCGAGAACGGCTTCGGCAGGAACGAGAACTTCTCGCCGTCGGGCAGGTTCTTGCGGAACGCGTCCTCGGCGTAGCCGGAGACGAAGATGATCTTGAGGTCGGGCCGTGTCTTGCGCAGCTCGCGCAGCATCGACGGCCCGTCCATCTCGGGCATCACCACGTCGGAGACGACGAGATCGACCGCCCCGCCGCTTTCCTGCATCTTCTCCAGCGCCTCGACGCCGGAAGTCGCTTCCAGCACCTTGTAGCCGCGCGACTGCAGGGCGCGCGCCGCAAACGCCCGCACCGCTTCCTCGTCCTCGACCAGGAGGATCGTCGCCGTGCCGGTGAGGTCGGCGATCTCCGGCGTGGCCTCGGCCGTGGCCGCGGTCAGCTCGCCTTCGGTCGGCACGTAGCGCGGCACGAAGATGCGGAAGATCGTGCCCTGGCCGAAGATGCTGGTGAAGAAGATGTGGCCGCCGGTCTGCTTGACGATGCCGTACACCGTCGAGAGGCCGAGGCCGGTGCCCTTGCCCACTTCCTTGGTCGAGAAGAACGGCTCGAAGATCTTGGCCTGCACCTCGGGCGGCATGCCCGTGCCGGTGTCCTCGACCTCGATCAGCACGTAGTCCGCCTTGGGCAGCGGCTTGTAGCCGAACTGCTGGCTCTCCGCGATCGACAGGTTGCGCGTGCGGATCGACATCGTGCCGCCCTTGGGCATGGCGTCGCGGCCGTTGACCGCAAGATTCACGATCACCTGTTCGAACTGGTTGAGGTCGAACTTGATCGGCCAGAGGTCGCGCCCGTGCACCAGCTCGAGCTTGACGTTCTCGCCGAGCAGCCGCTCGAGCAGCATCGACAGGTCGGAGAGCGTGTCGCGCAGCACCAGCACCTGCGGGCGCAGCGTCTGCCGCCGCGAGAACGCCAGCAGTTGCCTGACCAGGCCCGCGGCCCGGTTGGCGTTCTGCTTGATGTTCATGATGTCCTGGAAGGACGGGTCGCTCGGCCGGTGGTTGGCGAGCAGCAGGTCGCTGAAGCCGATGATCGCCGTCAGCACGTTGTTGAAGTCGTGCGCGATGCCGCCGGC
>JBEHXS010000027.1:0-20873 GCA_048498575.1 Pseudomonadota bacterium
CGCGCTCTGACCGGCGAGGACGCCCTCGCCTTCTTCGACGCCATTGCACCGATCGTGCATTTCGATTCGATCGACATGGACACCGCCTGGTTCCAGTCGCGCTACGACAAGGTCGGACCCGGCGGGACCGGCTCGGACTACATCAACTGTCCGCTCGACAAGGCCCAATACGACGCCTTCGTGGATGCGCTTCTTTCGGGCGAGCAGCACAAATCGCACGACTGGGAGAACGTCCCGTATTTCGATGGCTGCCTGCCGATCGAGGTGATGGCCGAGCGCGGCCGCGAGACGCTCCGCCACGGACCGATGAAACCGGTCGGGCTGACCAACCGCCACAAGCCGACGGACAAGCCCTACGCGGTCGTCCAGCTTCGCCAGGACAATACGCTGGGCACGCTGTTCAACATGGTCGGCTTCCAGACGCGCCTGCGCTATGCGATCCAGGCGGGGATCTTCCGGATGATCCCGGGCCTCGAGAAGGCGGAATTCGCCCGGCTCGGCGGCCTCCACCGCAACACGTTCCTCAACTCGCCCAGGCTGCTCGACGGCGCACTCCGCCTGAGGGCGATGCCGCGACTGCGCTTCGCCGGCCAGATCACGGGCTGCGAGGGCTACGTCGAGTCGGCGGCCGTCGGGCTTCTCGCCGGGCGCTTTGCGGCGGCCGAACGCCTTGGCGAAGCGATCACCCTGCCGCCGCCGACCACGGCCTTCGGGGCGATCCTTGGCCACATCACCGGCGGGCACCTTTCGGCCGACGAGCCGGGCAAGCGCTCGTTCCAGCCAATGAACGTGAACTTCGGGCTGTTTCCCCTGCCGACGCCGGCAGCGCGCGAGCCCGGTAAGCGCGTTTCCTCCACCGAGAAGGGCATGGCCAAGCGCCACGCGATCACGACACGCGCGCTGGCGGACCTCGATGCCTGGCTGGGCAACGTCGCCGCCGACGCGGCGGAGTAGAAGTCAAAGCCGCCGCGCGGCCCGCCACAACAGCCACTGCCGCCGCCACGGCGAAATCTCGGCGCCGGAAAACGGCTCGTAGTCGCTGCGCTCCATGCGGTCGAGATAGGGCCGCACGAGGGCAAGCGGCAGGAAGGCCGCCTTCACCTGCGGCACCAGGTCGGCGATGCCGCGTTCCGCTTCGGTCAGGTGCTGGCGGGCGATGGTGCGGAGGTCCGTCAACAAAGTCTTGAGCTCGGGCGTCGTCTTGCCGGCGAACACGGTGCGCGTATCCAGCCCCCGCGTCGCGATCATCGCGACGGGCAAAAAGAGCTGACCGCGCCGCGCGTGGATAGGCAGAGCCCGCATCAAGCCGGTGAGCGCGTAGGCCACGCCGGCGTGGCCAGCGGCCTCGGCAGTGCCCGGATCCTGACCGTCGGCCAGGACGATAGCCGCAAGCTGGATAAGCGCCGAGGCGGTGTCGCCGGCGTAGCCCTCGAGGTCGTTCAGGCTCGGCATCGGGTCATCGTAGAGATCGAATAGTCGCGCATCGATCAGCCTGCCGAAGGCTTCCTTCGGCAAATGGAACTTCGCGATCGTGGCGTTCAGCGCCGTGGCGATAGGATGGCCGCCGGCCGCGCCGTTGGCGATGGCGTCGCGCCACCACTGCAGGCGGATTTCGCCCAGCATGGCGTCCGAGACGACGTCGCGCACCCGGGCGATCTCGCCGTTGAAGGCGTGGAGCGCGAACAGGTGTCTGCGGAACGCTTCCGGGGCGAACAGGTCGGCGAGGTAGCGATCGCGGTCGCCGGACTGAACGGCCGCCGCAGCGCGCTCGTACGCCTCGTCGAGGGCCGTTTCGTCGCGGGCCATTTCAGGGAACCGCGATGAGCGCGGCCGCAACCGCGCGCTGCTCGCTCAGCAGCACGTTGAAGGTGCGCACTGCCGCACCGGTGGCCATGGACTCGGCAACGATGTTGGCCTCGCGGCAGCGCTGCCGAAGGGCCGCAGGGATGGGCACGAGGTCCGGCCCGGTGCCGAGCAGCAGAATCTGGATGGCATTGGCCTCGGCAAAGACCTTCGCGAGACTCTCGGCGTCCAGCGCCTCAGGCGCCGGTGCCTCCCAGCCGTAGATGCCGGAGGGCAGACAGAGCAGCGAACCGCGATGGGACATGCCGGCGAAGCGGAAGCCGCCGTTGCCGTATGCCTCGATCTGGGCCTTGCCGGGGTAATGGGCGTCGCGAATGACGACCGCCATGGCGGCCCCCTCGATCAGGCCCCTGCGGCCGTCGTGTCGGTAGCCTTCTCTTCTTCCTCGGTCTTCGCTTCGACGGCGCGCGGACGGATGTTGAAGTAGATGAGGATCGGGCCGCCGATGAAGATCGACGAAGCGGTGGCGACGAAGATGCCCCAGATCATGGCGGCGGTGAACGAGCGCACGACCGGGCCGCCGAAGGCGAACAGCGCGATCAGCGCAAGCTCGATGGTGAGTGACGTCATGATCGTACGGGCGAGCGACTGGTTGGTCGCGAGGTTGATGACCTCGCGGATCGGCATCTGCTTGTACTTGCGCAGGATCTCGCGAATTCGGTCGAAGATGACGACGGTGTCGTTGAGCGAATAGCCGATGATGGTGAGGATGGCGGCGATCGACTGCAGGTCGAAGTCGATGCGTGTCACGGCGAAGAAGCCAACGGTCAGGATGGCGTCGTGGACCAGGGTGGCGACGGCGGCAATGCCGAACTGCCATTCAAACCGGAACCAGATGTAGAGCATGATGCCGGCGATGGTGAACAGCACCGCGAAGGTGCCGCTCCGCGCCAGCTCGCCGGAAACCGTCGGGCCGACGACCTCGACGTTCTCAAGCGAATAGTCGGCGCCGAGCGCGGTCTTGACCTTGTCGACGACCTGCTGCTGCGCTTCTTCGCCGCCCGGCTGGAGAGCAATGCGGATGAGAGCGTCGGTCTGGCCGTTGGAGGTCGTGGTCTGGATCTGCACGTCGCCGAAGTTCAGCCCGTCGACGATGCCGCGCACCGTGCCGATGTCGACCGGCCCGTTGGCGTTGTGGGCCTGAATGATCGTGCCGCCCTTGAAGTCGATGCCCTGGTTCACGCCGATGGTGAAGAACAGGGCGAACGACAGGACGATCAGGGCGAGCGAGATTGGGGTGCGGATGCGCACCCAATCCATGAACGGCAGGTTGGTGCCGTCGGGAATGAGCCGGATCGGAAATTTCATAGCGGTACCGCCTTCGGGCGCGCCCAGCGCACCCAGCCGGCCACGATCAGGCGCGTCACCAGATAGGCCGTGAACAGGGTCGACAGAATACCGATGGCCAGCGTGACCGCAAAGCCGCGCACGGGGCCGGAGCCAAGCTCGAACAGCGCCACCGCCGCGATGAGCGCCGTCAGGTGCGAATCGATGATGGTGCCGAAGGCGCGGCGGAAGCCGGTATCGAGCGCGGCCAGCGTCGATCGCCCGGCGTGCGACTCCTCCCGCATGCGTTCGTAGATGAGCACGTTGGCGTCCACCGCCATGCCCATGGTGAGCACGATGCCCGCGATGCCCGGCAGCGTCAGCGTCGCGCCAAGCGTGGTCAGGATGCCGATCATCAGGAAGTTGTTGGCGATGAGCGCGAGGTCGGCGAACGCCCCGAGGATGCCGTAGCAGAGGATCATGAAGACGGCGATGAACACGGTCGCCACGATCGCCGCGGCGATGCCGGCGCGGATCGAGTCGGCGCCGAGGCTGGCGCCCACCGTCTGTTCCTCAACGATGGTGAGCTTGGCGGGCAGCGAGCCGGCGCGGAGCAGGATGGCGAGGTCGTTCGCCGTCTGCACCGTGAAGCCGCCGCTGATCTGACCGGTGCCACCGAGGATAGGCTGACGGATGACCGGCGCCGAGATGACCTGATCGTCGAGGATGATGGCGAACGGCCGGCCGACGTTCTTGGCGGTGACGTCGCCGAACTTGGTCGCGCCGCCCGTCGTCAGGCGGAAGTTCACCACTGGTGCGTTGCTCGTCTGATCGAAGCCGGCCTGCGCGTCGGCGAGGTCCTGGCCGGTCATCAGCGCCGAGTCATCGACCTCGTAGATGAGGTTGGGGTCGTCGCGGTCGGGCACGCGGGTCGTGCCGGCCTTCGGCGGCGAGGCATTGGCCTGGCTGGCCTGCAGCGTGCCCTGCACCATGTGGAACTCGAGCTGCGCCGTCTGGCCGACCAGCGCCTTCAAGCGGGTCGGATCGCCAACGCCCGGCGCCTCGACCAGGATGCGGTCGTCGCCCTGCCGCTGGATCGAAGGCTCGGTCGTGCCGAGGCCGTTGATGCGGCGGTTAATAACCTCGATCGACTGCTGGACGATCTGGCGGACGCGCTGCGTCAGCCCGTTCTGCGAATAGGTGAAGCGCACCAGGCCGTCGTCGCCGACGGTGAGATCGAATTCATAGACCGAGCCGGCAGAAAGCACGCTGGCATCGAGCGGATTGCGCAGCTTCTCCAGCCGCGTGCGGGCGTCGTCAAGCTGTGTCAGGTCGCGGAGGCGAAGCTGGACGGCGTCGCCCTGAACGCCGAGGCCGGTGTAGCCGATGCGCGGATTGTCGAGCAGCGTCTTGCGAATGTCGGCAGTCAGATCCTTGAGGCGCTTCTGGATGTAGTCGGCGCGATCGACCTGGTAGAGCAGGTACGAGCCGCCCTGCAGGTCAAGGCCGAGCACCATCTGCGACTTCGGCAGGAAGCTCGGCCATGCCGCGAGCTGATCGCGCGACATGAAGTTGGGCAGGACCGCGATGAAGCCCGCGAGCACGACGAGCAGGATGCCGATGACCTGCCAACGCTTGAAATAGAGCATCAGGACGATCCAATCATTCGCGCGACGACGCCGCAGCCACTAGCTGGCTTCCTTGGCGTCTTTTACCGGCTCGCCCCTCGCCCGCACCTCGGAGATCGTGCCGCGCACGACGCGCACGCGCACGCCCTCGGCGAGCTCCACCGTGATCTCATTGTCGTCGACCTTGGCGACCTTGCCGATGAAGCCGCCGCCGGTCACCACGGTGTCGCCGCGACGCAGGTTGGCGACCGTCTCGCGGTGATCCTTGGCGCGCTGCTGCTGCGGCCGGATGAGCAGGAAGTACATGATCACGAAGACCAGGACGAACGGGACGATCGTGCCGATCGGTCCGCTGAGGAAGCCCGCCGCGCCGCTATCGGACGCTCCGCTTGCCTGCGCGAAAGCCTCGCTGATGAACATTCGGCTGTCTGCTCCAAATAGGCCCGGGCGCCGCAGATTCCCGGCCCCAAAACGGCGCGGACTATAGCGACCGACGCCCCCATTGCAACCGATATAGGCAGCCGCGCCGGCCATTGCACCGGGCGGCGCATTGGCGGGAGGCGGCCTCGCGTGCTACCCCCTCGCCGCCTTGCGACCGCCCCAGAGGATTCCCGGGTGTCCGAGAAAGACGAGCTACGGTCGATTGCCGAGCGGCTGGATGCGCTGACTGCGCTGATCGCCCGCGCTGTGCCGGCGGCGCCGGTAGCGCCCGATTTCGGCGCGGCGGACGCGTTTGTCTGGCACGCCGACACCCATACGTTGCAGCCGGTGCCGGTGGTCAGCGCCGTCGACATCGGGCTGCTCAAGGGCATCGACCGGGCGCGCGACATCCTGCGTGCCAACACGGAGCGCTTCGCCAAGGGGCTGCCGGCCAACAACGTGCTGCTGTGGGGCGCCCGCGGCATGGGCAAAAGCTCGCTGGTCAAGGCTGTGCACGGCGCCGTCAACGCCGACCCGAAGCATCGGCTGAAGCTGGTCGAGATTCACCGCGAGGACATCGAGACGCTGCCCGAGGTGATGGCGCTGCTCCGCGGCGCGCCGCACCGCTTCCTCCTGTTCTGCGACGACCTCTCCTTCGACGGCGACGACGCCTCGTACAAGTCGCTGAAGGCGGCGCTGGAGGGCGGCATCGAGGGCCGGCCGGACAACGTCGTGTTCTACGCCACCTCGAACCGCCGGCACCTTTTGCCGCGCGACATGATGGAGAACGAGGCCTCGACCGCGATCACGCCCGGCGAGGCGGTGGAGGAGAAGGTGTCCCTCTCCGACCGCTTCGGCCTGTGGCTGGGCTTCCACAAGTGCAGCCAGGACGAATACCTGGACATGGTGCGCGGCTACCTCGCCCATTACGGCATCAAGGCGAAGGAAGCGGAGTGGCGGGCGGAGGCGCTGGAGTGGTCGACCACCCGCGGCGCGCGCTCGGGGCGCGTCGCCTGGCAGTTCGTGCAGGATCTGGCGGGGCGCCTTGGGGTAGTCCTTTCGCGGACTTAGCCGCCCCGCCAGCCCTGTATGATCAGCACCCGCCAGCGGAGGTCAGGACTGATCAATGGGCACCCGCCGGCGGGAATTACGCGCCGGCGAGGTAGTCCAGAGGATTGACCGGCTTCGCACCCTTGCGGAGCTCGAAGTGCACCTGCGGCGAGGTCACCGAGCCGGTCATGCCGGCATGGGCGATGATCTGGCCGCGCTTTACGACATCGCCGCGCTTGACCGTGAGATCCTGGTTGTGGGCGTAGGCCGACACCCAGCCGTCGGCATGACGGATGAGGACGAGGTTGCCGTAACCGGCGAGCTCATTGCCGGCGTAGATGACCGTGCCGGCTTCGACCGCCTTGACCGATGTGCCGGCGGGGACCGCGAGGTTGATGCCGTCGTTCTTCTCGCCGTTCGGCTTGGCGCCGAAGCCGGCGATGATGCGGCCGCGCACCGGCCAGCGGAACGAGGTGCCGTCCGCGGACGGGGCATCGGCGACGTCGGTGTTGCCGAGGCTGGCGTCGGTCGCCGCCGGGGCGGTGTCGGTGCTGATCGCCGGCACTGCGGGCGGCGTGTTCATCGCAACCTGGGCGCCGTCCGTGCCGGCCGTCGTCGTCTGGCGGAGCGTCGGCGGGCTGGTCGGTGCGCCATCCTTCGAAACGACGAGCTGGCCGAGCGGCTTCGGCGGTGCGCCGAGAGTCTGCTGCTTCGGCGGCGTGGCGTCAGCCGTGGCGAACGGCTTCGACGCGGAACCACCGAGGCGGAGCGTCTGGCCGATCTGGAGCTGGCTTTCGGTGGTCAGGCCGTTGAGCGCGGCGAGATCGGTCGGCGCCATGTTGACCTTGCGGGCGACGCTGAACAGCGTATCGCCGGACATCACGACGTAAGTCGACGTGCCCGAGGCGAGCGTGGCAGTGGGCTTGAACGGCGCGGCGGGCGCCATCGCCGGAGCGGGCGCGGCATAGGCGACATCCGGCGCGTCGGTGTCCTGCAGGCGGTCGGCCGCGATCGGCACCCGCTTCGGGATCACGATGACGCGGCCGGGACGGATATCCGCGGCGCTGTGCATCTGGTTGGCGTTCAGAATCTGATCGCCGGGCACGCCGTACTGGGCGGTCAGCGTGTCGAGGGTGTCGTTGGCGCTGATCGTGATGACGCGACCACCGACCGCCGACCATTCGTAGGCGCCGGACGAGGCGGCACTCGGCGCGGCGTAGCCAGCGCCCTGATCGACCGAGGCGTAAGCGCTGGTGGGCGGCGGCAGGCTGGTGCGGCTGACCGAATTGTCGGTCGTCGCGATCTGCGGCATCGGCTGCTGGTAGGCGCTGGCGCCCTGATCGGCGCCGCCGAGGATTTCGCGCTGGTTTTCGGTTGAGCTGGTGAAGAACGGTTCCTGCAGCCGCATCGAATTGCTGCAGGCGGCGCTCATCCCGGCCACGAGGACGACGAACGCAACGTTGAAAACAGGACGTGAACGGAACGCGGTTACAGGGTTACGCATTGCTCAACTCGCACCAGCACCCGGAAGGGATCAGCAGCGAGTTAACCGCGGTAACGTTGACAAACGTTTAAGCGGCAACCATCAGCATCCGTAATTGCGCAGAGGCCTCAACCGGATGGCGGCGATGCACAAGCTACGGGTCGAAATGTTCAGCGACGGCGTGATCGCCGTCATCATCACCATCCTGGTGCTCGAACTGCACGCGCCGGAGAGCGCCGACTGGCAGGCGCTCCGGCCGCTCCTGCCTGATTTTCTCGGCTACGTCCTGACCTTCCTTTACCTCGGCATCTACTGGAGCAACCACCACCACATGCTCCAGGCGGCCGAGCAGGTGAACGGCGCGGTGCTGTGGGCCAACCTGCACCTTCTGTTCTGGCTGTCGCTGACCCCCTTCGTCACCCGCTGGATGGGCGACCATCCCGGCGCCGTCGTGCCTGTCGTCGTTTACGGCATCGACCTGCTGCTCGCCGCCGTCGCCTACACGATCCTGGAACGCACCCTGATCCGCGCCCAGGGCGAAGGCTCCGCACTGAAGATGGCCGTCGGCGACGATATCAAGGGCTGGGCTTCGATCGGCTGTTACGTCGCCGGCATCGCACTGGCGCTGCTTGGCTTCGCCTGGATCGGGCTTGCGCTCTACGCCGTGGTCGCCGCCATGTGGCTGGTGCCGGACCGGCGGATCGAGCGTGCGTTGGGCCGCAAATGATCGCAGCCGAAACCCTTGTTCCGATTGAGCAGAAGGCCGCGCTCGCCACGATGATGCGCGACTACATCGGGACGATGGCGGAGTTCGTTCCGGGCATCAGCGCCGATGACTCCTATCCAGACTTCGACCGCTTCTGGAGCAATCCGGCGACGTGCTGGCCGTTCTGGCTGAAAGTGGGGGATGCCAACGCCGGCTTTGCCCTTGTCCAATGGCGCGCAGAGGTTGCCAGGACCGAGATGGAAGAGTTCTTCGTCGTCGGCGCCTTCCGCCGCAAAGGCGTGGGCTTGGCCGCCGCGCGCCGATTAATCGCGCGCTTTCCGGGTGCGTGGCAGATCACCCAGCGTGAGAACAACGGCGCGGCCATTGCCTTCTGGCACCGTGTCCTCGACGGATTCGCGATCTACAAGGAAACCAAGACTGCCACCGACGCACTTCGGCGCGAACAGCGGTTCAACTTTCCCTAACGCTGCGCCTTCGCGATCCGGTCGATCGCGATCAGCTCTTCCAGCAGGGCGGGAAGCTGGTCGATCGGTATCATGTTCGGCCCGTCCGACGGGGCGTTGTCGGGATCCTGATGCGTCTCGATGAAGACGCCGGCCACGCCGACGGCCACGGCTGCGCGCGCCAGCACCGGCACGAAGCGGCGATCGCCGCCAGTCGAGGTGCCCTGCCCGCCCGGCTGCTGCACGGAATGGGTGGCATCGAAGATCACCGGCGTGCCGAGGTCGGCCATGATCGGAAGCGAGCGCATGTCCGAGACCAGCGTGTTGTAGCCGAAGCTCGCGCCGCGCTCGGTGAGGAGCACGTTGCGATTGCCGCTGTCGACGATCTTGGCGACGACGTTCTTCATGTCCCACGGTGCCAGGAACTGGCCTTTCTTGACGTTCACGACCTTGCCGGTCTTCGCCGCGGCGATCAGCAGGTCCGTCTGGCGCGAGAGGAACGCCGGGATCTGGAGCACATCGACGACCGGTGCGATCTCGGCGCACTGCTCACGTTCGTGCACGTCGGTGAGGATGGTCACGCCGAGCTTGGCGCGGAGATCGGCAAAGATCGCGAGCGCCTTGTCGAGGCCGAGCCCGCGCTTGCCCTTGAGGCTCGTGCGGTTGGCCTTGTCGAACGACGTCTTGTAGACGAAGCCGATGCCCAGCCGCTCGGTCAGCTCCTTGAGACGGCCGGCCATGTCGAAAGCGTGGCCGCGGGATTCGAGCTGGCACGGCCCGGCGATGAGGGCGAGTGGCCGGTCGCTGGCAAACACGGCATTGCCGATTTTGACGCGTGCGTTCGGTTTCATGGCGCGGACTATAGCGGCGGGACGCGTCCTCTCCCATAGGGAGAGGCTTCAGCTTTTGGCGAGCGTCGGCTAGCTAGAGATGAAGGGGCGAGTGGTATGACCTCTCCGGAACGAACACTAACCCCTCACCCCATTCGCCTAAGCTCACCTTCGGTTCGCCAAGGCTCATGGCCCTCTCCCTATGGGAGAGGAGGAGCCTTTAACTGCGCGAACGCGATCGCCGTACCGTGAGCGAAGGTTGACGGCACCACGAGCGCATCGAGCCGCTCGCTGAATGGCACGCCGCCGGCGAGCAGCACCCTCCTGGTTTCGCCGATATCCGAAACCGCAATCCGGTAGCCCATGAAGCGCCGCGGGTCGGGACCGGAGTCCTCTCCGAAAAAGGCGCGATAGCCGACCGGCGACATCACATCGATCGCGCTACGGCCGACGACAAACCGGACGTGCAGGCTCGTGGACAGCATCTCGTGCTGGCCCGTGAAGTACGTCAGGAACTCGTGGAAATCGGCGGGGTCACGCGTCACGAAAACCGCTGACTGGACACGCAGCGCGCCGTTGGCGTGACGCTGGTATTCCGGACGCCAGAAATTTTCCGGATGGAGATGCTGGCAGGTGAAGAAGCCGGCGCCGCCGTGGGTGCGCGCATCGCTGGTGAAGGTGAGCGCGAAGCCAACCGGCCGGTCGATGCCGTCCGGCCCCCTTGCCTGGCGCTCGAACGACAACGGCTCGTACACCGGCAGCTTCCACCGCTCGAACGCAGCGCGATCGGCGGCGGCGTCCTCACTGTGCAACGCCAGCATCGACATCCCCTCGCGATGCTCGAGGTACTGCCGGTTGAAGGCGCCGAACGAGAAGCGGCTGCCCTCGGGCGCAGGGATGGCGGCGGCATCGGCAACCGCCAGCAGCTCGAGATAATTGCCGCCCAGCTGGACGAGCGAATTCGCCGTGCCGAAGGGATGGCGCGCCGGCGGCGTCAGCGTGAAGCCGAGGCGGCCGTAGGCCTCGCGCGCTGCATCGAGTGCGCGCACGGCGAGAACGAGGTGGTCGATGTCGCGAGGCATATTGTCTCTCTACGCGGATTGCTTCGTTCCTGCCACGATTCGCGCGGCAGACTGCGCCGTCCCTCCCGGCGCGACTTTCTGGCCGACCTCCATGCCGCAGGCAATCACTCCCATTCCGTTCGAACCCCGCCGTTTCCAGGGTGCGGCGCAGCACTACCACGCGCGCCCGCCGTACGCGCCGCGGCTGTTCCGGTGGCTGGCCGAGGAATGCGCGCTCGGGCCCGACGACCGGCTGCTGGACCTCGGCTGCGGACCGGGCGTCATCGCCATCGGCATGGCGCCTTACGTCGGCGCGGCGGTCGGCGTCGATCCCGAGCCGGAGATGCTGCGGCGTGCGCGCGCCGCCGCGGAGGCAGCCGGCCTCAACGACAAGGTCACGTTCGTCGAGGGCAGCTCGAACGATCTCGGGTCCCGCTTCGGTGTGTTCACAATGGTGACCATGGGGCGTTCGTTCCACTGGATGGATCGCGTCGACACGTTGCGGCGGCTGGACACGATGGTGCGGCCGGGCGGCGCGATCGTGCTGTTCGGTTCGTCGCCGCTGCGCAGCGGATGGCAGCGCGAATACCGCGAGGTGCTGGCGCGATACAGCGGCGACCAGATCGACCAGGGACGGCATGGGCGCGGACCGAACTGGGTCGACCACGAGGAAGTACTGCTCGACTCCGCCTTCGCCAACCTGTCGCGCATTTCGATAATCGAGCGCAACGACCTGCCGGCCGAGGCGCTGGTCGACCGCGCCTTCTCCATGTCGCGGACCTCGCCGAACGTGCTCGGCTCCGAGAAAGCGGCGGCGCTGGCCGCCGACATGCGGACGCTGGCGGAGCGGGTCGCCGTCGATGGCATGATCACCGAGACGCTGGAAAGTGCGGCGCTGATCGCGCGGCGCGCGTAAGCCCTCCACCCCTTGCCAGACGGCGCGGATTGCTGTCCGCTATCGGCAGCGACCGGGAGGGGTGGCCATGGACAATAACGCTGCGCAATTCGTGGGCGATATTCCGCGGCACTATGACGGCGGCCTCGGGCCGGTGATCTTCGCCGACTACGCCGCCGACATGGCGGAGCATGTGTCGCGCCTGAAGCCGACGCGCGTGCTGGAGACGGCGGCCGGCACCGGCATCGTGACGCGGGCGCTCCGCGACCGGCTTCCCTCCCCCAGCCATGTCACGGCGACCGATCTCAACGGGCCGATGCTGGAAATCGCGAAGCAGAAGTTTCGTGCCGGCGAGGCCGTCGCGTTTCAGCCCGCCGACGCGCTCGCCCTGCCGTTCGCGGACGAATCCTTCGACGCGCTCGTCTGCCAGTTCGGCGTGATGTTCTATCCCGACAAGGACAAGGGCAATCGCGAAGCGCTGCGCGTGCTGGCGCCGGGCGGCCGCTACTTCTTCAGCATCTGGGATTCACACCGGCACAATCCGTTCGCGCGCATCACCCACGAGCTGGTCACCGAGCTGCTGCCTGACAACCCGCCGCAGTTCATGAACGTGCCGTTCGGCGATCGTTTCGAGCCGATCAAGGAAGCGCTGGGCGACGCCGGCTTCGTCGACATCACGGCGCGCGTGCTGCGGCGCCAGAAGACGATGGCCGACACCCAGCCCTTCGCCCGCGGCATCGTATACGGCAGTCCGCTCTACGACCAGCTGAAGGCGCGGCCCGCGGCCGACCCGGAGGCGGTCGTGGCGGCGCTGGTCTCGCGCTTCAATGCAGCGTTTGGCACCCCGGCCTCGATGCCGCTCCAGGCGATCATCTTCGAGGCGCGGAAGCCCTAGACCAGCCGGCTCTGCTTCTGGGCGGCGGCGATAAACGACGCGAACAGCGGGTGCGGGTCGAACGGGCGCGACTTCAGCTCGGGGTGATACTGCACGCCGATGAACCACGGGTGGCCCTCGAGCTCGACGGTCTCCGGCAGGATGCCGTCGGGCGACAGGCCGGCGAAGCGCAGGCCGTGCTGCTCGAGCCGGTCGCGATAGTTGATGTTGATCTCGTAGCGGTGGCGGTGGCGCTCGAAGATTTCGGTGGCGCCGTAGATTTCGGAGATGTGGCTGCCGCGCGCGAGCAGCGCCGGGTATGACCCGAGGCGCATCGTGCCGCCGAGGTCGCCGCCCTCGGCGCGCTTCTCGAGCTGGTTGCCCTTCAGCCATTCGGTCATCAGGCCGACGACCGGCTCCGGCGTCGGGCCGAATTCGGACGAGCTGGCTTTCTCCAGGCCGACGAGATTGCGCGTCGCCTCGACGATGGCGAGCTGCATGCCGAAGCAGATGCCGAAGAACGGGACGTTGTGCTCGCGGGCAAAGCCGGCGGCGTTGATCATGCCCTCCGAGCCGCGCTGGCCGAAACCGCCCGGCACCAGGATGCCGTCGACGTAATCGAGCTTCTGCGCCGGATTGCCCTCCTCCAGCGTGTCGGCCTCGATCCACTCGAGGTTGACCTTCACGGTGTTGGCGATGCCGCCGTGGTAGAGCGACTCGACCAGCGACTTGTAGGCGTCCTTGAGGCCGGTGTACTTGCCGACGATAGCGATCGTGACCTCGCCCTCGTGCTTGTCGATGGCGTGGGTGATCTGATCCCAGCGCGCGAGATCCGGCGGCGGCGCGTCGGTGATGCCGAAGGCGGCGAGCACCTCGTCGTCCAGTCCCTCGGCGTGATAGGCGGCCGGCACCTGGTAGATGTTCTTCACGTCGAGCGCCTGGATGACCGCCGACGGGCGCACGTTGCAGAACAGCGACAGCTTGCGCCGCTCTTCCGGCGGGATCGGGCGATCAGCCCGCACCAAAAGCATATCGGGCTGGATGCCGATCTGGCGGAGCGCCGAGACGGAGTGCTGCGTCGGCTTGGTCTTCAGCTCGCCGGCCGAAGCGATGAAGGGCATCAGCGTCAGATGGATGAAGACGGCGTCGCCACGCGGCAGGTCGTTCTTGAGCTGGCGGATCGCTTCGAAGAACGGCAGGCCCTCGATGTCGCCGACCGTGCCGCCGATCTCGACCAGCACGAAATCGAAGCCGTCGTTACCATCGCGGACGAACGATTTGATCGCGTCGGTGACGTGCGGGATGACCTGCACCGTGGCGCCGAGATAATCGCCGCGCCGCTCGCGCGCGATGATGTCCTGATAGATGCGGCCGGTGGTGATGTTGTCCATGCGGTTCGCCGGACGGCCGGTGAAGCGCTCGTAATGGCCGAGGTCGAGATCGGTCTCGGCGCCATCGTCGGTGACGAAGACTTCGCCGTGCTGGTAGGGCGACATCGTGCCCGGATCGACGTTGAGATAGGGGTCGAGCTTGCGCAGCCGCACCTTGTAGCCGCGCGCCTGGAGCAGCGCTCCGAGCGCCGCCGATGCGATGCCTTTGCCCAGGGAAGAGACCACGCCGCCGGTGATGAAGACGTACCGCGCCATGGGCCTCTACCTTAGCTCCAGCCGGATTGATTCGCTGTGACCAAATTCCCGCGATATTTGCTCAAAGTGGCGGCGGGCCCGGCGGAGGTTGGATCGCGTCGGGCTGCCGGCCATAGCTGCGGGCTCCTATTGGGACGTGGGTACGGACGGCGCGGGCGCCGCGGAATTATCGGCCGGCGCCGTGCCTGAAGTCGCGGGCGGCGTCGTGGTCGTGCCCGCCGCCGGCGCGCCGCTACGCTGCTGCAGGAACTGGTTCAGCTCGTTCGCCACGCCGCCGCCCGTAGCGGGGGCGGTCGCCGAGCCGCTTCCGGCCGTGCCGTTGGCGGTATTGGCCGGGGCCGTCGTCGTGGTGCTGGCTGCCGGTGCGGTGTCGAGGATCGCCGACGGCGGCGCCGCCAGGCGCGTCAACACGGTGAGCGCGATCGAGGTGATGAAGAAAGCGGCGGCAAGAATCCCGGTGGCGCGGGTGAGCACATTGCCCTGTCCGCGGGTCGTCATGAACGCGTTCGCGCCGCCGATGCCGAGCGCGCCGCCCTCGGAGCGCTGCAACAGCACCACCGCGATGAGCGCCACGATCACCATCAGATGGATGACGATGACGACTGTTTCCATAGGATCCGTTCTGCCCGGTCTTTAAGCCGGGCGCCTTGTACACGAACCGTTCGGGGCTTGCCAGACCCGCACCCAGCGCCCCGCGATTAGCCGCAAGCAGCGATAATCGCAAGAAAATCAACGGCTTTGAGGCTCGCCCCGCCGACGAGAGCGCCATTTACCCCGTCCAGCGCCATGATCTCGCCCGCGTTCGCCGGCTTGACCGAACCGCCGTAGAGAATGCGCACGCCTTCGGCCGCGCGGCCAAACCTTGCCGTCAAACGCGAGCGTATATGGGTGTGCGCATCGCGAATGTCATCGAGCGAAGGCGTGAGCCCGGTGCCGATCGCCCAGACCGGCTCATAGGCGACAACGAGATTGGCGGGAGTGGCGGCATCCGGCACCGATCCGGCGAGCTGGCGGTCGAGCACGGCATTGGTCTGCCCTCCGCGGCGCTCGGCCTCGGTTTCACCAATGCAGAGGATGGCGACGAGCCCGGCGCGCCACACGGCCTCGGCCTTCGCCCGCACCTCGGCATCGGTTTCCTTGTGGTCGGTACGACGCTCGGAGTGCCCGACAATGACGTAGCTGGCGCCGGCATCGGCCAGCATCTCGGCGGCGATGTCGCCGGTGTGGGCGCCGGATTTCTGCGGCGCGCAATCCTGCCCGCCGAGCTTCACGGAAGAGCCGGCGACAATCGCGCCGGCCCGCGAAACAAGGGTCGCCGGCGGGCAGACCGCCACGTCGCACCCCGCACCCGCGGCCCCCGCCACGATCGCCTTCAGCTCGGACAGGCTCTCGCCCGTGCCGTTCATTTTCCAGTTTCCCGCCGCCAGCGCGCGCAGTCCGGCCATTGCCTTGCCCTCCGAATGGACGGCAGACGCCTAGCCGAAAGCGTGGCAATGTCCAAGCCCACCCGGAACGACGACGGCAGACACATGACCACCGCGCGGATCACCATCGCCCGTATTGCCGTCCACGGCCGGCACGGCGCGCTGGAAGCGGAGCGCACCCTCGGCCAGCGGTTCTTCATCGATCTCGACATCACGGCCGAGATCGGCGACGCCGAACACACCGACCGCCTCGAGGACACGCTGCACTACGGCCAGGTGATCAAGGCGACGCTCGCCGCGTTCAACGACAAGCCGTTGAACCTGATCGAGGCCGCGGCCGGCGCGATCGCCGACGCGCTCATGGCGGGGTTCGCGAAGATCGTCGAGCTCAGGGTCACGGTGCACAAGCCGAGCGCGCCGATCGCGGCAATCATCGACGACCTCGCGGTGACGGTCGAGCGGCGGCGGTGACGGCGACGTACTACCTCAGCCTCGGTGCCAACGTCGGCGACTGCAAGGCCAACCTCGATGCAGCCGTCGCCGCCATCGGGCGGCTCGCCGGCACGCGAGTGACCGCCCGCTCGTCATACTATCGTAGCGCTCCGGACGGGCCGGTGCAGGACCAGCCGGCGTTCGTGAATATCGCCGTCGCAGTGACAGCCCCGGACCGCGACGGGCTCGCCCGCGCCTGCAGGACTATCGAGACCGAGCTCGGCCGCGACCGCAGCAAGGAAATCCCGTGGGGGCCGCGCCCGATCGACATCGACGTGCTCGGAGAGCCGCTGGACGAACGCCCGTTCGTGCTGGTGCCGCTGGCCGAGATCGCCCCGGAGGCGGTCTTTGGCGGTAGCCGCGTGGGCAGTCGTCCCGCGGACCGCGAAGCCGTCGAACGGCTGGACTGGCCGGTTCCGCCGCCCTGACCGCGGTTTGCGGAAGATCAAAGGGAAACGGCCGACTCCATCGTACTTGATGGCGTCGCCAACGCTGCCCGAGCCCGCCGAACGCCATGATCGCCCGCGAGTTGATGAGCCACAACGTCGCGACCGTCGCCCCGGAGACGCCGCTGCGCGAAGTCGCGCGCACCTTGCTTGAAAATCAGATCAGCGCGATCCCCGTCGTGGACGCCAGCGGCTCGATCGTGGGGATCGTCAGCGAAGGCGACCTCGTCGGGCGCAAGAAGACCGAGCGCGAGACGCGTAGCGAATGGTGGCTGCAGCGACTGGCCGAAGGCGAGACGCTGAACACCGAGTTTCTCGAGCATCTCCAGAGCCCGCTCGCGGTAGCCCGCGAGGTCATGTCGAGCCCGGTCGTCACTGTCGAGGAAAGCACCGACACGGACGAGATCGCCACCCTGATGGCGACCCACAACGTCAAGCGCATTCCGGTACTGCGCAACGGCCGCATCGTCGGAATCATGCGGCGCTCGGACCTGCTGCGCGTATTTGGCGGCGGGGCACATGCTCCTGTGCCGCTGCCGCCAAACCCCGAGGACGCGGCGTTCGTCGTGCCGCCGGCGGCCCACGAGCACGCGCCCCAGCCGATCACCCCCGTCCCTGCCGGCCCGGTCGAGGCGGAGACGGCCGGAGACTTCAAGCATCTCGTTGCGCACCACCATGATGTGCTGGCGGCCGAGCAACGCAAGGCGAAGGAGGCGGTCGCCGACCAGCGCCGGCACGACCTGCTGCATGTCATGGCCACCCACGTCTCGGACGTGCTCTGGCATCACATCCTGAAGGAATCGCACGACGCGGCGATGAACGGGGAGACGGAGCACCTGATCCTGCGGTTCCCGAGCGAATTGTGCAGCGACGGCGGGCGGGCCATCAACGCTCCCGACCCGGAATGGCCGCGGACGCTGCGGGGCGAGCCCGCCGAAGTCTACCTGCGCTGGGAGCGGGACCTCAGGCCGCGCGGCTTCCATATCGTCGCCCGCATCATGAATTTCCCGGATGGCTTCCCTGGCGATGTCGGGCTGTATCTTGTCTGGGGCGAATAGCCCGACCTGGAAAAGTCCGTCACTCGCCTAGATTATGGCGCGGTGCTCCTTCCGCTGAGGCGAATCCGATGAATGCCCCTGCCCCCTCCTCGCTGTTTTCCCCGCTCACGCTGGGCGGCATGACACTGCCCAACCGCATCGCGGTGGCGCCCATGTGCCAGTACTCCGCCGACGACGGGTCGGCGACCGACTGGCACATCCAGCACTGGATGACCCTGGCGATGTCCGGCGCCGGCATGGTTACGATCGAGGCGACGGCGGTCGAGCGGCGCGGCAGGATCACGCACGGCTGCCTCGGCATGTATTCCGACCACAACGAGGACGCTGCCCGGCGCACGCTCGAAGCCGCCCGGCGGGTGGCCCGCGAAGGTACGCGGTTCGGCATCCAGCTGGCCCACGCCGGGCGCAAGGCTTCGACGCACCGGCCATGGGAAGGCGGCGGGCCGCTCGGTCACCACGATGATCCGTGGCAGACGGTGGCACCGTCGGCCCTGCCCTACGCGCACGATTGGCACACGCCACATGCGCTGGACGCGACCGAGATCGAGAAGCTCGTCGCGACGTTCGCCGACAGCGCCCGCCGCGCCGTGCGCGCCGGCTTCGACTTCATCGAGCTGCACTTCGCCCACGGCTATCTGATCCACGAGTTCCTGTCGCCGCTTTCCAACCAGCGAACGGACCATTTTGGCGGTTCGCTGGAAAACCGCATGCGCCTGCCGCTGGCGATCGCCGATGCGGTGCGCGCGGCGGTTTCGGTGCCGGTCGGTGCCCGCCTTTCGGTCACAGACTGGGTCGAGGGCGGCTTCAATCCGGATGAGGCAGTTCAGGTTGCCCGCGCCCTGAAGGAGCATGGGCTGGTCTACATCTGCTGCTCAAGCGGCGGTCTTGACCCGCGCCAGAAGCTGAACGCGGTGCCGTCGTACCAGGTACCGTTCGCCGAGCGCATCCGCCGCGAGGCGGGCATCGCCACCCGCGCCGTCGGTCTGATCGACGACCCCCATGTCGCCGAGGCGATCGTGGCCGACGGCCAGGCCGATCTTGTGGCGCTGGCGCGCGCCATGCTCGTGGATCCGCGCTGGCCATGGCGGGCGGCGGCGGCCCTCGGCGGCCATGTCCCACACGTCCACCAGTACGCCCGCGCCGGCTTCCTGCTCGCCAAGTGGACGGCAAAGCCCCAGGCAGCGACCGTCGCCTAACCGCTGATTCCTTTCGGAAATTCAATGTTCCCGCGCCTTGCGGCTGCGGGGTGCGCTCCCTATTATCCGCGCCCGAATTGCCGGGCCTCCGTGGCGCGGCCAACAGGAATTCCGCCTGATGTTGGATACTATCCGCAAGTACGCCAATAGCTGGGTCGCCCAGCTGCTCATGGGCCTGCTCGTTCTGAGCTTCGGCGCGTGGGGCGTGAACGACGTGTTCAATGGCTTCCATACGAACGACGTTGCCGAGGTCGGCTCCCAGGCGATCACCGTGACGGACTTCCAGCGCGAGTATCAGGCGGCCTCGACGACGCTGAGCCAGCGCATGGGCGCGGCCATCACGCCCGACCAGGCTCGCCAGTTCGGGCTGCCGAACGAGGTGCTCGGCAGCCTCGTCAGCCAGGCGACGCTCGACAACGCCGCCGGCAACATGGGGCTCGGCATATCCAACGCGGCGCTCAGCCAGAAGATCACGTCCGATCCGCAGTTCGTCGGCAGCGACGGCAAGTTCGACCGCGACCTGATGAACCAGGTGATCCAGCAGTACGGCTACACGCCGGACGACTTCATCCTGAGCCAGCGCCGCGAGGTCGTGCGCGGCCAGCTCGGGCAGGCGTTCGCCGGCGGCATCGTCACGCCGGTGGCGTACCTGCAGGCGGTCCACGAGTACCAGGCGGAAGCCCGCGACATCAGCTACCTGATGCTGACGGCGCCGGCGGCCACCGATATTCCGGACCCGACGGACACCGACCTCGCCAATTATTTCGCGCAGAACAAGGACCAGTGGAAGGCGCCCGAACTTCGCGCCTTCACCTACTTCACGCTCTCGCCCACCGATCTCGCCGGCACCGAGGACGTGACCGACGACGAGGTCCAGAAGGCCTACAACGACCGCAAGGTGCAGTACTCCACGCCGGAGACGCGCCACGTCGAGCAGATCGTGTTCAAGGACAAGGCCACCGCGGCTGCCGCCGCAGCGGCGATCGGCGGCGGCAAGAGCTTCGACGACGTCATGACGGAGCAGAACCTGAAGCCAGCGGACGTCGACCTTGGCGTCATCACCAAGGACAAGATCCTCGACACCACGGTCGCCAACGCCGCCTTCGCGCTCGCGCCCGATACGGTGAGCCAGGTGATCGACGGCCAGTTCGGCCCGGTCATCGTCCGCGTCACGCAGGTGACGCCGGCCGTGACCAAGTCGTTCGACGAGGTGAAGGACGACCTCAGGAAGCAGCTCGCGACCGAGAAGGCCGCGGCCGACGTGCAGGCCGCGCACGACGCCATTGAAGACCTGCGCGCCGGCGGCTCGACGCTCGCCGACGCTGCGGCGAAATACGGCCTGAAGCTTGCCACTGTGGCGGCTGCCGACAACGCCGGCAACGACGCCAACGGCACGGCCATAGCCGGCCTGCCGCAGGGCCTGATCGCCGCCGTCTTCCAGAGCGACGTCGGCCTCGAGAACGATCCGATCCAGCCTGACGGCTCGTCTTACGTCTGGTACGACGTCACCAACGTTGCCCAGCCACACGACCGCACCATCGCCGAGGTCCATGACAAGGTGGTCGCGGCCTGGAAGGACGCCCAGCGGACGAAGAAGCTCGAGGACGAGGCCACCACGGCCAAGCAGCACCTCGACGCCAAGGAAGACATCACGCAGGTGGCGACCGATCTCGGCGTGACGGTGATCAAGGCGACCGCGTTGACGCGGCTGACCCAGCCGTCCGGCAACATTTCGGCGGATGTCATCACCGCCGCCTTCGCCGGGCCGCAGGGTACCGCTGCGATCGCCAACGGCACCGACCCCATGAGCCGGGTCGTGCTGGTGGTCGACAACGTGACGCTGCCGCCGTTCGACGCCAAGGCGCCGGAGCTCAGCAACAGCAAGCAGACGCTGGACAGCCAGTTCGTCAACGCGCTGCTGTCGCTTTACGTAAGCCAGCTCCAGAACCAGACAAAGGTCAGCTACAATCAGGTCGCCCTGAACCAGGTCATCGGCGCCGCCGATACCGGTCAGTGACACAGGCGGGGCGATGCTGATCGAACCCGCCCTGCCCGAATTCGCGGCGCGCTA
>JBEHXS010000028.1:0-20792 GCA_048498575.1 Pseudomonadota bacterium
GCCCGCGAATTCGACCTGACGCGGCGCTACGCCAGCCGCCTCGATCTTCGTGCCGCAAGCCTCAGCCAGGAGGTCGGCACGCTTTCCGGCGGCAACCAGCAGAAGGTGGTGATCGGCAAGTGGCTGGCGACCGACCCGCGCGTCATCATTCTGGACGAGCCGACCAAGGGCATCGACGTCGGCTCCAAGGCGGCGGTGCATGCCTTCATGAGCGAGCTCACGGCGCAGGGTCTTGCAGTGATCATGGTGTCCTCCGAGCTGCCCGAAATTCTCGGCATGTCCGACCGCGTCATCGTCATGCGCGACGGGCGCATTGCCGGCCGCTTCGACCGCGCCGGCCTGACCGCCGAGACGCTCGTCCGCGCCGCCACCGGCAACGTCGAAGCGCAGGCCGCCGCGTGATGCGCCGCTATGCCCGCCGCGACCGTCGTACGATGGAGCGCAGTGCCGCATCGATGCGCGTTTGCCAGCCCGGCCCGCCGGCACGGAAATGGGTGAGCACGTCCGGTGACAGGCGGATGCTCACGGCCTCCTTGCGGTCTTTGGAGGGCGGGCGACCGCGCTGCACAAGCTTGGTCCCATGGTACAGCTCCGCCTTCTCGAACCACTCGTCATTGAGCTCGGGAATTTCTTCGTATTCCTCAGGCGTGACGACGTGGGCATCAAGCTTCGCCAAGTCGGTGCGCGAATTTATTTTTTTCCCGGTCATTCGCCTTCCTCATCGAAATTACGTGACGAGCTTCGCCACGCGGCGTCCAGACAATGACAACCATCCGCCCGCGGAACGTGCCGATAGTCACGATGCGCTGCTCGCCGTAGTCTCTTCGGTCATCGACGTAGTTCAGGCTGACGCCTTCGAAGACCTCGGCCGCATCGGCAAAGTCCACACCGCGATCGGCAAGCGTTTGGTCTCGCTTGCGCGGGTCGAAGGTGATCCGCATCGAATTAATGTATATACAATAATTGCCGGCGTCAACCGGCTGGCACGGAAGGCCGCGTGATGCGCCTCAGTCGCGACATCCTGCTTGCCGCGATCCTGGTGGTGATGCTGGTCGCCATCGGCACGGTCAGCCCGGCCTTCGTCGCGCCGGGCAATCTCGTCACTCTGTTCAACGACAACGCCATCCTCATCATGGTCGCGCTCGGCCAGATGACGGTGATCCTGACCAAGTGCATCGATCTTTCGGTCGGCGCCAATATCGCCTTCACCGGCGTGCTGGTCTCGCTGGTCAACGCCCACGCGCCCGGCGTGCCGATACCGCTGCTGATGTTGATGGCGGCACTGGTCGGGCTGGCGCTCGGCGCCTTCAACGGCCTCCTGGTCTGGCTGGTGCGCATTCCGCCGATCGTGGTGACGCTGGGCACGCTGTCGATCTACCGCGGCCTCGCTTTCATCGCCTCGAACGGGACCTCGATCGTCGGCAAGCAGATGAGCGTCGCGTTCATTGCCTGGCCGCGCTTTCCGATCCTGGGCCTGCCGCTGATGTCGTGGTTCGCGATCGTCGTCGTCATCCTGTTCGCGGTGCTGCTGCGCTTCACGCGCCTCGGCCGCGCCTTCTTCGCCACCGGCGGCAACCCGACCGCCGCCGTCTATACCGGCATCAACGTCGGCCGCACGCAGTTCATCGCCTTCTGCGTTTCCGGCACCATCGCCGGCTTCTGCGGCTACCTGTGGGCGTCGCGCTACACCATCGCCTACGTCGACATCGCCGGCGGTTTCGAACTCGACGTGATTGCGGCCTGCGTCATCGGCGGCGTCTCGATCTCGGGCGGCATTGGCACGGTCTCGGGGGCGGTGCTCGGCGCCTTGTTCCTCGGGCTGGTCAAGAATGCGCTGCCGGTCATCCACGTCTCGCCGTTCTGGCAGCTCGCCATTTCCGGCGCCGCCATCCTCGGCGCCGTCGTCATCAACGCCACGCGCGAGAACCGCCGCCGCGGCCGCCTCATCCTCAAGGAAGCGGTGGCCGCATGACCGACGCTCTTGCGCCACGCATCATTCCCGACCGCGTCCCGGTCCGCTTCGCCTTCTGGAAGCGGTGGGAGACGATCCTTTGCATCGTCGCGGTGCTGATCTTCATTTTCGATGCGACGGCCTCGCCGCATTTCCTCAACCCGTACAGCCTCTCCGACGCGACCTATAATTTCACCGAGCAGGGCATCATCGCCTTTGCCATGGCGCTGCTCATCATCGCCGGCGAGATCGACCTGTCGGTGGCCTCGATCGTTGCGCTGTCGTCGACGGCGATGGGCGCTGCCGCGACGGCCGGCGCGCCCTGGCCGCTGCTGGTCGTGATTTCGCTCGCCGTCGGCGTCGTCGCCGGTGCCTTCAACGGCTTCATCGTCACCCGCTTCCGCGTGCCGTCGATCGTCGTCACCATTGGCACCATGAGCCTCTACCGCGGCATCGCCTACGTCGTGCTCGGCGATCAGGTCTATCGCACCTATCCGCCGGGCTTCGATTTCTTCGGCCAGGGCTATGTCTGGTGGGTGCTCTCCTTCGAGTTCGTCCTGTTCCTGGTGCTGGCGGTCGTCTTCGGCATCGTGCTGCACATGACGGTATTTGGCCGCCGCATCTACGCCATCGGCAACAACCCGGTGGCGGCGTTGTTCTCCGGCGTCCAGGTCGATCGCATCCGCTTCATCCTGTTCATGCTCACCGGGCTGATGAGCGGCGTCGCCGCGGTGCTGCTCACCTCGCGCATCGCCTCGACGCGCCCCACCATCGCCACCGGCTACGAGTTGCAGGCGGTCACCATGGTGGTGCTCGGCGGCGTCAACATCCTTGGCGGCTCGGGCACGATTCCGGGCGTCGTCGTCGCCGCCTTCGTGATGGGGCTGGTGACCTTCGGCCTCGGATTGCTCAACGTGCCGGGCATCGTGCAGTCGGTGGTGATCGGCGCGCTCCTGATCGCGGTGATCGCGCTGCCCATCGTGGCGGGGCGCCTGTTCGGGCGGCGAAGGGCGGCGTAGATGCAGAAGTATGCCTTCAAGATGCAGCTCAATCCCGGCATGGAGGCCGAGTACAAGCGCCGCCACGACGCGATCTGGCCGGAGCTGGTGGCCCTGCTCAAGGAAGCCGGCGTCTCCGACTATTCGATCCATCTCGACCGCGACACCGACACGCTGTTCGCGGTGCTGTGGCGCGCCGACGACCACGGCATGGACGATCTGCCCAGCCATCCGGTCATGCGGCGCTGGTGGGCCCACATGGCTGACATCATGCAGGTGAAGCCGGACAACGAGCCGGTATCGATCCCGCTCGTCACCGTCTTCCACATGGACTAGCGATGCGCGAAGCGGCGGTCGCCGTTGTCGACATTGGCAAGTCGAACGCCAAGCTCGCGCTGGTCGAGCGCGCGGGCCGGGCCACGATTGCCGTGCGCACCATCGGCAATGCGGTGGCGCCGGCGCCGCCCTATCCGCACTACGACGTCGACCGCCTGTGGGCGTGGATCGTCGCCGGGCTCCGCGAGTTTGCGCAGCAGGCCGACGTCGAGGCGATTGCGGTGACGACCCACGGCGCGTCGCTGGCGCTCATGGCGGGCGACCGGCTGGCGCTGCCGGTACTGGACTACGAGCACGACCTTTCGTCGGTGAGCGCGGCCTATGACGCCGTGCGCGGCGATTTTTCCGAGACGCTGTCGCCGAACCTGCCGGGCGGGCTCAACGCCGGAAGGCAACTCTACTGGCAGCGCACGATGTTTCCGGCGGAGTTCGCGAAGGTGGAAGCGATTCTGCCGTATCCGCAGTACTGGGTGTGGCGGCTGACGGGGCGGCAGGTGACGGAAGCGACGTCGCTCGGCAGCCACACCGACCTGTGGAACCCGCGCGCCGGAACCTGGTCGCGCTTCGCGGTCGCGGAAGGATGGGACCGTTTGTTTCCGCCGCTGGTGCGGCCGTGGGATACGGTCGGCACGCTGCTGCCGGCACTCGCCGCCGAGACCGGAATATCCGCGACATGCCGCGTCGTCGCCGGCATCCACGATTCCAACGCCAGCCTGCTGCCCCATCTGATCGCGCGGCCGAAGCCGTTCGCGGTGCTTTCGACCGGAACGTGGATGATCGTGTTCGCGCCCGGCGGCGGTCTCGACGCGCTGGCCGGCGATCGCGACTGCCTCGCCAACGTCGACGCCTTCGGCGAGGCGGTGCCCTCGGCGCGCTTTATGGCGGGGCGCGAGTACGAGATCATCGCCGGCAACGAGCGCAAGGCGGACGATGGCGCCCTTGCGCGCGTCATCGCCGACAAGATCATGGCGCTGCCGGCGTTTGCCGCCGGCACCGGACCGTACGGCCGATGTGTTGGCCGTTGGTCGGTGCCGCCCGAGCGGCTGTCGCCGGGTGAGCGCGCTGCGGCCGGTGCCCTCTACGCCGCGCTCATGGCCGAGACGTGCCTGAAGCTCGCCGGTGCCAGCGGGCCCGTCATCGTCGAGGGGCCGTTCGCGCGGAACGCGGCGTTTCTCGCTGCGCTGGCGGCGCTCGTGCCGTGGCCGGTGATCGCCCGCCCCGATGCGACCGGCACTACCGATGGCGCTGCGCTGCTGGCCTATGGGCCGGATGCCGCGCCGCCGATCGACTACGCCGCGCCGGTGGCGCCGCTTGCCATCGATCTCGGGGACTATGCGGCCGCCTGGCGGGCCGCGGCCGACGAAGCCTTCGACCGCGCCCGCGCCTAGGGCATTGCCGGCAGCGAGTGATGCCTCAGCCGGCGAGCCACGCGAACGATTGCTTCCACAGCCGGGCGTAGCCTTCCCACGCGATGAACTCGGGCGGCAGCCAGTGCGGGCCGATGTCGGACGTCCATGCCAGCGTGCGGCCCTTGCCGGCCTTGCCGGCGACGAGCAGGGGCTTCGCGCCGTAATCGTCGGAGACGGTCGCGAGCACGTCGGCGCCGCGCTTCGCCTTCACCTCGTTGAAACCGAGGAGATAGGGCCACTTGGTGCCGAGCCCGGCGGTCACCGCATGCTTCTTCGCCTTTACAACCGGGTCGAAGCCTTCCGGCACCTCGACGCGGTCGTCGTAGGGCAGGATCTCGACCGGCAGCACGTCCTCGATCGCCGTGCCGTGATAGCGGGCGCCGCCGTTGATGCCCTGGAATGAGTAGTAGCCGCCGACCATCATCAGCCCGCCGCCGGCGCGCACGAAGTCGCGGATGAGGTTGAGCCGGTTCGGCGTGCGCTGGCTCTTCAGCCACGTATCGGGATGCAGCAGCAGCGTGTTCGCGCCGATGTCGGAGAGGACGACGACGTCGTAGGGAGCCAAAGCTTCGAGCGATGCCGGGAAGGCGGTCTGCGCCTCGTGCGACGGCATGTAGGCGAGGTCGATGTCGCTTCCCTTGAGGGCCGCAACCAAGGGCTCGGCGCCGAGATGGAAGGTGACACTGCCGAACTGGTCGAAGCCCTTGAAATGCGTGGCCGCGCTCACCCACGACTCGCCGGCCAGCAACACGCTCGTCCTTGCCATTTTCGTCCTTTCCCCCGTGGTGCCGGCAGCGCCGGCCAAAATCTCATCAACCGTTGCGCACGATGCGCTCACTTTTTCATCTTGACCATTCTAGCATCAATAACTAAAAAAGTTGACCATCATTCAACTTTGCCCGTAACGGGGCGGAGATTGAGAGAATAGACGACACAACCACCGATAGAGTGGCTGTGCATGGACACTATTGTTCGCGCCGGGGGGCCGTAAGACTTGGCGTATAATTGGCACTTCGAAGTACTGGTGCCGTATTGGCCAGTCTTTGTTAATGGCGCGATCAAGACGTTACAGCTGACGTTCGGGGCGGCGGTGCTTGGCGTCGCGATCGGGCTACCGGCCGGCGTCGGCCGGGAATCGCGCATTGCGCCCGTGCGCTACGCGATGACCGCCTACATCGAATTCATCCGCGGCACGCCGGCCCTCGTTCAGATCGTCTGGATCTATTACTGCCTGCCGATCCTCACCGGCCTCCAGCTCAGCTCGACCAGCACGATGATCATCGCGCTCGGCATCCACGAGGGCGCCTACGTCGCGGAGATATTCCGCGCCGGCATCGGCGCGGTCGATCGCGGCCAGTTCGCTGCCGCTTATTCGCTCGGCATGTCGCGCATGCGCGCGCTCCGGCGGATCATCCTGCCCCAGGCCATCCAGAAGATGGTGCCGCCGTTCGTCAACGAATTCGCCAACCTGCTCAAGGTGACGACTCTGGGCTCGGTCATCGCCGTCAACGAACTCCAGCACAGCGCGACCGGCCTGATCTCGGTGATCTACCGGCCGCTCGAGGTCTACACGGCGCTCGCCGCCGTCTTCTTCATCATCACCTATCCGCTGATCTTCCTCGCGCGCCGTCTCGAGCGCCGCCTGAACAGGCATGCCGGATGAGCGCCGCCGGCCCCATCCTCCAGCTTGCCGGGGTGACCAAGAGCTTCGGCGACCACGTCGTGCTCGACGGCATCGAGCTCGACGTTTTCCAGCACGACGTCGTCGCCATCATCGGCCGCAGCGGCTCGGGCAAGAGCACGCTCCTGAAGTGCATCAACTTCCTCGAGCCGTACGACGGCGGCTCGATCCGCTTCAACGGCGAACTGGTTGGCTACACCGAGGCCGGCGGCAAGCGGAAGCTCGCCCGGGATTCGGTCACCCGCGTGCAGCGCAAGCAGTTCGGGATGGTGTTCCAGAACTTCAACCTGTTCCCGCACAAGACGGTCATCGAGAACGTCATCGAGGGACCGACCCAGGTGCTGGGCGTGCCCAAGGCCGAAGCCACCGCCTATGCCGAGCAGCTGCTGACGCGCGTCGGCCTTTCCGAGAAGCGCGACGCGCGGCCGGCGACGCTTTCCGGCGGCCAGCAGCAGCGCGCCGCCATCGCCCGCGCCCTCGCCATGAAGCCGAAGATCATGCTGTTCGACGAGCCGACCTCGGCGCTCGATCCCGAGCTCGTCGGCGAGGTGCTCGCCGCGATCCGCGAACTCGTCGCCGACGGCATGACGATGATGATCGTCACCCACGAGATGGCCTTCGCCCGCGACGTCGCGACGCGCGTCATCTTCATGGATCAGGGGCGCATCGCCGAAGAGGGCCCGCCCGGCACGATCTTCACCAATCCGAGAGAGAGCCGAACGCGCGAATTCCTCGCGCGGGTGCTCAGATAGCAGAGGGGAGTATCAGGAAATGATTGGCAATCCGATGAAATGGCTCGTCGCCGGCGCAACCGCGCTCGCGCTGAGCGGAATGGTGGCTTCGGCCGAGGCGCGCACCCTCGACCAGATCATCTCGAGCGGCGAGCTCAGGATCGGCTACGTCGTCACGCCGCCGAACGCCATCAAGGACCCGTCGACCGGCGACCTTTCGGGCTACGACGTCGAGATGATCAAGGCGATCGCCACCGAGATGGGCCTGAAGCCGACGTTCGTCGAAACCGACTGGGGCACGTTCGCCGCCGGTCTGCAGGCCGACCAGTTCGACGTCTCGATCTGCCCGACCTTCGCCACCATCAAGCGCTCGATGGCGGTGCTCTTCACCCGCCCGATCATCTTCGCCGGCAATGGCGCCTTGGTGAAGGCCGACGACACCCGCTACAAGACGCTGGACGACATGAACACGTCCGACACCCGTATCGCGGTGCTGCAGGGCGGCCAGGCCGAGGACTTCGTGCGCCGCACGATGCCGAAGGCGAACCTGATCTCGCTCGCTTCGAGCGACCTCACCGCCGGCATGGTCGAAGTGCTCGCCGGCCGCGCCGACGTCGGCATCGAGGACTCCTACACGATCAACGAGTTCGTCCATAAGCAGCCGTCGACCAAGAACCTGTTCGCCGACGCTCCCTTCAACCTGACGCCGGTGGCGTGGGCGGTGGCGCGCGGCAACAACGACCTCGTCGCCGCGCTCAATTCCGGCCTGAACATCATGCTCTATTCGGGCCGCTACGACTCGATGGCGGTTCCCTACTTCGCCAACGATCCGGTGCCGAACGGCTACGAAGAGAAGCCGGCTTACGCCGTCTTCCCGGCTGGCCTGCCCGGCGCGGCCAACTAGAAGCATGCACTGAAATTTCTCCCTGACTTGAGTGGCGCGGCGACAGACGTCGCGCCACTTCTTTCCCGAACGCGCCAGCAGAACCCGGAGCCCGTGACATGGCGAACCCGTATCCTTCGTGGCAAGAAATCTCGCGTTCCGACGCGTACGAGGGCAAGCACTACCCGAAGCTCGCCGACGACACGCCGACCTTCCTCGGCGTGCCCCACGCGGTGAACAAGGACGACCTCAAGGGCGCCGACGTCGTCATCATCGGCGCGCCCTATGTCGCCGGCTGGGGCGCCGATTTCGCCGGTGTCGGCAAGGGCGAGTGGCTGGCATCGCCGAAGCGCGTGCGCCAGCAGTCCGGCCGCTACTTCAGCTATATTCTCGACTTCGACATGGACGTCTTCGAGGCCATGAAGGTGGTCGACTACGGCGACGCCGCGATCCCCGCGCGCGCCAACGAAGAGGCCACCGTCGACGTCATCCTCGAGGCGCAGGCCGCGGTCGAGGCCAAGGTCAACGACGCGCTCGACGTCGGCGCGGTGCCGATCGTCATCGGCCAGAATTCGCCATGCGGTTCCTTCGCCATCGCCAAGCCGGTGTCGGAGCGCTTCAAGGGCAACATCGGCATGATCAGCCTCGACACCCACTGGGACTCGCGGCCGGTGGATACCTCGACCTACGATCCACGCATCGCCGGCGCCTCCAACTGGAAGGCGAACGTCTACCGCGACCTCAAGAATTTCCTGCCCAAGAATCTCGTCGAGATCGGCGAGCGCGGCATGCTCGAATACGCCGACATCCTGCGCCGCTACTACCGTGGCGGCGCCAACTTTGTCTCATCCTGGCGGCTGCGCACCGAGCTCGGTATCGAGGGCACGGTCAAGCTGCTGCCCAAGGCCTTCGAAGGCACCGACGCGGTCTACTGCCACTGGGACATGGACGTCATCGGTGGCGCGGGTCCTGCATCCGGCGACATCATGGGCGAACTTGCCGAGCCGATCGGTCTCACTGACTACGAGGTAATCCGCCTCGCCCACGAATCGGGCAAGCTCGGCGCCAACGCCCTGTCGTTCATCTGCATTCCGCCGGGCTCCGCGGTCATGTACCGCGTCGTCGTCTTCTGCATCATGTATTTCATTGCGGGGCTGGCGATGAGGAAAAATGCCGCCAAGTGATCCCGCCGAGACCGGGCGGATAATCCGCGCGGTCCGCAAGAAGCTGGGGCGCACGCTCGCCGAGGTGGCCGAGGAGTGCGGCTGCACGGCGAGCTTCCTCTCCAAGCTGGAGAACGGCCGCACGGCGCCCTCGCTCAACATGCTGCACCGGATCGCCGCCTCGCTCGGCGTCAACATCGGCACCCTGGCGCCGCAGGACGATGCCGGCGGCAGCGCCCGCATTGTGCGCGCCAGGGACCGGCCGATCCTCGGCGCGCCGCTCATCCGCAGCGGCGACGGCATCAAGCTCGAGCTGCTTTCCGGGCAAAGCGACGGCGAGCTGTTTCAGGTCAACCTGCATCACGTCGATCCCGGCGGCCGCTCGGACGGCCAGATCGTCCATGCCGGCAATGAATTCATCTACGTGCTGACCGGCGAGATCGACCTGTTCCTGGGTAGCGAAACCATCCGCCTCGGCCAGGGCGACGCTGCCTTCTTCCGCTCGACCGAGCCGCACGGCTACGCCAACTCCGGCGCGGCCCACGCTGTCGTGCTCTGGCTGAACTCTCCGCCGACCTACTAGCCGCTGACTCTACTAGGAAGCCGCGCCCTCGCGGGCGACCTGTGTGCGGCTGGCGCGCCGATCGCTTTTTCCCCGCGCCGGTGAACGCCCGAACACGGTTGCATAGTCGCGGCTCGGCGAAAGGCGAGGGCCCTTGGCCGGCGCTAGCGGCAGCGAGGCCAGCGAATCGTTGATGACCAGGATGTGAAGCCGCATGAGCTTCTCGGCATCGCCGAGCTTGCCGGCGGCGAGTAGCCGCGCCATCTCGACGTGCTCGTTGAACGATTGCTGGCGGAAGCCGCTGTTCTGCAGGCGGACGCGCAAGGCCTCCAGCGCCGCCGCGCCGAGGTGGTAGGCGTTGAGCAGGTAGCGGTTGCCGGATTCTTCCAGAATGGCGATGTGGTAGCCGTTGTCGGCCTTGCCGTAGGATTCCCAGTTCTTGGCGGCCAGCGAACGGCGCATGCGCGCGATCGCTTCGTCGAGGCGCGGCAGCAGCACGGCGCGGTTCCGCTTCATCGCCTCGCGCATCGCCTCGATTTCGAGCAGCGCGCGAAAGTGGCTGAGCGTGCGCACGTCCTCCGCCGTCGGCGAGAACACGTACGTCCCCGACTGCGGGATGATGTTCACCAGCCCCTTGTCCTTGAGCTCGATGAAGGCGGCGCGCACCGGCGCCTTGCTCATGCCGAGCGCCTTGGCGATCTGCGTCTCGGAAAGCTGCTCGCCGAATTCGAGGCCGCCCGACACGATGGCGTTGCGGATGCGGTCGAACGCTTCACGGGTGAGCGACATTCCGGCTTTCCTGTTCTTGCTGCCATCGTTCGACAGCGTGCGATTCCGTGAGCTTAGCGGCGCCTGCGCGCCGGCAAAACTGGTCGTCGCTGCGCTGCAGCGGCGATACCCGCTTGACGGCCATCTGGAATTCTAGAATTCTAGATGAGCCGCCGCAACCGAATTTAATCGCGGCGCCAACCGGGAGAGGGAGTGCACCCTATGGGAGGGATTAGCCGGACCCAGAGGCTCGCCGTCGCGGCGGCCGTGGGCGTTTCGCTGCTGGCCGTCGCCAACGTCGCGTCGGCCAAGGAATTCCGCATCGCCGTGTCGAACTCGTACATCGGCAACGACTGGCGCGTCGAGATGATCAACTTCATGCAGGCCTATGCCGCCAAGAGTTTGGCCGGCAAGGTGACGCTGACCGTCGACAACTCGGGCACCGATCCGCAGAAGCAGATCGCCGTGATCTCCGACATGATCTCGGACAAGGTCGACGCCATCATGGTCGATCCGGGCTCGGATACGGCGCTGAACCCGATCCTCGAGGAAGCTGCCAAGCAGGGCATCGTCGTGGTCTCGTTCGACCAGGCGGTGACCACGCCGGCCGCCTACACCGTCGGCGTCGACTTCACCCAGATCGGCAAGATCCATGCGCAATACATTGCCGACACGCTGAACGGCAAGGGCAACATCATCGTCAACCGCGGTGTCTCCGGCGCGCCCGGCGACAAGCTGATGAACGACGGCATGCACAGCGTGCTCGACAAGTATCCCGACCTCAAGGTGGTCGGCGAGGTCTACGGCAAGTGGGACAACGCGGTCAGCCAGCAGGAGCTGACCAAGGCGCTCACCGCCAATCCGAAGGTCGATGGCATCCTCAACCAGTATGGCACCTTCGGCGCGCTCCAGGCGCTGCTCAACCTCAACCGCCCGCTGGTCCCGATGAGCGGCCAGGGCGAGAACGGCTGGCGCCAGGCGATGCTGAAGTATGAGGATCAGGGCCTGAAGGGCGTCTCGGCGGGCGATCCGTCGATCGTCGGCGCCTACGCCCTGAAGATTACCTACGACATCCTCTCGGGCAACGCGCCGGCCAACAAGGCCGTTCCGGTGCCGGTGCCGACCGTGACCACCGCCGACCTCAAGGCCGGCGTCAACGTCTTCCCGGATCTGCCGCCGACCATCGACGCCGACACTGACATTCCCGGCGCGAACCTCGGCCTGACGATCCAGGACGGCCTGCCCAAGAAGTAGGTCGCCCCGGCTGCGCGGCGGGCGATTCTCTGGCGCCCGCCGCCTTTTTTCCCGTGGCGATGCCCGCCGGTGTGACAAGCGCATCGGCTGGCGGCATTGTCGTCAGCGGGGAGGCTTCCGTATCCACGCCATGCTGTCACTGACCGACATCGCCAAGTCGTTCGGCGCCACGCGCGCCGTAAGCGGCGTCACGCTCTCGGCGGCGCCGGGCACGGTGCTGGGCCTCGCCGGCGAGAACGGCGCCGGCAAATCGACGCTGATCAAGATGGTCGCCGGCGTGGTGAAGCCGGATGCCGGCTCGATCATCCTCGACGGCAAGGCGGTCGCGCCGCGCGACGCCAACGACGCAATCCGTCTCGGCATCGCCAGCGTCTTCCAGGAACTGACGCTGGTGCGCGAGCTGTCGGTCGAGCGCAACCTGCTCATCACCGGCGCGCCGACGCATCCCTGGGGCAGCATCGACCGCCGCCGCGCCCGCGGGCTGGCACGCGAGATTCTCGCCCGACACCGCCTCGATCTCGACCCCGCGGCGCGCGTCGCCGACCTGCCGCTGGGCGAGCAGCAGATGCTGGAGATCGTGCGCGCCGTCGAGCGGAAGCCGCGCGTCCTCCTGCTCGACGAGGCGACCTCGGCGCTGGGCGAAAGCGAAGTCGCCTGGCTTGCCGATCTCGTCGCAGGGCTGCGCGATGCCGGCACCATCGTCCTGTTCATCTCGCACCGCTGGGACGAGGTGGTGCGCTTCTGCAATCGCGTCGCGGTGCTGCGCAACGGCGAGCTCGTCGCCGTCGCCGATACCGCCGCGGTTTCGGAAGACGATGCCGTGCGCATGATGACCGGGCAGGACGCCGTCGAATCGTCGTTCCCCGACAAGCTGCACTCGACGGATGCCGTCGCGCTCGCGGCCCGCGGCCTCACCAGCCCGGCGCTCCGCGGCGTCACCCTGGAGATCCGCAAGGGCGAGATTCTGGGGCTTGGCGGGCTCGTCGGGCAGGGGCAGGGCGCGCTGCTCGAGGCGCTGTTCGGCGCGCACGCGCTGGCCGGCGGCAGGGTCTCGCTTGGCGGCGCGCCGCTCGTCAACCTGACGCCGCGCCGCGCCATCCGCGCCGGCCTCGCCTACGTGCCGCAGGAGCGCAAGAGCGAGGGGCTGCTGCTGTCCAAAAGCGTTGCCGTCAACATGACGTACGCCGTACTGGCGAAGCTCCGCGCCTTCTTGGGCGTGCTCGATCCTGCTTACGAGACGGCGCTGGTCGGCGCGGCGATCGCGAAGAATGCCATCCGCACGCGCGGCCCTTCCGAGCCGGTATCCAATCTCTCCGGCGGCAACCAGCAGAAGGTGCTGCTCGAGAAGTGGCTGCTGACCCGGCCGTCGATCCTGCTGCTGAACGACGTGACGCGCGGCGTCGACATCGCCACCAAGCGGCAGATCTACGGCCAGATCGCCGAGATCGCCCGGCAGGGCGTCGCCGTCGTCTGGTATTCGACCGACGCCCGCGAACTGGTCGGCGTCGTCCATCGCGTGCTGGTCATGCTGCACGGGCGCATCAACGCCGAGCTCGCCGGCGAGGCGATCACCGTAGACAACATCGTGCGCGCCTCCGTCGTCGGCACCGAAAGCGGAGGACCGGATGCGGAAATCTGACCGCCGTTTCGCCGTCGGCGACAACTGGCCGGTGCTGGTCTTCATCGCGTTGCTCGTCATCGACATCGTGCTGAAGGGGCGCTTCACGCCCTTCGACGCCCGGTCGCTCGCGGTCAACGCGCTGCCGCTGGCGCTGGTCTCGCTCGGCCAGTTCCTCGTCGTGCTGACCCGCGGCATCGACCTGTCACTCGGCCCGATCGCGAGTGTCGCCGGCGCCATCATGGCGATCACGGTCACCGACCATCCCGAGATCGGGCTGACGCTGCCCTTGCTCGTCGGCCTTGCCGCCGGCCTCATCAACGGCTTCTTCGTCGCGCGCCTCGGCGTGCCGCCGATCATCGTCACGCTCGCCACCATGTCGGTCTGGCAGGGCGTCGCGCTGCTGGTGCTGCCCGATCCCGGCGGCGCTGTGCCGCAGGCCTACCAGGATGTCGTCATCGGCGGCTTCTCCTCGCCGCTTCGCGGCATCGGCGCCGAGCTGCTCTGTGTCATCGCCGGGACGTGGCTGCTGTCGACCCGCTACGGCTTGCATCTCCGCGCTGTCGGTGGCGACGAACAGGCGGCGCGCATGAGCGGCGTGCGCATCGCCAACGTCAAGTTCATCGCCTATGGGCTGGCCGGCCTGCTTGCCGCGCTCGGCGGCATGTACCTCGGCGTCGCGACCCTGAGCGGCTCGCCGACCACCGGCGACAGCTACATCCTGACCTCGATCGCGGCGGTGGTCATCGGCGGCGTGCCGCTGTCCGGCGGGCGCGGCACGGCGCTCGGGGTGGTCAGCGGCGCGCTCATCCTGACGATCACCGGCAGCCTGCTTTACTTCGCAGAGATTTCGTCGTTCTACCAAAGCGTCATCAACGGCGCGATTTTGCTCGCGGTGGTGGGCAGCGGCGGCTCGCGCGACTGGCTCCGCGCCATCGTCGCGCCGCGGAGGGCGGCGGCATGACGGCGATGCCCGAGAGCCCGCCGCTTTCTGCCGCGCCGCGCGCGGCCGGCGCCCTGCGGATCAGGGCCGCCGCGCCGGTGTTGCTCGTCGTGTTCTCCGTCGTGCTCGTCCTCGTCGGCGAGCGCATGGCGCCGGGCTTCGCCACCTCGACCAATCTGCTGCAGCTCCTGAAGCTGGCGTCGTTCCTCGGCATCGCCGCCATCGGCCAGACGATCGTCATGCTGACCGGCGGCATCGACCTGTCGCTGCCGTGGGTGCTTACGGCCTCGGCCGTCGTGTTTACCGGATTGTGCCAGGGCGCCGATGCCAATCTCGTCCCGGCAATCGCCGCGGCGCTGGCCGTCGGGCCGGTGATCGGGCTGGTCAACGGCTTCGGCATCGTCAAGCTGCGTATCTCGCCGATCGTCATGACGCTCGCCATGAACAACATCATGCTCGGCGCGACCCTGCTCTATACCGGCGGCACGCCGAGCGGCGCGATTGCGCCGCTGGTCCGCGCGCTCGCCACCGGCAGCATCGGCGCGATCCCCGCGATGCTTGTCCTGTGGGCGTTGCTAGCGGCGCTCACCATTGTTGCCGTCCGCTACACGCGGCCGGGCCGCATGCTGCTCGGCGTCGGCGAAAGCCCGCGCGTCAGCTACCTGAGCGGCATCCGCAACGATCGCGTCATCATGGCGGCTTATGTCGCGTGCGGCCTGACCACGTCGATCACCGGCATCCTGTTCGCGGCGTTCTCCGGTCTCGCCTTCCTCGGCATGGGTGACCAGTTCGTCCTGCCGACGGTGGCGGCGGTGGTGCTCGGCGGCACGTCAATGTTTGGCGGCCGCGGCGGCTATGGCGGCACCTTCGCCGCCGTCATCTTCACGACGCTGCTCACCACGGTGCTCGTCATCGGCAACATTCCGCAGGGCGTGCGCAGCATCATCTTCGGCGTCGTCGTGCTGGCCGCGATCCTGACGCAGCGCGCGCTGGCGCGGCGCGGTGACCGCGAGGCGTAGGGGGAGGAGAGATGGCGAAGCGCAAGATCGTCGATGCCCACCAGCACCTGTGGCAGCTGTCGGCCGGCTACAATTATCCGTGGCTGCAGGACAAGCAGGGCGGCGAGGGCATGCTCGGCGATCTCGCGTCGATCATCCGCGACTACCTGCCCGCCGATTACCGGGCCGATGCCGCCGATTACGAGGTCGTCGGCACGGTGCATGTCGAAGCCGTGCCGCACGACGCGGTCGCCGAGACGCGCTGGCTCGATTCGATTCCTGCTTCCGAAAAGTTGGCGCAGGTCGTCGTCGCGCACGCCAGGCTGAACGATCCCGGCGTCGAGAAGATCATTGCCGCGCACGCAGCGTTCCCGAAGGTGCGCGGCATCCGCCAGATCGTGAACTGGCATCCGAACCCAAAGCTGACGTTCACCGATCACGACCTGCTGCGGGACGAGGTCTGGCTCGCCAATTTCCGGCTGCTGAAGAAGTATGGGCTGGCCTTCGACCTTCAGCTCTATGCCTCGCAGATGGCGGAGGCGGCGGACCTCGCGCGGGCCAATCCCGACACGCTCCTCATCGTCAACCACGCCGGCATGCCGCTCGCCGGCGATCCCGACGGCGTTGCCGCGTGGCACGCCGGCATGAAACGCATGGCGGCCGAGCCCAATATCGTCGTCAAGCTGTCCGGTCTCGGCATGGTCGACCACCGGTGGAGCACCGCGACCATTCGCCCGTACATTCTGGCGGCCATCGACTATTTCGGCGTCGACCGCGCCATGTTCGGCTCTAACTTTCCGGTCGACCGGCTGTACTCGTCCTTCACGGCCGTCTATCGCGCCTTCGAGGAAATCGTCGCCGGCTTCTCTCCGGCGGAACAATCCGCCCTCTTTCACGATAACGCCCTTCGCATCTACCGATTCTAGGCCGTCGCGCCCGCATCCAAGGAAAACCAATGTCGCGCTTTCGCCTGCTTACGCCGGACGCCCAGTACCCCGACGACGGCATCATCGAGCGCCAGACCGCCGGACCGGACGTTGACTGGGAAATCTTCCGCGCCACGTCGGTGCAGGAGCTGCCCGCCGACGTCATTGCCGCCTGCGACGCGATCGTGGCGTGGCATGCGCTGCCCATCGACCGCGATTTCATCGCGATGCTGAAGCGCTGCCGCATCATCGTGCGCGCCGGCGTCGGCTTCGACCACATCGACCTGGAAGCGGCGGCCGAGGCGGGCATTCCGGTGGCGAACACGCCGGATTACGGCACCAGCGAAGTCGCCGATCACGCCATCGCCCTGATGCTGGCGCTCCGCCGCGGCATCGTCACCTATCACCAACACCTCGTCGCCGATCCGCGCGCCGGCTTCGATTATACGGTGGCGCCGCTTGTCCGCCGCCTGCGCGGGCGCACCTTCGGCGTGGTCGGCCTCGGCCGCATCGGCACGGCGACGGCGCTCCGCGCCCGCGCCTTCGGCATGGACGTCGTCGCCTACGATCCCTACGTCTCGCGCGGCACCGAGATTGCGGTCGGCGTCGAGCGCACCGAGACGCTTGGCGCGCTGCTCGCGGCGAGCGACGTGGTCAGCCTGCACACGCCGCTGACCGAGGAGACGCGCGGCATGATGAACGCGACGACGCTTCGCCAGATGCGGCGCGACGCGGTGCTCATCAACACGGCGCGCGGCGCCATCGTCGATGTGCCGGCCCTGATCGACGCGCTGCGCGAACGGATCATCGCCGGCGCCGGCCTCGACGTGCTGCCGGTCGAGCCGCCGCTCGCCGATGACGCCATTGCGCTTGCCTATCGCGGCCGCCACGACCCGCTGGTCGGCGACCGCCTGCTGCTGACGCCGCATGCCGCCTGGTCGAGCCCGGAGAGCGTCAGCGATGCCCGCCGCCTCGCCGTCGAAACCGCGATGCTCTATCTGCGCGAGGGCAAGCTGCGCAATCTGGTGAATGCGCCGGCGAAGACGAGGCTGAGAGGCGTCGCGTGACGGCAAGCCTGCCGGAGGCCCGATACGATTTCATTATCGTCGGCGCCGGCAGCGCCGGGTGCGTGCTCGCCAATCGCCTGACCGCGTCCGGGCGCTATCGCGTGCTGCTGCTCGAGGCCGGCGGCCGCGACAACTGGATCTGGCTGCACATTCCCGTCGGCTATCTCTACGCCATGGGCAATCCGCGCGCCGACTGGTGCTATCGCACGGAAGCGGTGCCGGGGCTGAACGGGCGTTCGCTCGCCTATCCGCGCGGCCGCGTGCTCGGCGGCTCGTCCGCCATCAACGGCATGATCTACATGCGCGGCCAGGCGGCGGACTACGATCACTGGCGCCAGCTCGGCAACGCCGGCTGGGGCTGGGACGACGTGCTGCCCTATTTCCGCAGGAGCGAGCAGCGCGTCGGCCCGCCCGATGAGTTGCACGGCGCGGCCGGCGAATGGCGCGTCGAGCGGCCACGTCTGTCGTGGAAGGTGCTCGATCTTTTCCAGGCGGCCGCAGAGGAAGAGGGCATCCCGCGCACGCCCGATTTCAACCGCGGCGACAACGAGGGCACCGGCTACTTCGAGGTGAACCAGCGCCGCGGCCGCCGCTGGTCGACGGCGCGCGCTTTCCTCAAGCCGGCGCTGGCGCGGCCTAATCTCACGGTGTGGACCGATGCGCAGGCCGAGCGGCTGGTGATCGAAGGCGGGCGCGTCGCCGGGCTGACGCTCCGCCACGGCGGCGAGCCGAAGACGATTCGCGCCGGCCGCGAAGTGATCCTTGCCGCCGGCGCGGTGAACTCGCCGCACCTGCTCCAGCTTTCCGGCATCGGCGATCCGGCGCTGCTCGCCGCCCACGGCATCGCGACCGCGCATGCGCTCTCCGGCGTCGGCGAGAACCTGCAGGACCACCTCCAGCTCCGCATGATCTTCGAAGTGACCGGCGTGCCCACGCTGAACACCCGCGCCAACAGTCTCGTCGGCAAGGCGGCGATGGCGGCGCAGTATGCGCTCGCGCGGCGCGGCCCGATGACCATGGCGCCCTCGCAGATGGGCGGCTTCACGCGCTCCGCGCCCGAGTACGCGACGCCGAACGTCGAGTTTCACGTCCAGCCGCTCAGCCTCGACAGGTTCGGCGAGCCGCTGCATCGCTTCCCGGCCTTCACCATCACGACGTGCAACCTGAGGCCGGAGAGCCGCGGCTCCATTCGCCTGAAAAGCGCCGATCCACGCGAGGCGCCGGCGATCCAGCCGAACTACCTCGCCACCGACGCCGACCGGCGCGTAGCGATCGATTCGATCCGCCTGACCCGGCGGATTGCGCTGGAGACGAAAGCCTATGCGCCCTACCGCCCGCGCGAGCGGAAGCCGGGCAGCGACTTCGCCACCGACGCCGATCTTGCCCGCGCTGCCGGCGAGATCGGCACGACCATCTTCCACCCGGTCGGCACCTGCCGCATGGGCGACGACGAGCGCGCCGTGGTCGATCCGCGCCTCGGGCTGCGTGGGCTGGCCGGGCTTCGCGTCGTCGACGCCTCGATCATGCCGACGATCACTTCCGGCAACACCAATTCGCCGACCATCATGATCGCCGAGAAGGGCGCCGAGATGATTCTGGAAGACGCCGGCCGGGCCTGAAAAAATCGCCTGCGGGCCTTGCGCTGTTGGCCGATGAATTGCATTCCCTTGCGCTGAGAAATCGCGTGGCGCGAAGGGGCAGGAATGGCGGATTTTGACTTCGATATCGGCGCGCTTCATGCCGCCTACGCCGCCGGCGCCGACCCTGCTGCCACGGCCGCGGAAGTCTACCGGCGGATTGCCGCCGCTGCCGATCCGGGCATCTTCCTCGCGCTGGTCGACGAGAAGGCGGCGACCGCCGCCGCCCGCGCGCTACCGCCGTTCGATGCCACGGCGTACCCGCTCTGGGGCGTGCCCTTCGCAGTCAAGGACAACATCGACGTCGCCGGCCTGCCGACGACCGCGGCCTGCCCGGAATTTGCGTACGTTCCGAAGGCGAGCGCCCCGGTGGTGGCGCGGCTCCTGGCGGCCGGCGCCATTCTCATTGGCAAGACCAACCTCGACCAGTTTGCCGCCGGCCTCGTCGGCATGCGCACGCCCTATCCGGTGCCGAAGAACGCCTTCGATCCGGCGATCGTGCCTGGCGGCTCGTCGTCCGGCTCGGCGGTCGCGGTGGCGCGCGGCATCGTCTCGTTCGCGCTTGGCACGGACACTGCCGGCTCGGGTCGCGTTCCCGCGGCGCTGAACAATATCGTCGGGCTGAAGCCCAGCCGCGGCGTGCTCTCGGCGAGCGGCGTCGTGCCCGCGTGCCGCTCGCTCGACTGCGTCTCGGTATTCGCGACGACGACCGACGATGCCTGGCGCGCCGCCAATGTCGCCGCCGGCTACGACGCCGACGATCCTTATGCGCGCCGGCTGTCTCTCGGCGTCATGGCGCGCCCGCCGGTGGTGCGCCTCGGCGTGCCCGATGCCAGCGGCCGCATCTTCGGCAGCGACATTGCCGCCGCCGCGTTCGACGCGGCGCTCGCCACGTTTCCCGATTTCGGCGCCAGGGCAAAGCCCGTCGATCTCGCGCCGTTTTTCGCCGCGGCGCAGCGCCTTTACGAGGGTGCGTGGGTGGCCGAGCGCTATGCCGCGATCCGCGATTTCGTCGAGGCGAAGCCCGAGGCGCTGTTCCCGGTGACGCGCACGATCATCGAGGGCTCGCGCCGCTTCTCCGCCGCCGACGCCTTCGCCGACCAGTACCGGCTGGCGGCGCTGGCCAAGATCTGCGCCGCCGTATGGGACGAGATCGACGTGCTCGTCGTGCCGTCGATGCCGGACGTCTGCACCGTCGCCGAGGTGGCCGCCGACCCGCTGGGGCCGAACCGGCGCCTCGGCACCTACACCAACTTCGTCAACCTGCTCGACCTCTGCGCCATTGCGGTGCCCGGGCCGTTCCGGCGCGACGGTCTGCCGGCCGGCGTCACGCTGATCGCGCCGGCCGGCCGCGACGGCCTGCTCGCCGCGCTCGCCGCCGAGATCCACGCCAAGGCCGGCGTGAAGATGGGTGCTACCGGGCGTCCGCTGCCGAAGTCGCAGCCGGCAAAGACGGCGACGCCGGCGGGCACAGTCGAGGTCGCCGTCGTCGGCGCGCACCTTTCCGGCATGGCCCTGAACCGCGAGCTCACCGATCGCGGCGGGATCTTCCTGCGTGCCGCCAATACGGCGCCCGACTACCGGCTCTATGCGCTGAACGGCGGCCCGCCCGAACGCCCGGGACTGGTGCGTGTCGGGAGCGGCGGCGCCTCGATCGCGACCGAGGTATGGGCGCTATCGCCGGCCGCGGTCGGCGAAATCCTCGCGCGCGTGCCGGGTCCGCTCGCCATCGGCACGGTGGCGCTCGCCGACGGCACGTCGGTCAAGGGCTTCGTCTGCGAGGCGGCGGGCGCCGAGGGGGCGCGCGACATCTCAAGCTTCGGCGGCTGGCGGAAGTACGTCGCGGCGCGCGGCTAACCGGGATCGT
>JBEHXS010000029.1:0-19961 GCA_048498575.1 Pseudomonadota bacterium
GGGGGATTACCTCCGCGGCGCATCCTCTTTTTGCGATCATCGAAACGGCCTGGACAAAAACGGCGAGCCGGCGAGCCCGTACCGCCAGGGCAAATCCGCCGCCTTGGTGATGCCGATGCGCACGCCGGCGACGACGTCGGCCGGCGAGGGCGCCGTATAAAGGGCGAACGGCGCGCGGTTGAGGGGCAACCCGCTATGGTCGCCGGTAATCCCCAGCGCCTGACAGAGCTTGCCCGGCCCGGAGCATAACGCGCGCTCGTCGCGCACGCCGCGGCGACGGCGCATGGTCGCGAGGCCCTCCGTCGGCCGCAGCGCGCGGATGAGCACGGCACTCGCGTTCCCCTTCGGCTCGCAGACGAAATTCACGCACCAGTGGATGCCGTACGACCGGTAGACGTAGGCGAAGCCCGGCGGCCCGAACATCACGGCGTTCCGTGGCGTCTCGCCGCCATAGCTGTGCGCCGCCGGGTCGGTGTGGTGGTACGCTTCGACCTCGACGATGATGCCGCCGACGCCGTCGAACAACAGCGTCGCCCCGATCAGCGCCGGGGCTACCTCATGGACGCTGCGGTCGAAGAATTGCCGCGTGATGCGGGTCGGACGTGCCATTCGCTGGCGGAGCCTCCTTGCGTCAGTCGTATCATGGCGAGACTTTCCGGCGGAGGAGGGAGAGACCATGCGGATATTCCTTGCTGGTGCCACCGGCGCGATCGGCCGTCGTCTCGTGCCGCTGCTTCTGGCGGATGGGCACATCGTCGTCGGCTCCACCCGCAAGACGGAGCGCGCCGCCGGGCTTGCCCAGCGGGGCGTGATCCCGGCAATCGTCGATTTCATGGACGCCGCCGCGGCAAGGCAGGCGATCGCCGCGGCGAAGCCGGAGGTGGTGATCCACGAGCTCACCGATCTCCCGCAGGTTTACGATCCCGCCGACCGCCCGGCCATGCAGGAGCGGAACGCGCGGCTCCGCATCGTCGCCAGCGAAAATCTGGTCAATGCCGCGCTGGCGGCGGGCGCGGCGCGGGTCGTGGCGCAGAGCATCGCGTTTGCCTATGCACCGGGTCCGCTGCCGCATCGGGAAAGCGACCCGATCGATCCGGCCTCGCGTGCCATTCTCGCGCTCGAACGGTTCGTGCTGGAGACGCCCGGCCTCGCCGGCGTCGTTATGCGCTACGCCCGGCTATACGGGCCGGGCACATGGAGCGAGGGTCCCGCAGAGCCGCCGTCCGTGCATGTGGATGCCGCCGCAAAGGCAACTGCGCTTGCCCTCACGCGCGGCGCGGCCGGCGCCTACAACATCGCGGACGATGACGGAGCCGTGTCCATCGAAAAGGCCCGGGTCGTGTTCGGGTTCGACCCGGCGTTCCGGTTGCCGTGAACGCGGCGGCTACGTCGGCCGCATGATCACGGCCTCGCCGTCGCCGTCGCGAATCCTCGTGAAGCCCGGGATGGCGAGCAGGGGAATGAGCGAGGAAAGCAGGAACGCCGTATGGAAGTTCGCCGTGCTCAGCGTGCCGCTGCCACCGGCGACCAGCGCCAGCATGATAGCGGCCGTCGAGACGCCGAAGGAAACGCTCAGCTGCTGGAGCGCGGCGCCGAGGCTCGTGGCGCGGCTCAGCCGCGGCGCCGGAATATCGGCGTAGGCCAGCATGTTGCTCGACATGAACTGGGTGCTGCGCGTTATGCCGAACACAGCGACGATGATGAGCAGGATCCATTTCGGCGTGTCCGCCTGCAACACCGCAAAGGAGGCGGTGACAAGCGAGCCCAAGACCGCACTACCGATCAGCACGGAGCGGAATCCCCAGCGGCGCAGCAGCGGCACGACGAACGAGCGAACCGGCAGGGAGGCCAGGGCGGTGACGCCGGTGACGGCGCCGGAAGCCAGCGGCGTCAGTCCGAAGCCCAGTTGCAGGAGCAGCGGCAGCAGGAACGGCACGCCGTTGTAGCCGATCCGGCAGAGCCCGCCGGCGAGCGTGCCGAGACGGAAGGCGCGGTCGCGGAACAGCGTCAGGTCCACCGTCGGCGCCTTGACGTGGCGGGCATAGCGGACGAAAGCGGCAAGCAGAATCAGCGCCGCCAGCAAGGTCGCGATGGTGCCCAGCGGCGGCAAGGGACCGCGTCCGATACTCTCCATGCCGAGCTGCAGCAGCGTGAAGCCGAAGCCGACGAGCAGAAAGCCGGGCAGGTCGAAGCGGGCGCTCTTGTCGCCATGGATGTCCTCGACGTAGCGCAGCGCCGCAATCATGCCGGCGATGCCGAACGGCACGTTGATGAAGAAGATCCAGCGCCACGACAGGTACGTGGTGAACAGACCGCCGATGACGGGGCCGATGAGCGGGCCGATCACGGCGGGGTAGGTCATGTAGGTCATCGCCACCGCGAGCTGCCGGCGCGGGAAGCTGCTGATCAGGATGAGCCGCCCGACGGGCGTCATCATCGCGCCGCCGAGCCCCTGGAGGATACGCGTCGCGATCATCATCTCGAAGCTGGTGGCAATGCCGCACAGCATCGAGCCCACCGTGAACACGAGCAGCGAGAGGGCGAAGATGCGCCGCGGCCCGAAGCGGTCGGCGAGCCAGCCGCTCAGCGGAATGAACATCGCCAGCGAAAGGACGTAGGCCGTCACCGCGAGGTTGAGGCTGAGCGGCGTCGTGTGCAGCGATTCCGCCATGCTGGGGATCGCGGTGATGATCACCGTCTGGTCGAGCTGTTCCATCAGGAACGCCGTCGCGACGATCGCCGGGATGACGAAACGCAGATGCGGACTACGCTCGGTTAGGAAGGCGGGGGGCTCGACCCCGCCGTGCGGCAAATCCATCGGATGAGGGGTGAGTGCGCCGGTGCGCGACTCTGCTTGATGCTCGGTGTGCCAGGCTATTGTCGGACTATCGCGCGGCGGAATCAAATCGCATTGCCGAATGGGCGCCGTCGCCGCCGGCGGGCGGTCGTTCTAACCTGAGGTTGCAGCTTGCCGGGGCGCACGAATGGGCGCGTTGGATCAGGTTCTGGGCGCTATCGAACGGCTGCATGCGGCCACCGTCTGCGCCGGCGGCGGAACGTGATCGCTGTGCTCGAACAATATTCCCCGCCCTACAGGCGTCCGAACTCACCGGCGCAAGTAGCCGGCCCGCGTCCTCTCCAAAAAGAAGAAGGGCGCCCGCGCGGGCGCCCTTCGCATTGATACGCGTCTGTTTGGCCTAGACCGAGTAGTACATCTCGAACTCGACCGGATGCGGCGTCATCTCGAAACGCGCGACGTCTTCCATCTTCAGTTCGATGTAGGACTCGATCATGTCGTCGGTGAACACGTCGCCGGCCTTCAGGAACTCGTGGTCCTTTTCGAGGTTGGCGAGGGCCTCGCGCAGCGACCCGCAAACGGTCGGGATGCGCTTCAGCTCCTTCGGCGGCAGGTCGTAGAGGTTCTTGTCCATCGCCTCGCCGGGATGGATCTTGTTCTTGATGCCGTCGAGGCCGGCCATCAGCATCGAGGCGAAGGCGAGGTAGGGGTTCGCGCCCGGATCGGGGAAGCGGACCTCGACGCGCTTGGCCTTCGGGTTGTTGGTAACCGGGATGCGGCAGGAGGCCGAACGGTTACGCGAGGAGTAGGCGAGCAGCACCGGCGCCTCGTAGCCCGGCACCAGACGCTTGTACGAGTTGGTGAGCGGGTTGGTGAAGGCGTTCAGCGCCTTGGCGTGCTTGATGATGCCGCCGATGTAGAACAGACACTCTTCCGAGAGGTCGGCGTACTGCTTGCCGGCGAACAGCGGCTTGCCGCCCTTCCAGATCGACTGGTGCACGTGCATGCCCGAGCCGTTGTCGCCGTAGATCGGCTTCGGCATGAACGTCGCCGTCTTGCCGTAGGCGTTGGCGACCTGGTGGATGCAGTACTTGTAGATCTGCAGGTGGTCGGCCATCGTGACGAGCGGGCCGAACTTCATGCCGAGCTCGTGCTGGGCGGAAGCCACCTCGTGGTGATGCTTCTCGACCTTGACGCCCATGGAGGCCATGGAGCCCAGCATCTCGGAGCGCATGTCCTGGAGGGAATCCAGCGGCGGCACCGGGAAGTAGCCCTTCTTGGTGCCGATGCGGTGGCCGAGGTTGCCGGTCTCGTAATCGGTGTCGGAGTTGATCGGCAGCTCGACGTCGTCGATGCGGAAGCCGGTGTTGTACGGCTGCGTCGAGAACTTGACGTCGTCGAACACGAAGAACTCGGCTTCCGGGCCGAAGAACACGGTGTCGCCGATCTTGGTCTGCTGCAGGTACTTCTCGGCCTTCTTGGCGATCGAGCGCGGGTCGCGATCGTAGGGCTCGTCGGTCAGCGGCTCGAGAATGTCGCAGACGATGGAGAGCGTCGTCTGGGCGAAGAAGGGATCGACCGCGACCGTGTTCGGATCGGGCATCAGCTTCATGTCGGACTCGTTGATCGCCTTCCAGCCGGCGATCGAGGAGCCGTCGAACATCAGGCCTTCGCTAAAGGCCTCGTCGTCAACCAGGCCCACGTCGAAGGTGACGTGCTGCCACTTGCCGCGCGGATCCGTGAAACGGAAGTCGACGTACTTCACGTCCTTGTCCTTGATAAGCTTCAGTACGTCCTTGGCGGTCGTCATAGTTTCCCCTTCTCCAAGACCATAATGGTGTTGGCTTCGATGCTGGCCGGAAGCGCGCACCGGTAGCGGTGCGCCACCGCGCCTGTGGATAAGATCAGATGGCGTCCATTCCGCTTTCGCCGGTACGGATGCGCACGGCTTCCTCAACGTTTGACACGAAAATCTTGCCGTCGCCGATGCGGCCGGTTTGCGCAGCCCTGCGAATTGCGTCGACAGCGCGCTCGACCATGTCGTCGCCGAGCACGATTTCCACTTTTACCTTCGGCAGGAAGTCGACGACGTACTCGGCGCCACGGTAGAGTTCCGTATGACCCTTCTGGCGGCCGAAGCCTTTCGCTTCCGTGACAGTAATCCCCTGCAGGCCCACCTCCTGAAGCGCTTCCTTCACCTCATCGAGCTTGAAGGGCTTGATGATGGCTTCAATCTTCTTCATGGGGACCGCTTCTCCGAAGGGCGGCAGCCAGCATTGGCGCTGGCGGAGGCCGCGGATTGCCCGGCGATTTGCAGACTCCATGCCAGCCGGGAGACTGAGCGTCACTGCCGGGAAAAGTGGCGCGTCCGTGCGCTGCACCATGGGCGGGCTGGTGGTCCCGGTCAATCTTTGCGTAGGGAATAGGCAATTGACCAAAACTGCGTCAATTGATGAACAGTGGGCCGCAAGGTTCACCAACCTGCTCGGCGGCGACGAACCGCGGGGCAACGGGTATTCTGCCGCCGTGCCGCTCGTTCAGGGTGCTTCGGAGATTCTGACGCCCGCCGAGATGGGGCAGGCGGATCAGATCACCATTGCTTCCGGCACCAGCGGGCTTGCCCTGATGGAGCGCGCCGGCGTGGCGGTGGCCGAGGCAGTGCGGCGGGCACGGCCGAACGGCCGGGTCGCAGTGATGACCGGGCCGGGCAACAATGGCGGCGATGGCTTCGTCGCGGCGCGCCTTCTTGCCGAGGCGGGCTATGAGGTCAGCGTCGGGCTGCTTGCGCCGCGCGACAAGCTGAAGGGCGATGCGGCCTTCGCGGCGGCTTCGTGGACCGGCTTCACCAAGGGCCTCGCGCCCGCCATCGCCGAGGAAGCCGACATCATCGTCGATGCGTTGTTCGGCGCCGGGCTCGACCGGCCGGTCGAAGGCGTCGCGGCGCAGACCATCAACGCCGTCAACCGTTCCGGCGTCTATGTCGTCGCCGTCGATCTGCCGAGCGGGATCAGCGGCCTCACCGGCAAGCCGCTCGGCACCGCGATCGAGGCCAATGAGACGGTCACCTTCTTCCGCCTGAAACCCGGGCACCTGCTCCAGCCCGGCCGCCACAACAGCGGCCGCATCACGGTCGCCGACATCGGCATCGCGCCGTCGGTGCTCGACACCATCAAGCCGCACCTGTGGCGCAACACGCCGGCGCGCTGGCGCTTGCCGCCGCTGGCCTACGACCAGAACAAATACACGCGCGGCCACTGCGTCGTCGTGTCCGGGCCGGCGACACGGACCGGCGCCTCGCGCCTTTCGGCGCGGGGAGCGCTCCGTGTCGGCGCCGGCCTCGTCACCGTCGCGTCGCCGCCCGAGGCGCTCGCCGCCCACGCCGCGCACCTCACCGCGATCATGCTGCTGCCGATGGACGGCGCGGGCGGGCTTACCGCGATCCTCGCCGACCAGCGGCGGAACGCGGTCGTCATCGGCCCCGCGCTCGGCCTCGACCAGACGTCGATCGAGCTGGTCGAGGTGGCGCTGTCGTCGCGCGCCGCGGTCGTGCTCGACGCCGATGCGCTGACTTCGTTCACCGGCAAGGGCGAGCGCCTGTTCGAGCGCATCAAGGCGCGCTCGGCGCCCGTCGTGATGACGCCGCACGAGGGCGAGTTCGCCAAGCTGTTTCCCGAGATCGCGCCGAACGAATCGAAGGTCGAGAGGGCGCGCGCCGCGGCGAAGGCATCCGGTGCCGTCATCGTCCTCAAGGGCCCCGACACCGTCGTCGCCGCGCCGAACGGCGAGGCGCTGATCGCCGACAACGCTCCGCCCCAGCTTGCCACGGCCGGCAGCGGCGACGTGCTCGCCGGCATGGTCGGCGGCCTGCTGGCGCAGGGCATGCCCGTGCTGCAGGCTGCGTCCGCGGCCGTCTGGCTGCATGGCGAGGCCGGCCTGGTGAAGGGCCGCGGCCTGATCGCGGAGGACATTCCCGAGGTCCTGCCGGACGTGTTTACCGAACTCGCCAATCGCTCCCGTTAGCCACGTCGTCTGGCAGCGCGCTTGCCACGTCCACGGCAAGCGGCAGGGTGGCGTCTCGAAAGGGGACGCCTGACCGGCCCGCCAACCATGGCCAGCGGAGCAAAGCGTGGACCGTCTTCAGCCTTACTTCCCCCACATCGGTGCGATCGCCGGCAGTCTCATCATCGGCCACCTCGGCCTTCTGTTCCTGCCGGCGGACATCGGCGGCCTGTCGACGCCCATCCTGCTCACGCTCGGCGTCGGCGGCGCGATTGCCGCCGCTTTGCGTTGGCTTTAGGGGCTTCGCCGGCGTCCCATTTTCCCTTTGAACGCCCCAAGGCCGATGTTATAGAGGCGCGCCTTGCTGGGCCGCGGCCGCAATTGGCCTTCGGGCGGGCGTGGCGGAATTGGTAGACGCGCGGGATTTAGGTTCCCGTGACGAAAGTCGTGGGGGTTCGAGCCCCTCCGCCCGCACCACGACGTCGATCCTTTTTCATGCCAGCGAGACACTTGATTACCGGCGGCCACGGCACGCGAGGAACGGGACGGCGTACGATGCAAGTAACCGAAACTACCGTCGACGGGTTGAAGCGCGAGTTTGCCGTGGTTATCCCGGCCGAGGAGCTGGGCACCCGACTGAACGAGCGCCTGACCTCGCTCAAGGATGAGGTCCGCATCAAGGGCTTCCGTCCCGGCAAGGTGCCGCTCAACTACCTGAAGCGCCTGTACGGTCGCTCGGCGATGGCGGAGATCGTGCAGAACATGCTCTCGGAGGTCGCGCGCGACACGCTTGCGCAGCGGAACGAGAAGGCCGTCAGCCAGCCGAACTACAAGCTGCCCGAGGACGAGCAGGAATCGCAGAAGGTCCTCGAAGGCTCCGCCGACCTTGCCTACACGATGTCTTACGAGGTGATGCCCGACGTCACCCTCGCCAACTTCGGCGAGATCGCGGTCGAGCGCCCCGTCTACAAGGCGAGCGACGAAGACATTGACGTCCAGCTCAAGCAGCTCGCCGAGAGCACCCGCTCGTTCGCCACCAAGAACGCGGCGGCCGAGACCGGCGATCGCGTCACCGTCTCCTACGTCGGCAAGATCGACGGCGAGACGTTCCAGGGCGGTACCGATGAGAACGCCGTGCTGACCATCGGCGACGGCCGCTTCATCCCTGGCTTCGAGGAGCAGCTTGTCGGTCTCTCCACCGGCGACCAGAAGACGATCACCGTGACTTTCCCGGCCGATTACGCCGCCAAGGATCTGGCCGGCAAGGAAGCGACGTTCGACATCACCGTGAAGGCTGTCGCTTCGGCCGATCCGGCCGTGGTCGACGACCAGCTCGCCGTGCGTCTCGGTCTCACCGATCTCGCCGCGCTCCGCGATACGGTGCGCCAGCAGCTCGAGCAGCAGTACAAGATCGCCTCCGACCAGAAGCTCAAGCGCTCGCTCCTCGACGAGCTCGACAAGCGCCACGATTTCCCGCTGCCGCCGGCGTTGGTCGACCAGGAGTTCGATTCGATCTGGCGGCAGATCAGCGATCAGCTCGCCCGTGACGGCCGCACCTACGAGGACGAGGGCACGACCGAGGAAGCGGCCCGCGCCGATTACCGCAAGATCGCCGAGCGCCGCGTGCGTCTCGGCCTCATCATGTCCGAGGTCGGCGAGCGCAATAAGATCGAAGTGACCGACGAAGAGACGCAGCGCGCGCTCCGCGCCCAGATGCGTAACTTCCCCGGCCAGGAGCAGACCATCGCCAACTACTATCGCCAGAGCCCCGAGGCGATGGCGGCCCTGCGCGCCCCGGTGTTCGAGCAGAAGGTGGTGGATCACATCCTCGAGCTCGCCAAGGTCACCGACAAACCGGTCACCCGGGACGAGCTGCTGCGCGAGGACGAGGGCGTCCTCTAGGCCGCAGGCTTGGGGGGAACAGCCCGGAAGGTGCGGGGAAGGGGGCTTTTCGGCACCCCTTCCGCCACGCTACCCGCTGACATATCTATACCGCGCACACGGGCACGGGATTCGTTGCCCGGCCGTGACGTATTCCCCGATAGCTGCCGGAAGGACGACCATGCAGGACCCCGTTGAACGCTACGCCCAGCTTGTGCCGATGGTCGTCGAGCAGACCAACCGAGGCGAGCGCGCCTTCGACATCTATTCGCGGCTGCTCAAGGAGCGTGTGATCTTCGTTACCGGCCCGGTCGAAGACCACATGGCGACCCTGATCACCGCCCAGCTTCTCTTCCTCGAGTCCGAGAACCCGAAGAAAGAGATCGCGATGTACATCAATTCGCCCGGCGGCGTGGTCACCTCCGGGCTCGCGATTTACGACACAATGCAATTCATCCGGCCGGCCGTTTCGACGCTGTGCATCGGGCTGGCGGCCTCCATGGGCTCGCTCCTGCTCACCGCCGGCGAGAAGGGCCTGCGCTTCGCGCTGCCGAACGCGCGCATCCTCGTCCACCAGCCGTCGGGCGGTTTCCAGGGCCAGGCCTCGGACATCGAGCGCCACGCCGAGGACATCGTGAAGATGAAGCGGCGCCTGAACGAAATCTACGTCCAGCATACCGGCCAGAACTACGAGACCATCGAAAAGACGCTCGACCGCGACTACTTCATGACCGCGACCGAGGCGCGCGACTTCGGCCTCATCGACAAGGTGTTCTCGAACCGGGACGCTCTCGACCAGGAAACCGGGGTCAAGGAGCTCGCCAAAGTCTGATGGCGCGGCGAGCTGCCGCCCTCGACGAAGCTACGCCGGCTGTTAAGTATCTCTTGAACAAATCGCGCATAGCATGGTTGAGTCGCTCCGGAATGATTGCGTCCGGTAGGCCGGGCGGTAAGGTCGGGGGAATGTCCTGCGTTCGGGGGAACGCGCGTAGTAAATTACGCCGCCGGGCATCGACCTCGCGGCAGCTTGGGGTGAATTGAATGAGCAAGGTCAGCGGTAGCGACAGCAAGAACACGCTCTATTGCTCGTTCTGCGGCAAGAGCCAGCACGAAGTTCGTAAGCTGATTGCCGGGCCCACCGTATTCATCTGCGATGAATGCGTCGAACTCTGCATGGACATCATCCGCGAGGAGAACAAGTCCTCGCTGGTCAAGTCGCGCGACGGTGTGCCGACGCCGACTGAGATCTGCAACGTCCTCGACGATTACGTCATCGGCCAGCGCCACGCCAAGCGCGTGCTCTCGGTCGCCGTGCACAATCACTACAAGCGGCTGAACCACGCCGCCAAGAACAACGACGTCGAACTCGCCAAGTCGAACATCCTGCTCATCGGCCCGACCGGCTGCGGCAAGACGCTGCTCGCGCAGACGCTCGCCCGCATCCTCGACGTGCCGTTCACGATGGCCGACGCCACGACGCTGACCGAGGCCGGCTACGTCGGCGAGGACGTCGAGAACATCATCCTGAAGCTGCTCCAGGCCGCTGACTACAATGTCGAGCGGGCGCAGCGCGGCATCGTCTACATCGACGAAGTCGACAAGATCAGCCGCAAGTCCGACAACCCGTCGATCACGCGCGACGTGTCGGGCGAGGGCGTGCAGCAGGCGCTGCTCAAGATCATGGAAGGCACGGTCGCTTCGGTCCCGCCGCAGGGCGGCCGCAAGCACCCGCAGCAGGAGTTCCTGCAGGTCGACACGACCAACATCCTGTTCATCTGCGGCGGCGCATTCTCGGGGCTGGAGAAGATCATCTCCGATCGCGGCCGCAAGACCTCGATCGGTTTCCAGGCCAACGTCTCGTCGCCGGAAGATCGCCGCACGGGCGAGCTGTTCCGTGAGGTCGAGCCGGAGGACCTGCTCAAGTTCGGCCTGATCCCCGAGTTCGTCGGCCGCCTGCCGATCCTGGCGACGCTGGAAGACCTCGACGAGCCGGCGCTGATCCGGATCCTGACCGAGCCGAAGAACGCGCTGGTGAAGCAGTACGCGCGCCTCTTCGACATGGAGAACACCGAGCTCACCATCCACCCGGATGCCCTGAACTCGATCGCCAAGCGCGCCATCGAGCGCAAGACCGGCGCGCGCGGCCTCCGCTCGATCCTCGAGGCTATCCTCCTGGAAACCATGTTCGACCTGCCCGGCCTCGACGGCGTGCAGGAAGTCGTCATTTCGGCCGACGTGGTCGATGGCAAGGCGCGCCCGCTCTACATCTATTCCGAGCGTCGCGAAGAGGTCGGCTCGACCGCTAGCTGAGGCAGGTGGCGGGCCCCCCGGTAACGCCGAGGTGTGGCCCGCAAGTCCTTGACACTGCTGCCACCCGTCGCCACCTAATTGTCACACATACCGGGTGGCGTGCGTCGATTAGTGTAGCGTCCCAGCGTTCGCCCGCCTCCACCGGCAGCCTCGCGTCTTCGGACGCCGGCGTGCCGGAGCAAAGGACGAAATCATGACAACTGAGAATACCGGTTCGAGTGGACTGCCCGCCGAAGCGGCCGGCTCCGGGGACGACGTGTTCCCCGTCCTGCCGCTGCGCGACATTGTCGTCTTCCCGCACATGATCGTGCCGCTCTTCGTCGGCCGCGAGAAGTCGATCCGTGCGCTTGAGGAAGTCATGCGGGCGGACAAGCAGATTCTGCTCGCCACCCAGCAGAACCCGAGCGAGGACGAGCCGACCCCGGAGACCATCTTCAGCGTCGGCACGCTGGCCTCGGTCCTGCAGCTGCTGAAGCTTCCCGACGGCACCGTGAAGGTGCTGGTCGAGGGCGTCGGCCGTGCCGAGATTCTGCGCTACACCGGCAAGGAAGCCTATTACGAGGCGCACGCGCGCCGCATTGCCGACAACGTCGGTGACCCGGTCGAGGCCGAGGCGCTGACGCGTTCGGTGCTGGCCGAATTCGAGAACTACGTGAAGCTCAACAAGAAGATCTCGCCGGAGGTTGTCGGCGCGGTGGGGCAGATCGAGGATTACTCGAAGGCCGCCGATACGGTCGCTTCGCACCTCGCGATCAAGATTCCGGAGAAGCAGGCGATCCTGGCGCTGCCGACTGTCGTCGAGCGGCTGGAGCGCGTGCTCGGTCTCATGGAAAGCGAGATATCGGTCCTGCAGGTCGAGAAGCGCATCCGCTCGCGCGTCAAGCGCCAGATGGAGAAGACGCAGCGCGAGTACTATCTCAACGAGCAGATGAAGGCGATCCAGAAGGAACTCGGCGATTCCGAGGACGGCAAGGATGAACTCGCCGAGCTCGAGGAGAAGATCGCCAAGACCAAGCTGTCGAAGGAAGCTCGCGAGAAGGCGACCAACGAGCTGAAGAAGCTGCGCCAGATGAGCCCGATGTCGGCCGAGGCGACGGTGGTGCGCAACTACCTCGACTGGCTGCTCGGCATTCCGTGGGGCAAGCGGTCGAAGGTCAAGTACGACCTGAACTACGCCCAGGAGGTTCTGGACGCGGATCACTTCGGCCTCGACAAGGTCAAGGACCGCATCGTCGAGTACCTTGCGGTGCAGTCGCGCTCGAACAAGCTGAAGGGGCCGATCCTGTGCCTCGTCGGCCCGCCCGGCGTCGGCAAGACCTCGCTCGGCAAGTCGATCGCCAAGGCGACCGGCCGCGAGTTCGTGCGCATGTCGCTCGGCGGCGTGCGTGACGAGGCCGAGATCCGCGGTCACCGGCGCACGTACATCGGCTCGATGCCCGGCAAGGTCATCCAGTCGATGCGCAAGGCGAAGAAGTCCAATCCGCTCTTCCTCCTCGACGAGGTGGACAAGATCGGCATGGATTTCCGCGGCGATCCGTCGTCGGCCCTCCTGGAGGTCCTGGACCCGGAGCAGAACTCCTCGTTCAACGACCACTACCTCGAGGTCGATTACGATCTGTCGAACGTGCTGTTCATCACCACGGCGAACACGCTGAACATTCCGGCGCCGCTGATGGACCGCATGGAGATCATCCGCATCGCCGGCTACACCGAGGACGAGAAGATCGAAATCTCGCGGCGCCACCTGATCCCGAAGATCCTGAAGGAGCACGGGCTGGAGTCGAAGGAATTCTCGATCGACGCGGACGCACTGCAACTGGTCATCCGGCGCTACACGCGGGAAGCCGGCGTCCGTAATCTCGAGCGCGAACTCGCGACGCTAGCGCGCAAGGGCGTCAAGGACCTGATCCTGTCGAAGAAGAAGACGATCAAGGTCACGCCCAAGGTCGTCGAGGAGTTCCTCGGCGTGCCGCGCTTCCGCTACGGCGAGGTCGAGCTTGAGGATGCGGTCGGCATGGTCACGGGTCTGGCCTGGACCGAGGTCGGCGGCGAGTTGCTGACCATCGAAGGCGTCATGATGCCCGGCAAGGGCCGCATGACCGTCACGGGCAACCTCCGCGACGTGATGAAGGAGTCGATTTCGGCGGCGGCGTCCTACGTCCGCAGCCGGGCGGTCGACTTCGGCATCGAGCCGCCGCTGTTCGAGAAGCGCGACATCCACGTGCACGTGCCGGAAGGCGCGACGCCCAAGGATGGTCCGTCGGCGGGCGTGGCGATGGCTACCGCCATCGTCTCGGTCATGACCGGCATTCCCGTCCGCAAGGACGTGGCGATGACGGGCGAGATCACGCTCCGCGGGCGCGTGCTGCCGATCGGCGGGTTGAAGGAGAAGCTGCTCGCGGCTCTGCGCGGCGGGATGAAGCGGGTTCTGATCCCTGAGGACAACGTCAAGGATCTGGCCGACATCCCGGACAACGTGAAGAGCGGCCTGGAGATCATCCCGGTTGCCCGCATGGACGCGGTCCTGAAGAACGCGCTCGTGCGCACGCCCGAGCCGATCGAGTGGGAAGAGAGCAAGGTCGCGCCCGAGGCGGTCGTCGCCGAGGACGAGGTCTCCAAGGGTCTCACCGCCCACTAGTCGGATACGATCCACACTCGAAGGCGCCCGCCACCCCGACGGGCGCCTTTTTCTTTGCCCGGACGGCTTCACCCAAAACCCGCGGAATCGTGCCGGACTCCGCGATTTTTCACCGGTTATTTACGGTCCGGCCGCTCCCGCAATGCGGTATCGGCGCCGCTCCTTTCGCGTAACCGTCTGATATCGCCGAGCTATTTCCGCTTTTGTGGCGGCAACGAAAAATAAGGCGACCCCATCAAAATCGCGGGATTCCGCCGTTTTCTCTTGCCTCTCCGTCCTTTCCGCACGATTGTCCCGGCGAAGTCGGGGCGCGATTCGCTTGCCGGCTCTGATCAGGGAAAGGGACCCTTATGAACAAGAACGACCTAATCGCAGCCGTTGCCGACAAAACCGGCCTGTCGAAGGCGGGCGCCGGCCAGGCGGTCGATGCGACGTTCGATGCGATCACTGACGCCCTGAAGACGGGCGACGACGTCAAGATCATTGGTTTCGGAAACTTCGCCGTGGCCAAGCGCGCCGCCAGCATGGGCCGCAATCCGCGGACCGGCGAGGCGATCAAGATCGCCGCTTCCAAGACGCCGAAGTTCAAGGCCGGCAAGGGCCTCAAGGACGCGGTCAACCGCTAGCGCTTTCTTCGCGCCAGAATTAAAGCCCCGCGCCTTTCGCAAGGCGCGGGGCTTTTCCGTGTCCGGGGCAGGGCGCCCGTACCGCCACGGCCTTGCTTCGCCGCGAGGCCCTGCCTAAATCGGGGCTCGGCAGTTTCGGGCGGTTAGCTCAGTTGGTAGAGCGCCACGTTTACACCGTGGATGTCGGGGGTTCGAGTCCCTCACCGCCCACCAGGCCGCTTCGGCGGTGTCGTCTTCTTGACTTGCCGCGGCCCCTCCCTTAACTCGTCGCCCACACGTTGGCAGGCCCGCTTCGGCTTCGCCTGCGTTCGCCCGCGGGGGCGTAGCTCAGTTGGTTAGAGTGCCGGCCTGTCACGCCGGAGGTCGCGGGTTCGAGCCCCGTCGCTCCCGCCATTTTCTCCCAAATCCGCTATGCTCATCTGTCTCTGCGGACGCCGGTCCGCGTGCGGCGAAGGGCGGTTGGCGTGGACGGCACGAGCCAGATGTTTGACTGGGGCGCTTTCCTCGCCGCCATCGGGCTGGCGGCGCTCGGCGTCCTGTCGGTCGTCCGCATACTGCTCGGCCAGCTCGGGATGATGTCGGCGCGGCTCGTGCAAACGACGGCGGTCGTGGAGGACATGGAGGGGCCCCTCGCCGAAGCCGCCAAGCGGCTGACGGGGCGTGCCGACATGCGTCCCCTTCAATATCGCTATCAGGTCGATGGCCACGCTTACGTCGGCTCGCTGGCGACGCTCCAGCCCGGCCCTGCGGCCCGGCGCGCTGCGGAGGCCGGACTTGCCGTGCATAACCCGGGCGACACCATCGCCGTCTTCTACGATCGCCGCTATCCGTCCCGTTCCGTCATCGACGGGCGAGCGCCCGCGGCTCCTGCCTGGGCGCGCTTCGGGTGGCTGCCTGCAGCCGCCGCATTGGTGATCGGCGTCGTCATGATGGTAGTCGGCTACTGAAGCCGCGATCCGGGTTCCGCGGTGTTTTGCGTCGGCTCGCGCCGGCGCCTAGGATCGCGCGTGACCGCCGATTTCCGCATCATGCGCCTCAAGGGGTCGTACGAGACCCTCGGCATCGTTGTCGATTTCCTCGCGGGGATCGAGCCGTTCGCGCGCTACGACCTCGGCAATCTGGTGCGCATGCTCCAGTACCAGCTGCATGAGGGACACCATCTGGCGGCGGTGACGCGCGATCGCCTGGTCGGCTACGGCGGATGGCTGCCGACGACGGTGCGCGCGGCGGAGGCGTGGCTGGCGGACGGCGTCGCGCTCGCACCCTTGGCGGCCGGCGCCGCACCCGATGCCGTGGTGCTGACCGTCGTCGCCGCCGACGACCGCGCTGCCCTGTTTTCGCTGTTCGCGGAGCTCCGCCGTCTCAGCTCGTTCGATCGCATCTACTTCAAGCGCGAATACGCCAGCCGCTCGCGCGCGCCACTCAAGCGCGTGATTTCCGGCGCACAGGCGTCGTGATTGAGCCGGGTTGTTGCGGCGGGGTGACAGACCGCGGCCGTGGCATGCGGGTAATGTGATTCGTGGCGTGAGGTCGGTGCATGTCTTTCCGGTCGCTGTTGCTTTCGTCGGTTGCCGCAGTCGCCTTCGCGGCGGGGCAAGCGTCTGCATCGCCCGCTCCGGCCTCGCCCAGCTTCCATGATTGGTACCTTGCCGTGGTTGGCGGACCGTTGTTCGCTACCCCCGGTGTCACCACGACCGAGACGCCGGTGCTTGACAGTCCGCCCGCGGTGCTCGGGCAGGACCATGGCGGCTATGGCTCGGTGGCTTTCGGTCATGGCATCGGCGACAGCCAGGATTGGCGCCTGACGCTGGCCTATTCCGGGTTCGGCGAAAACAGCGCGAGCTCGATTTCGGGCTCCGATGAGGTCGATCTCGCCAGCAAGCTGTCCTTTGCCACCGCCGATTTCGACGTCGGTTTCCACCGGGCCTTGGCCAACGGCGACTTCCGGTTCTTTGCCGGCCTCAGGGCGCTGGCCGAAAACGATCAGGCCTCGGTCGACAAGGTCGGGTCGAGCAGCGGCTTCCTGACCGGCACCTATGCCGGCCTCGGGCCGCACATCGGCGCCGATTGGGACTGGCGGTTTGCCAATTCGCCGTTCGGTGTCTCGGCTGGCGTCGCCGGCTCGGCCATCATCGGCCAGCGCCAGGTCGCCAACAACGTCTCCAGCACCAGCAGCTACCTTCCGGCCTACAACATCGAGGGGCAGGTGGCGCTCGACTATCACCCGCTGTCGTTTGCCGCCCTGTCGGTCGGCGTGCGCGGTGCGCAGTGGTGGAATATCCGCAGCGAAAGCACCGATCCCAGCCTGGCGTCATCGCCTGACCTGTTCAGCTGGGGGCCGTTCGTCAAATTCACGCTGGCGTTGCCGTAGGCGCGCCGGCGCCCCCTTGCAGTCTGTTGCCAAACGGTCGCACGGCCGTGGTTTGGAACCGTTTCAGGCTTGCCAAGCGCGGTTAGCCTCGGCTAAGCCACGAAGCCGAGATTTACCGCCGGATTCCCTCACTCGCCGCCGCCTGGCGGATCTCCCAAAGCGCTAGCAATGTGAAGGCCTTGCCGATAACATTGCGTTGCAGCAAGCACGGGTGGACGAGGGTATAGAGAGACGAGATGGAAGCCCTGCTCAGCGCCTATGTGCCGGTCGTCATCTTCATGGGCGTGGCGGCGCTGATTGGTCTCGCGCTGCTCGTCGCGCCGTTCATCGTCGCCTACAAGAATCCCGATCCGGCCAAGCTTTCCGCCTACGAATGCGGCTTCGATGCGTTCGACGACGCGCGCATGAAGTTCGACATCCGCTACTACCTCGTCGCCATCCTCTTCATCATCTTCGACCTTGAGGTCGCCTTCCTGTTTCCGTGGGCGGTGTCTTTCGCCGCCATCGGCTGGTTCGGCTTCTGGTCGATGATCGTCTTCCTCGGCGTCCTCACCATCGGCTTCATCTATGAGTGGCGTAAGGGAGCGCTGGAATGGGATTAGCCGCGACCCCCGCCAAGCCGCTCGTCTCGTCCGCCGGCCAGCCGCTGAAGCGCGACGACGCCGATCCGTTCTTCCTTGAGGTCAACAACCAGCTCGCCGACAAGGGCTTCCTAGTTACGGCGACCGACGACCTCATCACCTGGGCGCGCACCGGCTCGCTCATGTGGATGACGTTCGGTCTTGCCTGCTGCGCCGTCGAGGGGCTGATGCAGGTGTCCGGCCCGCGTTACGACCTCGAGCGCTTCGGCGTCGCGCCGCGCGCCTCGCCCCGCCAGTCCGACGTCATGATCGTCGCCGGCACGCTGACCAACAAGATGGCTCCCGCGCTCCGCAAGGTCTACGACCAGATGCCGGAGCCGCGCTACGTCATCTCGATGGGCTCGTGCGCTAACGGCGGTGGCTACTACCACTACTCCTACGCCGTGGTGCGCGGCTGCGATCGCATCGTGCCGGTAGACATCTACGTCCCCGGCTGCCCGCCCACGGCGGAAGCGTTGCTGTACGGCGTACTGCTCCTGCAGAAGAAGATCCGGCGTACCGGAACGATCGAGCGCTGAGGCGGCAGTGGACGAGACGCTGAAAACCATCGGCGAACTGATTGCGGCTGAGCGCGGCTCGGCCGTCGTCGGCTGGCAGATCGCGTTCCACGAACTCAACGTCACGGTCGCCGCCGATCAGATCGTCCCGCTCGTCGCCTTCCTGCGCGACGACCCGCGTCTCGGCTTCCTCAGTCTCATCGATGTCTGCGGGGTCGACTACCCGTCGCGCGAGAAGCGCTTCGACGTCGTCTATCACCTGCTCAGCCCGCGCAAGGATATGCGCATCCGGCTCCGCGTGCTCACCGACGCCGACACGCCGGTGCCGTCGATCACGTCGGTCTTCCCGGGCGCCAACTGGTTCGAGCGCGAGGCGTACGACCTCTATGGCATCCTGTTCACCGGGCATCCGGATCTGCGCCGCATCCTCACCGACTACGGCTTCGACGGCCATCCGATGCGCAAGGACTTCCCGCTCACCGGCTTCGTCGAGGTGCGCTACGACGACGAGCAGAAGCGCGTCGTCTATGAGCCGGTGAAGCTGGCCCAGGAATTCCGCGACTTCGATTTCCTGTCGCCGTGGGAAGGCACCGAATACGTGCTGCCCGGCGATGAAAAGGCGGCGAAGCGCTGATGGCCGAAGTCGACGTCCGCAACTTCACGATCAACTTCGGGCCGCAGCACCCGGCGGCGCACGGCGTGCTGCGCCTGGTGCTGGAGCTCGACGGCGAGGTCATCGAGCGGGTCGATCCGCACATCGGGCTCCTCCACCGCGGCACCGAGAAGCTGATCGAGAACAAGACTTACCTGCAGGCGGTGCCGTATTTCGACCGGCTCGACTACGTCGCGCCGATGAACCAGGAGCACGCCTTCGCGCTCGCCGTCGAGAAGCTGCTCGGCATCACCGTGCCGCGCCGCGGCCAGCTCATCCGCGTGCTCTATTCCGAGATCGGGCGTCTGCTCAATCATCTCCTCGGCGTGCCCGCGATGGCGCTCGACGTTGGCGCGCTGACGCCGCCGCTGTGGGGCTTCGAAGCCCGCGAGAAGATGATGATCTTCTACGAGCGCGCCTCCGGCAGCCGCATGCACGCCGCCTATTTCCGGCCGGGCGGGGTGCATCAGGATCTGCCGCAGGCGCTGATCGACGACATCGCGGCGTTCTGCGATCCCTGCCTCAAGGTGATCGACGACATCGACCGCCTGCTCACCAACAACCGCATCTTCAAGCAGCGCAACGTCGACATCGGCGTCATCAGCCTGGACGACGCGTGGAAGTGGGGCTTCTCCGGCGTCATGGTGCGCGGCTCCGGCGCGGCGTGGGACCTGCGCAAGGCGCAGCCCTACGAGTGCTACGCCGAGCTCGATTTCGACATTCCCGTCGGCAAGAACGGCGATTGCTACGACCGCTACCTCATCCGCATGGAAGAGATGCGGCAGTCGATCCGCATCATGAAGCAGGTCATCGCCAAGCTGAACGAGCCGGACGGGAAGGGGCCCGTCTCCTCGACCGACGGCAAGGTCGTGCCGCCGAAGCGGGCCGAGATGAAGCGCTCGATGGAAGCGCTCATCCACCACTTCAAGCTTTACACCGAAGGCTACCATGTGCCCGCCGGCGAGGTTTACGCCGCGGTCGAGGCGCCGAAGGGCGAGTTCGGCGTCTATCTGGTGGCCGACGGCAGCAACAAACCCTACCGCTGCAAGATTCGCGCGCCGGGTTTCGCGCATCTGTCGGGGATGGATTACATGACGCGCGGCCACATGCTGGCCGACGTCACCGCCATCCTCGGTTCGCTCGACATCGTCTTTGGGGAGGTGGATCGATGAACCGCATGACGTGGATTGCCGCCGCGGCTCTGGCGACCCTGGTCGCCGGCTCGGCGCTTGCCGACAGCCGCCAGACGACCCAGGACCAGCCGTCGGATCAAGGCAACGGCGCCGCCGGGTCGAACGATACCGGGAACGGGAAGGCCACTGGCGACCAGAGCGCCCAGCCGGCACAGCCGACGATGAAGGACCTGCTCGCCGGCGGCTACGAGGTGAAGTCGGTCGTCCTGGTGCCGCGCGACGTCGTCAAGCGCGGCGGCTCGACCGACAACGTCGACGCCGTGATGATCACGCTCCAGAACGGCGCGGCGCTGGCCACCTGCTACGAGGAGTTCAACGGCTTCCTCAGCGATCCGACCGCGCTCGCCTGCAACGAG
>JBEHXS010000030.1:0-19493 GCA_048498575.1 Pseudomonadota bacterium
GCACGGATGGCGGCAGCGCCGTTCCCCCAAGCCGGCGCGGAAGCGGTGCGCAAGATCACGCCATACCTGAAGGCGTTCTACGCGGCTTGGGATGGCCCAAAGCCCCGTCCCTACGTCGCCTACAACTCGCGCCGCTGATCGATATGTGCGCCGCAAGCCTCTCGCTTTGCGTCTCCGGCCGGCGGCGCCCATGAAACTCCCGCACCACGACCGGTTTCCATATTCCCCGATAATCGAGCCCGGTCCGAAAGCCTGGCCGAACGGCAAGGGGCTCGCCGTCTATCTCGGAATCAACCTCGAGCATTTCGCCTTCGGTGAAGGATTAGGCGCCGAACTGGTGCCCCGCGCCGCCGAGCCGGATGTGCTGAACTACGCCTGGCGCGAGTACGGCAATCGCGTCGGCGTGTGGCGAATGCTCGAGCTGCTGGACGAGCTCGCCATGCCTTCGACCGCCCTCGTCAATGCCAGCATCATCGCGCATTGCCCTGAGGTATCGGACGCGTTCGCAGCCCGCGGTGACGAGATCGCGGCGCACGGCCACACGAATTCCGAGCGCCAGTCCCTGCTTGCCGAAGCGGATGAGACCCGGCTGATCCGGGATTCGACCGCGGCCCTGACGGAACGGTATGGCCCACCCGCCGGCTGGCTCGGCCCCTGGATTGCTGAAAGCCCGCGAACCCCGGACCTGCTTCGGGAAGCGGGGTACAGGTACCTGCTCGACTGGTGCCACGATGACCGTCCGACATGGATGTCGACACGCGCCGGCCCGATCCTCTCGGTCCCCTATCCGCAGGAGATCAACGACATTCCCGCCATCGCTGTGCGCCGTGCAACCGCAGCCGATTTCGCTTCAATGATCGTCGATCAGTTCGACGAAATGTCGGTGCAGGCCGAGCACCAGGCGCTGGTGATGGGCATTGCCCTTCACCCCTACATCGTCGGCCAGCCATTCCGGCTGCGTCACCTCCGCCGAGCGCTCCGCCACATCGCCGAGAGCAAATCCGGCATCTGGCTTACGACTGCCGGCGCAATAGCAGAGGCGTGGATCCAGATGGGGGCACCTGCCGGTCGGGAATAACAGCAGTCTCGATCATCCGTGCCCAGCCTCGCGCCATCCCCACGCAGGTCGCGCCGGACTAGTGATCGACGGCGGCGGTGACCATGATCTCAACCAGGTTTTTCGGCCGGGCCAGGCGCGCTTCGACTGTAGCGCGCGCCGGAGAGTGACCGGGTGCGACCCACCCATCCCAATCCTTGGAGCCAACGTCGTGGTACTTCTGAACGCAATCGCATTTGCGAATGGTACCTGCTGCTGCACGGCCGCACAGAGAACAGCCAGCCCCGAATGTGTGGCGGCAGCTACTCGGTAGGCGAAATCACAGGTTCAGAAGATGTCCGGCTCGCCGGCAGGATGACCGAAATCGCGCTGGAGGAAGTCGAAGTCGCAGCCGCGATCGGCTTGCGTCACGTGCCGGGTGAAGACGTAGCCGTAGCCGCGCTCGTAGCGTGGCGGGGGTGGCACCCATGCTGTCCGGCGCCGGGCCAGCTCCACAACGTCGACCAGCATGTCGAGGCTGCGATTGGGCAGATCGATGCGAACGATATCCCCCGTGCGCAACAGCGCCAGCGGCCCGCCAATATAGGCTTCTGGCGCGACATGGAGCACGCAAGCGCCATACGAGGTGCCGGACATGCGTGCATCGGAAATCCGCAACATGTCGCGATGACCCTGTCGAATCAGTGCTTTCGGGATCGGCAGCATCCCCCACTCGGGGAAACCCGGACCACCCTGGGGGCCGGCGTTGCGGAGTACCAGCACATGATTCGGTGAGACGTCGAGGTTTTCGTCGTCTACCGCCTTCTTCATTTCCGCATAGCTGTCAAAGACCAGCGCCGGCCCCTGGTGCACGTGGAATTTTGGATCGCACGCCGCGGGTTTGATAACCGCGCCATCCGGGCAGAGGTTGCCACGCAGAACGGCGAGCGAGCCCTCCGGGTAGACAGGATTGGAAAGCGGCCGGATCACATCGTCGTTGAAGCAGCGCGCCCCTTGGAGATTCTCACCGAGACTGCGGCCGGTGACCGTCAGCGCGGTGGTGTCCAGCCGCTGCTCGATCTCCTTCATCAGCGCGCGCAGGCCGCCGGCGTAAAAGAAATCCTCCATCAGGTAGTCCTTGCCGGATGGACGAATGTTCGCGACCAGCGGAGTCACGCGGCCAAGCGCGTCGAGGTCGTCGAGATCCAGTTCAACTCCGGCGCGGCGCGCGATGGCGATGAGATGGACCACAGCGTTGGTCGAGCAGCCCGTCGCCATGGCAACGATCGCCGCGTTGCGCACTGCCGCATTGGTCACGATCCGGTCAGGGGTGAGATCCTCCCACACCATTTCGACGACGCGTCGCCCACAGGCAGACGCCATGCGCTGATGGCCGGAGTCGGGAGCTGGAATGGATGACGCGCCCGACAAGGTCAGCCCCATCGCCTCGGCGATCGCCATCATCGTCGATGCGGTGCCCATGGTCATGCAGGTGCCCGCCGAACGCGCGATACCGCCCTGCAGGCCAAGCCACTCTGCGTCGGTGACGTTTCCCGCACGACGCTCGTCCCAGTATTTCCAGACGTCCGATCCCGACCCCAGGGTCCGACCGGCATAGTTCCCGCGCAACATCGGCCCGGCCGGCAGAAAGATCATGGGCACACCGGCACTCAGCGCGCCCATAATAAGGCCCGGCGTGGTCTTGTCGCAGCCACCCATGAGGACGACCCCGTCGAGCGGGTGCGAGCGGACGATCTCTTCCGTCTCCATAGCGAGCAGGTTGCGGTAAAGCATCGACGTCGGCTTGGTGAACATTTCGTCGACCGAAAGCGCCGGCATTTCGACAGGAAAGCCGCCGGCCTCCAGCACGCCACGCTTCACATCCTTCACCCGTTCCGGAAAATGCGAATGACAGGTGTTGAGATCAGACCAGGTGTTGAGGATTCCGATAACGGGCTTGCCGCGGAACTCCTCCTCCGCATAGCCGAGCTGCATCATCCGGGAGCGGTGACCGAAGCTCCGCAGATCGTCAGGCGCGAACCAGCGCGCGCTGCGGAGAGTGGAAGGCGACTTGCGCCGAGGTTCTTGGGTCATGGATTCCCAGCAGCTCCGTCAGTTCCGCCCGTGACTTTCGTGAAGTGACGTCGCTTGAGCCTCCGCACCGGCATTCTGCCCCGGATAAAGATGACACGCGACGGCATGATTATGTCCCTGATCGGCTAACTGCGGATCGACGCGGTGGCATATCTCCATCACGTACGGGCAGCGCGTCCGGAACCTGCACCCCGACGGCAGGTTGACCGGGCTCGGGATGTCGCCCTTGAGGATGACGCGTTCCCGCCCTCGCTCGGCGACGGGGTCAGGAATCGGCACCGCCGACATGAGCGCTTTAGTATAAGGATGGAGCGGCGTCTCGAACAGATCGTCACGGTCGCCAATCTCGACGATTCGTCCGAGGTACATCACGGCGACACGGTTCGAAATGTGCCGCACGACGGACAGATCGTGCGCGATGAACAGGTAGGCCACTCCCAGTGTCGCCTGGAGGTCTTCGAGGAGATTCACGATCTGCGCCTGGATTGACACATCCAGCGCCGATACCGGTTCGTCGCAGACGATCAAATCAGGACTGGCGGCCAGCGCCCGTGCGATCCCGATACGCTGGCGTTGGCCGCCCGAGAATTCGTAGGCATGGCGGTCGACAGCCGACGGCCGCAACCCAACCAGGTTGAGAAGTTCGCCCACGCGAAACGCGCGCGCGCTGCGCGGCACGATGCCATGAATGATCAGCGGCTCGGCTACTATCTGGCCAACGGTCATCTTCGGATTGAGTGAAGCTAGCGGGTCCTGAAATATCATCTGCAGATGCCGCCTGATCTTCCGCATCTGGCCTTCCGGAAGCGCCGTCAGGTCGACTCCATCGAACAGAACCTGCCCGGAGGTCGGCTTGTGAAGCTGCAGGATCGAACGACCGGCCGTCGATTTGCCGCAGCCGGACTCGCCGACGAGGCCGAGCGTCTCGCCGCGGCGGATGACGAACGAGATGTCGTCAACCGCCTTTATCGGACCGGCGCCTGATCGCTGGCCGAAGTATTTAACCAGATGGCGTACGTCCAGCAGCTTACGATTTTCGGCAAGCGCAACGGCATTCATCCCCGGCGGCATCATGTCTTGCCCGATCCACGGGATCGCTCATCCATCTTGGCACCGAGCGCCGCACCGCTCACCTCCGGCCAGAACCAACAGGCGCTTGCATGGCGCGGCCCGACTTCCATGAGCGGCGGCCGCTCGTGACGGCACCTGTCGCGCACCAGCTCACAGCGCGGCGCGAACGGGCAGGCATCAGGCAGGCCCACCAGGCTCGGCGGCAGCCCCGGTATCGGCCTCAGTTTCTCCCGATGGCTATCCACGCGTGGGATCGATCGCATCAGCCCGACCGTGTACGGATGGCGCGGATTGGCGAAGATTTCATCCGTCGAGGCGGTTTCGATGATCGAGCCCGCGTACATGACCTGGACACGATCCGCCATGCCGGCGACCACTCCCATCGAATGGGTGATCAGGATGACGCCGGTGTTGTGTTCGCGCTGAAGTTTGCGCAGCAGATCGAGTATCTGAGCCTGGATCGTGACGTCCAACGCTGTGGTTGGCTCGTCGGCGATGAGGAGTTGCGGATCGCACGATAGCGCCATGGCGATCATGATGCGCTGACGCATGCCGCCCGAGAACTGGTGCGGGTAGTCGTGCACGCGAGCTGCGGGAATCGGAATGCCAACCGCGGCAAGAAGCTCGATGGCGCGGATCTCCGCTTGGCCACGAGTCATTGCCTTGTGCACCTCGAGCGCCTCGGTTATCTGGCGACCAACGGTCAGGACGGGATTGAGCGAGGTCATGGGATCCTGGAAGATCATGGCAATGCGCCCGCCACGCACGCGCTGTATTTCCCGGGGGGCGAACTCCAGAATATCCTCACCGTCGAGGAAGACCTCACCGGCGACGATCTTTCCCGGCGGGTCCGGCACCAGGCGCATGATCGACAGGCCTGTGATGCTCTTTCCCGATCCCGATTCCCCAACGACGCCAAGCGTCTCACCAGCCATCACCTGGAACGAGACGTCCTCGACCGCATGCACAACGCCTTCGTGGGTAAAGAAACGCGTGCTCAGCCCGCGCACGTCGAGCAGCGGCGACGCCGAGTCTTTTTCCCACCCCAGCCTGCCGGAGCTGCGCTTCTCGAATGTGACCGGTGCGGGCGCCATCGGCATTGGCGATCAGATATGCGCCAGCAGCCGATCGGTGGGCAACTTCGAGTCGGCCAACGCGCGCAGCACGACGGCCCAGTCTTCGTCCGTAACCGGTATGCCGGCCTGGCGACGCGCGTCCATTTCCGCCCAGCCGCGCTCACCCGGGTAGCGGGGCTTGACGCCGCCAGGCAATGGCGTCGCGGCATGTATGTATTCGGCCTGCTGCTCGACCATCCGTGCAAAGCCCCCGAGCGAGCCGAAGCTTCGCGGATCGATCGCCATGAACACGGCGCCCTGCCCCTTGCGGGCAGGATCGGGATGATTGTGCGTAGGATCTCCACCCACCGTGGTCTCCGATAGGCCTCCGGTCAAAAGGTGAATGAGGATGCCGAATCCCGATCCCTTGTGCCCACCACACATGACCATGGCGCCTTCGTCGGCGCGGGAGGGATCGACGATCGGCCGGCCCTCGCGATCGATAACCCAATCGGGCGGAAGCTGCTCCTTCCGCCGGCGTGCTCCTTGCAGCTTGCCGGCCGACGCGACGGTGGTAGCCACATCGAAGATCATCGCCCGTCCGTCGGGCATTGGCGCGGCGTACGCAAACGGATTGGTGCCGAGCACCGGACTTGTCGCGCCGTACGGCGCGGCCGAGGGCGCCGTATTGGCCATTACGATCCCGATCAGTCCGCGCTCGGCGGCGCGGTTCGCGTAATAGCCGAGCAGCCCGATGGGATTTCCGTTGAAAGTATTGACGAAGCCGATGCCGTTGCGACTTGCCTTGTCGATGGCGAGATCCATGGCGCTCGTCGCGAGGACGGGACCCGCAACGCCAGCACCCTTCACAAGGGCGCTGGCAGCATTGTCGCGCACAACAACCGTCTGCGCACCGGATACGGTTGCGCCGTTGCGCATGCTCTCCAACGTGCGGCGCAGGATATAGACGATGCCATGCGTCGACGACCCGCGCAGGTCGGCGAAGACCGATGCGTCGGCGCAGCTCGCCGCCTCCCGCTCGTTCAACCCGGCGAGCGCCAGCGACTCCTGAACCAGTTGATGCAGCCGCGCTTCAGATAACAGAGGCATGTTCGCGGTTCCGTCGATCAATACCAGCGCGACAAAGTCGTGTAGTTCGGCTCGACCGGTTGCGCGGCCTGCCCGGCAATCGCAGAGAAATCGAGATCCGTACCCAAGCCGGGCTCATTGGGCAGCAGATAGTACCCATCCCGCATTTGCGGCGGATTCGTGCAGATCGAATCGCGCAGGCTTCTCTCTCCCTCCAATTGCTCAAGGATGTAGCCGTTGGCGATCGAGGCCATAAGATGCAGCGACGCGAGCGTCGCGATAGGCCCGCCGGAATTGTGCGGTGCTATGGACATGAACGAGGAGTCGGCCAGCGCCGCAATGCGCTTGGTTTCGGTGAGGCCGCCGCCGTGGCTGACGTCGGGTTGGAGGATGTCGGCGCCACACCCCTCCACGAGCTCGCGGAACTCCCAGCGATTGAGCAGATGCTCCCCGGTGGCAATGGGAACCGGCATCCGCTGCTTCAGGGCGATCATGACGCGTGCGTTCTCGTAGGGTACCGGTTCCTCAAAGAAGCCCGGCCGATACGGCAGAAACGCATTTGCCGCCGCAAGCGCGGTGCGCGGCGACAGCCGCTCGCCAAGGTCGCAAAAGATGTCAACGTTCGGGCCGGCGCCAGCGCGGGCCGCTTCCATCAACGCTGCCTGGCTGCGCAACGCTTCCGCTTCCGACTGGCGAAGCATCCCGTTCTTGAACGGATTCCACTTGAAGGCAGTGAAGCCGCGCGCCGCGGCCTCCTTTGCGCCTGCGAACGCCTGGTCCGGTGTTGTGACGTCGGCCAGCCAATGACTGGCGTACGTGCGGACACGATCGACAAACGGACCGCCGAGCAGCCTGTAGACTGGCACTCCCAGTCGCTTGCCTTCGAGGTCCCACAGCGCAATGTCCAAAGCCGACTGCGCCGTCGAATGGATCGCGCCACCGCGCCAGCGCCACGCGTGATACATGGCCTGCCAGTGACGCTCCACTCCCTCCGCTTCCCGACCAACAAGCGCGGCGCCAAGTTCGTGAATCGCGCGCTCTACAGCTTCCGACGGGCCAGCGAGCGAACCTTCGCCCCAACCGTACAGCCCGTCCTCAGTCTCGACCTTGACGAAGACCCAGTTTTTCCACTTCGCCCAGAACCTGAATGTCTCGACACGCGCGATCTTCAACCAATCTCTCCCAGTTCACCCAACCAGCGTGCCGACGGCGCTGCTGACGCCGAGGCGCGTTCGCTTGACGGGCTGCGAACGTCGGCCGAATAATGGCGTCTGCGGAGCGCGCCCGTCCGTCGTCTGGACGACAATAGAATTACTTTGCTCCTCGAGCTGTGTATGCCCTCGTTCCTCATCTCCAGCTTCCAGAAGATGGATGTCCGCGGCTGGCGCAACGTCATCTCAACCGCTATTCGCGAACACGGCACCTTACGCAGCTACGCGCGAAGAGAGGTCATTTTCCACCAGGGCGTCATGGGAACCGCGGTTTATGCGGTTGAGTCCGGCCTGATCGAGACATCCGGGCTGAACCAGGCGGGGCGTGAGGTCACGCTCTCGATACGCGGCCCGGGCGAGCCGTTCGGCTACTCCGAGGCGGTCCTCGGACGTCCGCGATCACGCCAGGCGAGCGTGCTGCAGGACGCCACTATCTGGCAGGTGGCGACGGACGCATTCCTCGATCTGGTGGCCGAACGTCCCGACGTCGTACTGGCGATGCTGGGCAGCGCCATGTACCGGCTTACGCTATCGACCTCCATGCGCACCGAGCTGCGCGGTACGAGCGCCTACGATCGCGTCGGCTATGTGCTGGCGCAACTCGCCAACGGCACACCCGCGCTGGCGCAGGATCCGAGGCCGCAACTGCACATTACGCACGAAGAAATAAGCAGGGTCTGCGATCTCAGCCGTCAGACCGTCACTACAATTCTCGGCGAAATGCAGGACAGGGGAATCGTGAGACTTGGTCTGCGATCGATTGAGTTGCTCGACCGGTCGCGTCTCAGTCACGCAGCGGAGGAACTGCCCGACTAGAACCCGCAGATTCCGATGTCGGCAGCGTGACAATCAGCCGGTCGGGGACCGGGTTACGAATGTCCCCGGGAGGCGCTCAACCCGCGCCGAAGGAACGCAGCGTGCTTCGATACGTCCTCTGGCGCCTTGGTCAATCGATATTGGTCCTGATCGGGCTCACGGTCGTCGTCTTCTTCGTGACCCACCAGATTGGCGACGTTGCACGGCTGATGCTGCCGCTGGACTCGACACAGCAACAGTACCTCGACATGCGCAAGGCGCTCGGACTGGACGACCCGATCGTCGTTCAATTTCTGCGATACGGTGCGCAATTGCTGCGCGGCGATTTCGGAATATCGCTGTGGCAAAACGTGCCTGCCATGGGCCTTGTCGTGCAGCGCTTTCCGGCGACGGCCTTGTTGGCCGTCTCCACGCTCGTGTTTTCGCTCGTCGTCGCCTTTCCCGTCGGAATCCTGGCGGCGCTGCATCCCGGCCGCATCTTCGACCGCATCGCGACCGTTAGCTCGATCTTCGGCCTGTCGGTGCCTACGTTCTGGCTGGCGCTTCTCATGATCGCCTTCCTCGCAGTGCGGCTGCGCTGGTTCGATACGTCGGGCTATGGCGGGCCGCAGCATCTCGTTCTGCCCATGCTCGCGCTGTCTGCGCAAAGCGTCGGCCGCCTAGCCCAGGTCATCCGGACCAGCATGCTCGACGTGCTTGCCGCGCAGTATCTGACGACGGCACGCGCCAAAGGCCTCGCGGAACGCGTCACCCTCATCCGGCACGGCCTGCGCAATGCAATGCTACCCATCCTGACCATTGCGGGAGATGAGGTCGTCGGCCTGCTCAACGGCACCGTCGTGATCGAGGTGATATTCGGCTGGCCGGGTATCGGGAAACTCACCATCGACGCGATCGAGCGCAGAGACTTCGCCGTCATTCAGGCGAGTGTGATCTTCATCGCCATCGCCGTTATTTTCGTAAACCTGGTCGTCGACCTTCTCTACGCGTGGTTCGATCCGCGCATTCGCTATGCCTAAGCTGGAGAAGGAGAACGAGTGGAATGACTGAGGCGGCCGTCGAGGAATTCGCGACCGCACCGCGGCGCCCACCGAATGCTCTCCAGCTTCTCGTGGGCGATCGCGTCGCGATCTCTGCGGTCGCCTTCCTCATCGTTATCTCGTTGGCGGCGCTCGGTGGCGATGTGCTGGTTCATGCAGGGCTGATTGCCGACCCTTTGAAACAGAGCCTGCTCAGCCGGAACAGGCCGCCGGGCTTCACCGACGCCGCCGGCTTTCACTTACTGGGAACCGACCAGCTCGGGCGCGATCTCCTGTCGCGGCTCATATTCGGCGCCAGAATCTCGCTGACGATCAGCGGCGTCGCAATCGTGGCGTCGAGCGCCATTGGCGTCAGCCTCGGCCTTTTGGCCGGATACCGCGGCGGCCGGGTCGACACGATCATCATGCGGCTTGTCGACATCCAGATGGGTTTCCCGCAGCTGCTGCTCGCGCTCGCCGTCATCTACGCCGCAGGTCCAAGCATCACCAATCTCATCATCGTGCTTGCGCTTACGCGCTGGATGGCGATCGCCCGGGTCACGCGCGCCACCACGCTTTCTCTTCGCGAGACTCTCTACGTCGAGGCGGCGCGATCCCTTGGCGCGAGCAACCTGCGTATCGTCGTTCGACACATCCTGCCCAATCTCTCGTCGACGCTGCTGGTCCTGATATCGCTGGAGTTCGGTCGCGTGATGCTGTCGGAATCCAGCCTCAGCTTTCTTGGGATGGGCGTGCAACCGCCCGATGCCTCCTGGGGACTGATGCTTGCACAAGGCCGCGACTACCTCGCCAGCGCTTGGTGGCTGGTGACTTTCCCCGGACTGCTGATCGCACTGACCACCCTGTCCACGAACCTTTTGGCGTCGTGGGCGCGCGGGATAAACGACCCGATCTACCGCAAGCGCATTGTGGACAAGGCCGCCCGCTAGGCCTCGGCAGATTGCGCTGCCACTGTCAACTAACTGACAGCCGCGACGGCGGTGACCACCCATAGTCGCGATCAGACGCACGGAAAGTGCGCTCTAAGCCGCACCATGGGAGGAAGGCTACATGACCAACGAACTGATCAGGCGCAGAACTGCCATCAGCGGATGGCTGGTCGCCGCAGGCCTGGCGCTGGCGCCGATGTTGCTGCCGCAGGCCGGCTACGCCGCGGCGAGCGGTTCTATCACAGTGGCGATCGGCGCCGAACCTGCGACGATGCTGCCGCGAAGCGCGTGCTCGTACGAAACCAACTTCGTCACCGATAACGTTTACGAGCGGCTCACCCGCCGGCAACCCGATGGGTCAGTGGCCGGATGGCTCGCCGAATCCTATACGCAGGTCGATCCCCTCACCTGGCGCTTCAAGTTGCGTCCAGGAATCTCGTTCACGGACGGCGAGCCGCTCAACGCCGATGCCGTGATCGCGACGGTCAACTATTACATGGACACCAAGAATCCCAGTCGCTGCTATGGCGACTACTCGACGATCACCGGCGTCAAGAAGGTCGACGACAGCACGGTCGATCTGACTACCACGACACCCGACCCGACGGTGCCCAGCCGTCTGCTCAAGATGTACGTCATCGCGCCGAAGTGGCTGACCACAACGCCCGATGACCAGGCGGCCACGACGGCCGTTGGAACCGGGCCGTACCAGCTCTCCGAGTGGGTGAAGGGCGATCACATCACCTTGACGGCCAATCCGCAGTACTGGGGAGACCCAAAGCCGACCATCGGGACGATCCACATTGTTACTCGCGGTGAGGCGTCGGTGCGGGCGTCGATGGTGCAAACCGGCGAGGCCGACGTGGCCATCAACATCTCGAAGGATCAGGCCACGGCCCTGCCGAAGTCGGTGACCGAGCACACGACCGAGGCAGTGTTCGTGCGTCTCAACACCCTGAACCCGATCCTCAAAGACCCGAAGGTGCGGCAGGCAATCGCCGAGTCGATCGACACCGACCAGATCATGCAGGCGCTATTCCCCGGCGTGTCGACCTCGCTCAACGGCCAGATCATCCGGCCGAGCGCGTTGGGCTTTAATCCAGACCTCAAGCCATATCCCACCGACCCGACGCAAGCGGCGAGCCTCGTCAAGGAAGCCGGTGCCGCCGGTCAGAAGCTCGACCTGATCGTCCGTACTGACCTCATCCCCAACGTCAGCGAGCTCGGCGAGGCGCTGCAAGGCATGATTCAAAGCACTGGCCTGGTGGTCAACATTGTGCCGATGGAGGCGGCACCGTGGCGTAACTTGTTGTTCGCGAACAAGGAAGGCCAGCAGCGTACCGATATGATGATCATCTCGGCCAGCAACGTGCAGTTCGACTCGAGCCGCGTGATCAACTTCTACTTCGGCACCGGGCAGTTCTCGCAGGCCGACAGCCAGTCGTTCCAGGCGGAGATCGACAAGACGGCAGCGCTCACCGGCGCTGCTCGCGCGGCGTCATATCAGGCGATGTGGAAGGAGATACAGGACAACTACTGGGTCATCCCACTGTTTGGCACCGACTATATCCACGGCCTGTCGGCTCGGGTGAACTGGACGCCGCGCGACGACGGCTTCGTCTACTTCAACACGTTCACGCTCAGCCAGTAACGGGGCGCAACGCCATTGGCGGAGTGGCGCTAGCCACTCCGCTCTCTCTCATTCCTCAGCGCGTCATCCGGAAAAGCAGCCATGATCATCGTTCTCGACGAGGCATATCGTGAAGGCAACACCGCCAGGTTTGCCAAGCACGAGGTCCGTTACTTTCCGAGTGCGATCGCTGGCCCGGAGCCGCTCGCAAAAGCGATCGCGGGCGCCGACGTCGTCGGCTTCCGCCGCGTTCTCCCGTTCCCGTTCGATCCGACAATCGTGAAGGATGCCAAACGGTTGCAGTTCATTCATCGATCGGGGTCGGGAGCTGACTGGTTCGACCTCCAGTTGCTTTCCGATCTTGGAATTCTGGTGGCAGTGAACAGCGGTTTCAATTCGGCCAGCGTTGCTGAGCACGCCGTCCTGCTGGCGTTGTTGTCGCTGCGTCGCTCCCTCGACTTCTTCCGTTCGATGGCCGAGGGCAAGTGGCTGCGTGACCTCCCCGGCGATCCGCCCATGATCCTCAATGGCAAGACCGTCGGCGTTGTCGGACTGGGCGCGATTGGCGGACGCGTGTTCCACGCCATGCGCGGGCTTGGTGCCAACGTCATCGGCTATCAGCGCGACACGTCCATCTCCATCCCGGCCGGCGTCAAGCTCGTAGACTTCGACACCCTGGTGTCGACTTCCGACGTCATCACTCTCCACGTGCCGCTGACAGCGGAAACCCATCACATGATCGGCGAACGGGAGATCGCCGTGATGAAGCCGACGGCGGTGCTCGTGAACACGTCACGTGGGCCGGTGGTCGACCAGACCGCGCTGATCGCAGCCTTGCAGAGCCGGCGCATCAGGGCAGCCGGCCTCGACGTTTTCGAGGACGAGCCGCTGCCGCCGAACCACCCGCTGCGCACCATGCCGAACGTCATTACAACACCGCACGTCGGAGGTGCCGGCATCGAAATCGCCGAGATGCAGGTCGAGGGCACGCTGAGCAATATTGAATTGTTCGTGTCGGGCAAGATGCCTGAACGCCTAGTGAACCCCGAAATCCTCAAAGATGGTCGCGCGCGGGCCCGCGATCTGCGGCCGTCAACAGCGAATGCATAGGTGGCAAGAATGCTCGAGCCGGGTGACTTCAAAGCTTCGGTCGTCGCCGTTCCGCCGATCGCCCTGACTGACCAGTACGTCATCGATGAATCGCAGAACGACTCTCTCGTGCGTCACATTGCGCGCGGCGGTGTCCACCTCTTTCTCTATGGCGGTAACGCCAACCTCTACAACTTCGACCTCGGGCGCTACGCCGACGCTCTTGCGATGATGACATCGGTGATCAAGGCACCGTCGCGCGTCATCGTCTCCATCGGTCCCGACTACGGCAAGATGATCGATCAGGCACCGCTTGTGCACCGTGCTGGCATCCGGGACGTCATGTTGTTGCCGATGGCGTTTGCAGCCGACTCGCATGGCGTCGGCGATGGCGTGCGACGCATCGCGGAGCGCCTCGGGTTCGGCGTCATTCTCTATCTCAAGCGCGAGAACTACGTCCGGCCGGAAAGCCTGGCGCGACTGGTCAGCGAAGGCGCCGTGCGCTTCGTCAAGTACGCGGTAGAGCGCGGCGACCCCAGCCAGGACGAGTATCTCGACGCGATCGTCGCGGCGGTAGGCCCCAATCTCGTCGCCAGCGGGATGGGGGAAACGCCGATCGCCGATCACGTCGGGCGGCGGCAGCTCGCCACATACACTTCCGGTGCGGTGTGCATCGCGCCGGCAGCATCCACGCGACTGCTCCAACTACTGCGCAAACGCCGCCAGGCGGAGATTGACGAACTGATCAAGCCTTTCCTCGCCTTCGAGCGGCTGCGGTCTCGTCTCGGCGGGATACAGGTACTGCACGATGCTGTGACGGCGTCCGGAATTGCCGACATGGGGCCGCAGCTCCCCATGCTGTCGAATGTGAAGGCAAGATTTATGGACGAGGTGCGGGCGGCGACGGCGGACCTGCTGAACGCCGAAAAGGCCGCCATCGCCGCAGTGGCCGTCCACTGATGCTGCGCGTCGGCATCGTCGGGACCGCGTTTGGCGAAAGCCGCTGCCGCATGGTTGCCGACACCCCCGAAGCGACCCTTGTTGCCGTCGCCGGGCGCGACCGCGAGCGCACGCAGACGGTGGCGACACGGTTTGGATGCGACGTCGTCATTGGCTATCAGGCGCTGGTGGCGCGGCCCGACATCGACGTGATCGGCGTCTTTACTTCGACCGAGACGCACGCCGAGATCGCGATTGCCGCCGCACGTGCGGGCAAGCACGTCATCACGAGCAAGCCGACGGCGACCAGTATTGCCGATGCCGAGGCAATGCTCGCGGCATCCAGAGCCGCCGACCGCAGGCTGATCGTAGAATTCGATACGCGATACCTGGCGGGCCCGTTTGGCGTCTATCGGGCGATCGCTGACGGCCGGCTCGGCCGGCTCATCCAGGGCGATTACGTCAACAAATGCTACCGTGGCCAAGCGTACTACGACGAGGCCGGGGGCTGGCGCGGTATCGCAGCGCGCGGTGGCGGTTGCGTGCTCAATCAAGGAGTTCACGCGGTCGACCATCTGCTTTGGTATCATGGGCGGGCTGAAGGCGTCTTTGCCCTCACGGGCACCTACGCCCACCACATCCTTTCGGAGGACGCTGCCAGCGCAGTCATCCATTTCGAAGACGGCTCGATGGCGACCTACACCGCGACAACGACCTTCCGCACCAACATTCCCGCCGGAAGATACGGCGGCAATGGCACCCTTAAGCGCGCACAGATCCACGGTACCAACGGCAGCGCCACCGTTGTTGGCGACAACATCACCGATTGGATAATGGCGGACGGCGAAACCGAGGTACCCGAACTGGGCGAGGTACCCGCCCGCAACGTTTTCCAGGATTTTGCGCGAACGGTGTCAGATGCAGGATACCGCTCGTCGACTCTTGTGGCCGACGAAGACGCACTGCAAAGCGTCTATTTGTGTGCGGCCATTCGGCAGTCGGCCGCAAGCGGCAAGTACGTCCGCATCCGTGATCTCGGTGAAGTTGGCGCGCGATAGGTAGCCCCCGGCGCTTCATGTGGGATTTCTTACGTGCTGCCTGACTCTGGCGGCCTCGCGCGTGTGCTTTGGGTCAGAAGCAGACGTGGTTAGCCGCAGGCCTTCGCCAACGCATCGATGAGGGCCCGGCGACGCTCAAACAGCATGGTGCGCAGGTACGCAGCCTCGACTTTGTTGACCACGACATGCGGGAGGGTCGATGTCGATCTTGACCAAGTAGCCTCGCTTTACCTCGCCCGTCCGCGCCGCGCCGAACTGTAGCGAACGTTGGCGAATAGATGGCTGGCGGAGAGGGTGGGATTCGAACCCACGGTACGCTTGCACGCACAACGGTTTTCGAGACCGTCCCGATCGACCACTCTGGCACCTCTCCGCAGAGGCTGACGGCCGCTTAAAGCGGGCGGACCATACACGACGCGCCGCCCCGTGCAACCGGGCGAAACAGCCGCCGGACAGCGGACCGGACAAGGGAATTGTTTACGACGATCCGGCCGGTTTTTCGTCGGTTTCCCGGCCAACGCTGGATTTTTAACGGTTGCCACGATAAGGCAGGCACACCTTCCGGCTGGGGTCGCCTTCCGAAGCACGGATGAGCCGGGACAAGTGCGCAGCGGAGCGAATACCGCAGTCCTGCGTTATGGCAGGGGCGGGCGCTCTCCGGCGTCAACCGCAGGAGGACGACCTTTGGCCAATCCCGAGAAGGACTTTCAGGACGATATCGCGGCCTTGCGCGCCGACATCGCCGCGCTAACCGATACGGTAGGCAAGCTCGCCGCCGAAGCGGCCAAGGCGCAGGCGACCATCGCCAAGGACGTGAAGAAGGCGGCGAAGACCGCCGGGCGCATAGGTGCCGAGGCCTGGGAAGAGACCACCCAACTTGGCGCCGACACGGCGGAAGCTGCATCTGACGCCGCCCAGGCGGGCATAGCTTCGTTCGAAAACCAGATCCGCCAGAAGCCTCTGAACGCCGTCCTCATCGCCCTCGGGATCGGCTTTATCGTGGGCCTGATCGGGCACCGGTAGAGACCCCGATGCTGCGTTGGCTGATCTCGACGATCGGCTTGAGCGCGCTGAAAGGCGAGCTGGCCGAGATGGGCCGCCGCCTGGCGCGCCGCGCGGCGCTTTATGCGCTTGCCGGCGTTCTGTGTGTCGCGGCGCTGGCCTTCCTGCTCGCCGCCCTCACCGCTTGGATCGCAACCGTTCTCGGCGCCATCGCCGCCTGCTGCATCATGGCGGGAGTGCTGCTTCTTCTCGGGCTGATCATCTTCGCCGGCCTCGCCATCGGCCAGCGGCGTCACGAGAAGGCGCGGCCGTCGCTTGGCGTGGCCATGCCTAATCTCGGCTCGCCCGAGGTGATGACCGGAGCCTCCATCGCGCTAATTGCCGTAACGGGATATCTTCTCGGACGACACTTCCTGCACCGGTGACGCTGATGGCGAGTTCGAGCGAACCTCACGAGACGCCGCCGCAACCGCAGCGGCTCATCCTTTCCGGCGCGGTCAATTTTGCCATCGTCGGCACCTTCCTCATCCTTTCGGTCGGCGCGCTTTACTACGCCCGCAGCTTCTTCCTGCCGCTGGTGCTGGCGATCCTCGTGACGTTTGCCTTTTCGCCGGTCGTGCGCACCCTGGCGCATCGCGGCATCCCGCCTGCGGTGACCGCCGTGGTCCTGGTGATCGTGCTGGGCTGCGTCATCATCGGCATCTCCGCCCTCCTCAGCCCGCCGCTCTCGCGGATGATCAGCCAGGCGCCCAGCCTCGCCGCCGAGGTGCGCGAGCGCTTTGCCTTTCTCGACGGGCCCTTCGCCACCCTCAGCGACGCCAGCCGCCAGATACAGGCGCTGACTTCCGGGTCGAGCCAGCCTGGCGATCCGCAGCGCGTCGTCGTGGTCGAGTCGGGCTTGCTCGGCTGGCTCGCCGGCACCGCCGCCGATGTCGGCACGACTTTCGGCGCCATGCTGATCCTCGCGCTTTTCCTCCTCGCGTCCGATACGACGTTGCGTGCCAAGCTGATCCGCGCCCTGCCCGATCTCAGCGGCAAGAAACGGTCGCTGCGGCTGCTCCACGATATCGAGAACGAGGTGTCGCGCTACCTTCTCACCATCACTGCGATCAATGCCGGTCTCGGTTTCTGCATCGGCGTCGTCATGGCGATCCTCGGCATGCCGAACCCGCTCCTCTGGGGGATCGCCGGCGCACTGCTGAATTTCATCCCCTACCTCGGCTCGCTGGTCGGCAACATACTGGCGACGTGCGTGGCGATCGTGACGTTTCCAAGCCTCGCGGAAGCAGCCCTCGTGCCGCTCTCCTATCTTGCGCTCCAGATCCTGGAGGGCAATTTCGTGACACCGTTCATCGTCGGGCGGCGGCTCGAGCTCAACATCGTCGCGATCCTCGTCTTCCTGTCGCTGACGACCTGGATGTGGGGCATCGTCGGCGCGATCATCGGTGTGCCGATACTGGTCGTGATCAAGGTGTTCGCCGACAGCTTCCCGGCGCTGGCGCCGCTCGCCGAATTCTTGTCCGCTTCGGCGGAACCTCGTGTGGCGGAAGACGTTGATACGCCGGCGACAGGTCCGGCTCCGGCCAACACCCATCTCGTCGCCCGCGACTGAGGGAGTGTGCGAGTGAACGTCTCCAACCTGCTGCACTGGGCGCTTGTATTCCTTGTCATTGCCTTGATCGCCGCCGTCCTCGGCTTCGGCGGTATCGCCGGCGCTGCGGTTGGTTTCGCCAAGCTGCTTTTCTGGATTTTCGTGATCCTGGCGATCGTGGCCTTCATCGCCAATACCGTTCGCGCCCGCTAGGCGCCGGCCACCGGGCCAGTGCGTCGCTTCGGCGATTGCGCTAGTCTTGCTCCCCTCACCGACCGGGGTCGCGCGGCGCCAGGCGCCCTGCCGGCTCAACCACCGAGGGGATGGCAATGCTAGAGGCGTCGCTCGCCGGCACCTGGACGCTGCATGACGCGAAGGGCAGCGCCGTTGGACCGTGCCCCATACCAGGCGATGTCCACTCGGCCCTGCACGCTCTGGGCAAGATCCCCGACCCGCTCACCGGCACGCACGAGCTCGACGTGCGCTGGGTGGCCGAGGCGGAATGGGAAATACGCCGCGTCTTCGAGGTGAAGGCCGCCGACCTCGCCGGCAAATGGCCGGTGCTCGATCTCGAATTCGTCGACACGATCGCCGACGTCACCGTCAACGGGACGCACGTCGCGCGGCTGGAGTCCTCGTTCATCCGCCACCGCCTCGACCTCTCGGGCGTGCTGAAGGCCGGCACGAACGACATCGTCGTCCGCTTCCATTCTTCCCTCGACGAAGCCAGGGCCCGCGCTGCGAAGCAGCCGTTCCCGATCCCCTACAGCGTGTCGAACAACCTGGCGCCCGACCTCAACATGCTGCGCAAGGCGCAGTGCCACGGCGGTTGGGACTGGGGCCCGTGCATCATGGTGCTCGGCATCTATGCCGAGCCGGTGCTGCGCTTCTTCGAGGAGGATGCGCGCGTCGAGCACGCGCTGATCCGCCAGCGCCATCATGACGACGGCACCGTGACCGTGACCGCCGACGTCGAGCTGGTCGGGCGGAACGATGTGACCGTGCCGGTGAGCTTCGCCTTTGACGGCAGGACGGCGACGGCCAACGTGAAGGTGAGCGCCGAGCACGGCGGTCGCGCCACGCTTGCCATCGACGTTCCGCAGCCGAAGCTGTGGTGGCCGAACGGCTATGGCGAGCAGCCGCTGTACGACGCCCTGGTCGCCATCCCCGGCGACGGCGTCAAACGCCGCGTCGGGCTGCGCAAGCTCGAGCTCATCAATGTGCCGGACGAGATCGGCATGTCGATGACCTTCCGCATCAACGGCCTCGATATCTTCGCCAAGGGCGCCAACTGGATCCCGGCGGATTCGCTGCCCGCGCGCATCACCCGCGGCCGCGTCGGGCGGCTGCTTAGCGAAGCGGTCGCCGCCAACATGAACATGATCCGCGTCTGGGGCGGCGGCTTCTACGAATTCGATGATTTCTACGATCTCTGCGACGAGCTCGGCCTGCTCGTCTGGCAGGACATGATGTTCGCCTGCTCGCAGTATCCCTCGACGCCGGAGTTTTGCGCCGCCGTCGATGCCGAGGTGCGCTATCAGGTGAAGCGGCTGGGTTCGCACCCGTCGATCGCGCTCTGGTGCGGCGACAACGAGGTCGTCGGCTCGCTCACCTGGTACGACCTCTCGAAGAACAATCGCGACCGCTATCTCGTGAACTACGACCGTCTCAACCGGGTGATCGAGCAGGCAATCACCGAGAGCGATCCCGACCGCGCCTTCTGGCCGTCGTCGCCCTGCTCCGGCAAGCTCGATTTCGGCGACGCCTGGCACAAGGACAACGCCGGCGACATGCACTTCTGGTCGGTGTGGCACGAGAACCGCGACTTCGAGCACTACTACGA
>JBEHXS010000031.1:0-19373 GCA_048498575.1 Pseudomonadota bacterium
CACAATGCCGCGTCCATCCGGCTCCTCGAAAAGGTCGGATTTCAGCGCGAGGGCTACGCCCGCAAGTACCTCTGCATCGACGGGCGCTGGCAGGACCATTTGCTCTACGGTCTGGTGCGCGACGATCCGCGCACCTGACGTTCCCCGAAAGTTCTCGCTCCGGGTCCAGGAAGGCTTGTCGCGCCTGGGCGCAGCCCGGTGTACAGTTTCGAATCGTCCCGAACGTCCGGAGGTTCGGTTGTCGCTCGCGCGTCGCGTTGCGGTCTTATTGTTGTCAGTAGTGGTGTGCATCTGCGCGAGTCTCCCGGCCCGCGCCATCGAAGCTGCGTCCGTGCCACTCGACGGCAAGACCCTCGACCTCACGCCCGCGGTTCAGCTTTCGCGTTCGGCCGACGATCGCATCCAGGTTTCGACTGCGCCCGGACAGGACGGCATCGTCCGTCGCATCGAGGTCCACGCGCGCGAATCCAGCGGCTCATCGGACTGGGCGGTGTTCGCGCTGGTCAACAACGGCGACGAGCAGATCGACCGGCTGCTGGTAGCGCCCCACTTCCGCCTCTCGGGGTCGGGGCTGTTCTGGCCTGATCTTGGCGCCTCGCGCATCGCCAACATCACACCGAGCCAGGGCTTCGCACCCGAACGACAGGAGAGCCAGGAAGCCGACGTCTTCCGGATCACGCTTGATCCCGGTGCGGTCGTGACCTTCGTGGCGGAACTGCGCACGCCGGAACTGCCGCAGCTCTATCTCTGGGACGCCGACGCTTACAAGGACTCGGTCAACAGCTACACGCTCTACCGCGGCATCGTGCTCGGCATCTCCGGCCTGCTCGCCCTGTTCATGACGATCGTGTTCGTCGTTCGCGGAACGGCGATGTTCCCGGCGACGGCGGCGCTGGCCTGGGCCGTGCTCATCTATCTCTGCGTCGACTTCGGCTTCTGGAACCGGGTGCTCAGCATCGCGCCGGGTTCCGACCAATCGTGGCGGGCGGGCGCGGAGGTGTTCCTCGCCGCGTCCCTGCTGATCTTCACCTTCACTTACCTCAACCTGAATCGCTGGCACGTTCGCTACAGCCACGTAACCGCGGGTTGGCTGATCGGCCTTTTCGTGCTGCTTGGCGTGGCCGCCATCGAGCCCTCGGTAGCTTCCGGCATCGCGCGCTTCTCGATCGGACTTACGGCCGTGCTCGGCTTCGGTGTCATCGTCTACCTGGCGACGCACAAGTACGACCGCGCCATCATGCTCATCCCGACGTGGGTCCTGCTGCTGGTGTGGACCTTCGCGGCGTGGCTGACGGTCACCGGTGGCCTGGCGAATGACGTGGTGCAGCCGGCGCTGGCCGGCGGATTGGTCCTCATCGTACTGCTCATCGCCTTCACCGTGCTCCAGCACGCCTTTGCCGGCAGCGTGATGATGCACGGGCCGCTCGGCGACACCGAACGGAAGGCGCTGGCCCTTACCGGCTCGGGCGACGTTGTCTGGGACTGGGATGTGGCGCGCGACCGCATCTACACCGGCCCCGAGGCGGAGGACCTTCTCGGCCGACCGCGTGGTTCACTGGAAGGGCCGGCGCGCGACTGGCTCGAGATATTGCATCCCGGCGACCGCGATCGCTTCAAGACGACGCTCGACACGGCGGTGGAATTGCGTCGCGGCCGCATCGCGCAGGACTTCAGGCTGAGGGCCGAGGATGGGCACTATCGCTGGTTCAGCCTCCGAGCGCGGCCTGTGCTCGGCAACGACGGCGAAGTGATGCGTTGCGTCGGGACTCTTCTCGACGTCACCGACGAACGCAACGCGGAGGAGCGCCTGCTCCACGATGCCGTGCACGACAATTTGACCGGGCTGCCGAACCGCGAGTTGTTCCTCGACCGTCTTGGCGCAGCGATTACACGGGCCAATGCCGAGAACACGGCGCGACCCTCGGTCTTCATTCTCGACATCGACCGCTTCAAGCAGGTCAACGACGGCTTCGGCATGGCGGCCGGCGACTCGATCCTGCTGACGATCGCCCGGCGGCTGGCCCGGCTGCTCAAGCAGCAGGACACCCTCGCCCGGCTGTCCGGTGACCAGTTCGCCTTCCTTCTCATCTCCGAGAGTCAGCCGGAACGTATCGCGGCCTTTGCAGAATCGGTGCGACGCACGCTGCGCGCACCCATCACGCTCGGGGAGAAGGAGATTTTCCTTACGGCGTCGATCGGCATCGCCATGCACGACGGCAAGCAGAACGACGCCGAGGAACTGATACGCGACGCCGAGATGGGTACCTTCCACGCCAAGCGCCTCGGCGGCGATCGGATCGAAGCGTTCCGCCCGGCACTGCGCCAGCACGGGAGCGACCTCGCAACTCTGGAGTCGGATCTCCGGCGGGCGCTCGGACGCGAGGAGATCAAGGTGCTCTACCAGCCGATCGTGCGGCTGGAAGACAAGACCATCGCCGGGTTCGAAGCGCTGGTGCGTTGGGACCACCCGAAGCTCGGCCGTATCCCTCCGTCGGACTTCGTGCCCCTGGCCGAGCGTACCGGCCTTATCATCCCGCTTGGGCTGTTCGTGCTCGACCGTGCGGCGAAGCAGCTCGCCGACTGGCAGGAGGCGCTCGGCCGGAATACATCGCTGTTCACCAGCGTCAACGTTTCCAGCCGGCAACTGCTGCGTCACGACCTAATCAACGACGTGAAGGCGGTGCTGGTGCGCTCCAACATCAAGCGCGGTTCGCTGAAGCTCGAAGTCACCGAAAGCCTGGTGATGGAGAACCCGGAGTACGCGGCCCAGGTGCTGTCGCGCGTGCGCGAACTCGGCGCGGGGTTGTCGCTCGATGATTTCGGCACGGGCTACTCCTCCCTGTCGTATCTCCAGCGCTTTCCGTTCGACACGATCAAGATCGACCAGACCTTCGTGCGTGGCCAGGGGATCGGTAACCGTCGCGTCATCCTGCGTTCGATCATCACCCTGGCGCATGACCTCGGGATGGACGTTGTGGCAGAGGGAGCCGAATCGGAGTCCGATGCGGAGGAGCTGCTCGACCTCGGCTGCGAGTTCGTGCAGGGCTTCCTCTACGGCCAGCCGATGACCGGGGCTGAGGCTAGTAGGCTCATCTTCCGGCGGCCGGAAGCCGCGGAGGATGAGGAAGAGGAAGCCGAGATTCGCGCCTGACCGTACGCTGCTTGACAGGCGCCACCGCCGCGGCCCATGTCAGCGCGCCATGGCAGAAAAGCCGCCTCTCGACATCCTGCTCTGCAGCCCGCGCGGCTTCTGCGCCGGCGTTGACCGCGCAATCCAGATCGTCGAACTCGCCCTTCAGAAGTTCGGAGCGCCGGTCTATGTGCGCCATGAGATCGTTCACAACCGCTATGTCGTCGATGGCCTCAAAGCCAAGGGCGCCGTCTTCGTGGAGGATCTGGCCGAGATACCCGACGGCGACCATCCGGTGGTGTTCTCGGCGCACGGCGTCGCCAAATCCGTGCCGGAGGAAGCCGGCCAGCGTCATCTTTTCCAGCTCGACGCGACCTGCCCGCTGGTCACGAAAGTGCACCGCGAGGCGGAGATACATTATCGCAAGGGCCGGGAGATCGTGCTGATCGGCCACGCCGGCCATCCCGAAGTCGCCGGCACGATGGGGCAGCTGCCGGAGGGCGCGATCAGTCTGATTGAAACCGAGGCTGACGCGCGCGTGTTCCACCCGAAATCGGCGAAGCAGCTCGCCTATATCACCCAGACGACCCTGTCCGTGGACGACACCGCCGCGATTGTAGCGATCCTCGTCGAGCGCTTCCCCGACATGGTGGCGCCGCACAAGGAAGACATCTGCTACGCCACCACGAACCGCCAGGAAGCGGTCAAGCGTATTGCCGGCGCCATCGATGCGATGATCGTGATCGGGGCTCCGAATTCTTCAAACTCGCAGCGCCTGCGCGAGGTTGCGGAGCGCGCCGGCTGCAGCCGCGCTCTCCTAGTCCAGCGGGCAGCCGAGATCGACTGGCGCCAGCTCAGCGACATTCGGCGGGTTGGCATCACGGCCGGCGCATCGGCGCCGGAGATATTGGTCGACGAGGTGATCGAAGCCTTCGCCGAGAGATACGCCATCAATGTGCAGGTCGTTACCGCGGCGGAGGAGTCCGTGACGTTCAACCTCCCCCGCGCCTTGCGCGACGCCGCCGAGTAGCGAGCATGGCCGTCTATACGGAATTCGGCGACGAGGAATTCGCGGCCTTCATGACCGGGTACGATCTCGGGGCCGTGCTCTCCGTGAAGGGCATTGCCGAGGGTGTCGAAAATTCCAACTACCTGCTGGTTACCGAGAAGGGCCAGTTTATCCTCACCCTATACGAGAAGCGGGTTCACCCGGCCGACCTGCCGTTCTTCCTCGGCTTGATGGAGCACCTGTCGAGCCACGGCATTTCATGCCCTCTGCCCGTCCGCGATCGAAGCGGTCGCGCGCTGAGCCATCTCGCGAGCCGGCCCGCCGCCGTCGTGACGTTCCTGCCGGGGTTGTGGGTTCGACGTCCGCAGGCGGCCCACTGCGCCGCCGTCGGCGCGGCGATGGCGCGACTGCACCTCGCCGGCGAAGGCTTTGCCCTGACGCGGCGGAACGCGCTGTCGGTCTCAGGGTGGCGGCCGCTCTACGACTCCTGTCGCGGCCGCGCCGACACGGTCCAGCCGGGCCTGTCGGCGGAGATCGAAGACGAGCTCGATTTCCTGGAGGCCAACTGGCCGCGCGGACTGCCGGAAGGCGTGATCCACGCCGATCTCTTCCGGGACAACGTGTTCTTCCTTGGCGACCGACTTTCCGGGATCATCGATTTTTATTTCGCCTGCAACGATGCCTTTGCCTACGACATTGCCATCGGCATAAATGCCTGGTGCTTCGAGGCCGACGTTTCGCTGAACATCACCAAGGCGCGGGCGTTCCTTTCCGGCTACCAATCCGTGCGGCAGCCGACAAAGGCCGAGGTCGCGGCGCTCCCGATCCTTGCGCGCGGCTCGGCGCTGCGCTTCCTGCTCACCCGGCTCTACGACTGGCTTGAGGTGCCACCGGGTGCGCTGGTCGTGCCGAAGGATCCCATCGAGTACTATCGCAAGCTCCGCTTTCATCGCAGCGTCAGCGATGCCGGCGCGTACGGTTTCACCGAGTGAGCGACGGCAAACGTATCTCGATCTGGAGCGATGGCGCCTGTTCCGGCAATCCGGGACCAGGCGGCTGGGGTGTCGTGCTCGCGTGGAATGGCCACACCCGGGAGCTCAAGGGCGGCGAAGCGCTGACCACGAACAACCGCATGGAGCTGACGGCGGCAATCGAGGCGCTCGCGGCCCTCAAGTCGCCGAGCGCCGTCGATTTCTACGTGGATTCGCAGTACGTGCGCGGTGGCGTCACCGGCTGGATCGTGAGCTGGAAGAAGAACGGCTGGCGTACATCCGATCGCAAGCCGGTGAAGAACATCGACCTGTGGCAGAAGCTCGATGCGCTGGCTGCGCAGCACCAGATCAAGTGGCACTGGGTGAAGGGCCACGCGGGAACGGACGGCAACGAACGGGCCGATGAGCTGGCGAACGAAGGCATGGCCCCGTTCAAGCCGGTCAGAGCTGCCCGAGGATAACCTCTGCGCCCGTCATCTGGATGCCCTTCGCGCCATCGGGCTCGAAGTTCAGCGACTTGACGACGCGGTTGTCGACCAGCGCCGAGAAGCGGCGCACCCGCGTGCCCATCCCGGGAATCTGGATATCGAGCCCAAGCGCGCGAGCGTAGACGCCGTCGCCGTCAGCGACGAAGTCGATCTTCCCCTCGCCGCCCAGCGATCTCGCCCACATCTGCATGACGTGGTGGTCGTTCACCGCCATGACGACAATGCGATCGGCGCCCTTGGCCTTGATCTCGGCGGCATGGGTGACGAACTGCGGGATGTGCGCGCGATGGCATGTCGATGTGAACGCGCCGGGAACTCCGACGAGCACGACCTTCTGGCCATCGAACAAGGCGGCGACGGAAGCCTCCTTCACGGAGTCGTCGTCCTGCTTCACGCGGAAGGTGCCGTCCGGGAGACGGTCGCCAACCTTGATCATCGCTTGTCTCCTGCACCCGCTATTGCAACTTGACGGTCTGGTCGATTGCCTTGCCGCCCGAGCGTATGGTGACGCGGAAGCTGGCACCAGCGACCGGCACCGTCGAGCCCAAGCGCGAGAACTGAACGCTCCACACGGCCCTTCCGTCTGGCGAAGGTTGCAGAGCGGGACGGAACGGTGCCCAGTCTAGCGGGCCTTCGACGAAGAAATCGGCGTTAGCGGCATCGGGGACGACGCCGGTAAATTGGAAGATCGGACGCCCCTCGGTGCCGCCGATGCGCGTCACGGTGTCGATGGCAAACGTGCCGGGCTCCGCAGGTCCCGGCACCAGAGCTGCCGCCTTGGCGATTGCTGCGCCGGCGGCCGCGTCGTTTTCACCGGCTGGGATCACCAGGCTCGCTTGCACCTCGTCGGGCACGCACACCTCCTGGCAAACGCCAAGCTTGACGTCGACCGTGAGGGTCGTCGGCTTACCAGGGTCACTGATCGTGGCGGCCAGAGGCAGCACGACGCCGTCGTCATAGACATTGGTTACCGCAAAACCGTCGTCATCGCGTGTCGGCACCGGAAACGAAACGGTCACAGGGCCGACGTTCGATGAGCCGGTGAAGTCGGCCGTCGTCGGCACGCCGGCGTCGCCGGGCGAACGCCAGTAGGTCTTCCAGCCGGCGGGCAAGGCGATCTCGAGCGCGGCCGAAAGCGTGCCGCTGCTGTCGACGCCGCTCGCGATCAGTCGCGCACGGGCCTGCTCGCCCTGCTGCCAATCGCCGACCGCTGCCGAGGCGACGGAAGGTGCCGAGAAGATGGCAAGGACAGTTGCAATGGCAGCTAGTCTCATGGCCGCGGACATTACCGATGCGCCGCCATAATCGCGAGGGCCGGGCGCGCACGCGCATTCATTTGTGCGTGACCACGCGCCGCCCCGCTCCCTTTTCTTTTGACTCGAGCGTGGTAGCCTCTTGGGGTCATGGCCAGATCTTCCAGCGGCAGGCCCGGCGTGGGTCGCGGATACCTCGACGGACAGTTCCTGATCTCGATGCCGAGCATCAGCGAAGGCCCATTTGCGCGCACCGTGGTCTATGTTTGCGCGCACTCCGCGGAAGGCGCGATGGGCATCACGATCAACCGGCCGGCGGAAAAAATCAGCTTCCGCGACCTGTTGGTACAGCTCGACATCATTCCGGACGGTCCTGAGATTCGGCTGCCCGGACAGGCAGGCCGGATACAGGTTCAGCGCGGCGGACCGGTGGAAACCGGGAGGGGCTTCGTGCTCCATTCTTCCGACTATTTCATCGAGAATTCGACGCTGCCGATCGACGACAAAGTGAGCCTTACGGCCACTCTGGAGATACTGAAGGCGATCGCGGCGGGCAACGGACCACAGCAGGCGATGCTGGCGCTTGGATATGCCGGATGGTCGCCCGGACAGCTGGACAGCGAAATCCAGGCAAACGGCTGGCTGCACTGCCCGGCGATACCCGACCTGATCTTCGACGACCATCTCGAGAACAAATACGACCGGGCCCTGTCGATGCTGGGCGTCGACCTGACGCGGCTCTCGGGCGAGGCCGGTCACGCCTAGGCGGCGGTCGGGTGCCTGAGGCGGGTGATGGCGAAGGCGATGAAGACACCGCCAGCGCACGCCGCCAGACCGAACCAGGTGATCGCGTAGCCGAGGTGGTTGTTCGGGAAGTCGACGACCGTCTCGCCGCCCTGTGGCAGGCCACCGGGGAGCGCGGGATCGTAGACCGCGTCGATGATGTACGGCGCGACGCTGGACGACGGCAACGGGTTGGCCGCGGCGTAGAGCGCGGGGTCGCGCGAGAACCACTCGTTCTTGGCGATATCGTCGCCGGGCATGAACCACTGGCGATCGACCGGCAGGCGGAGCACGCCGGTCACGGTTGTCTCGCCGTCGATCAGGCCAAGCGAACGCGTCGCTGGATCGGCCTTGTCGGCGGGCACGAAGCCGCGGTTGACGTAAACGATCCAGCCGTCGTCGGTCTGCAACGGCGTCATCACCATGTAGCCGACGCCGCCGACGGGGCCCTTGGGCTCGGTCAGCGAATAGATGACGTGGGCTTCGCGATCGTTGAGGTAGCGGCCGGCGACGGTGACGCGCTGATATTCGAGCGACGCCGGATCACCCGCCGTCCAGGCGGCCGGAGACGGAGCGGGAATCGCAGCGGCGTTCATGCGGGTAGTCACCGCCGCGATGAGGCCTTCCTTCCACGACAGGCGCTCGACCTGCCACACGCCGAGGCCGCAGAGGATGGCGATGACGATCAGAGTCGCGATCGCCGGGGCGAGCAAGCGGCGCATGGCCGGCCTACCGCGTATCGAGCTCGCCGAGCGCCGCCTTGTGCTTGTATTGCTGAGCGATCATCAGGCCCTTCAGCGGCCGGAGCAGACCGATGGCGAGAATGAGCGTCAGCGGAATCCAGAGGACGGCATGGACCCAGTACGGCGGATGGAAGGTGAACTCGACGAACAGCGCCAGGCCGACAATGATGAAACCGACGATCATCATGATGAAGACCGCCGGTCCGTCACCGGAGTCGGCAAAGGAAAAGTCGAGGCCGCAGTTGGCGCAGCGCGGAGCGACGGTCAGGAAGCCATCGAAGAGAGAGCCCTCCCCGCAGCGCGGGCAGCGCCCGCTCCAGCCAACCGAAATCGGCAGCGGCGGATAGAGGGCTTTGTCTTCGTGCTGGGTCATCAGCCCTTGGCGACCACGGCGCCCCAGCCACCCCAGACGTAGATGCAGAAGAACAGGAACAGCCAGACGACGTCGACGAAGTGCCAGTACCAGGCGGCGGCTTCGAAACCGAAATGCTGCTGCGGGGTGAAATCGCCCCGATAGGCGCGCAGCAGGCAGACGATCAGGAAGATCGTGCCGATGATGACGTGGAAGCCGTGGAAGCCGGTCGCCATGAAGAAGGTGGCGCCGTAGATGTTGCCGCCGAACGAGAAGGCGGCGTGGGCGTACTCGTAGGCCTGCACGCAACTGAACGTCAGCCCGAGCAGCACGGTCAGCGAAAGGCCCCAGAGCATGCCGCGACGATCATTGTGGATCAGCGCGTGGTGGGCCCAGGTGACGGTCGTGCCCGAGGTCAGCAGGATCAGCGTGTTCAGCAGCGGCAAGTGCCACGGGTCGAACACCTCGATGCCGGTCGGCGGCCAGTGCCCGCCGGTGAACTGGGTGCGCAGGACCTGAATCGGGCTATCGGGGGCGAGGCTGGCGTCGAAGAACGCCCAGAACCACGCGACAAAGAACATCACCTCCGAGGCGATGAACAGGATCATGCCGTAACGGAGGCCGAGCTGAACCACCTTGGTGTGGAAGCCCTCTTTCGCTTCCTTGATGACGTCACGCCACCAGGCCAGCATCGTGTAGAGGACGCCGATGATGCCGGGAGCGATGAACCACGGCGAGCCGCCGTGCATGTAGGTGATGGCGCCGACCGCCAGCACGAACGCCGACAGCGCGCCCAGCGCCGGCCACGGGCTCGGGTCCACCAGGTGATACGGATGGTTCTTTCCGTGGGCTTGGGAGTGCGCGTCAGCCATCAGGCGGGCTCCAGGTCACAGCGGCTTGGTTGCATCCGGCTTCGCCCCCGCGGCGGCCGGATTTGCCGCAATCGCCTGAGCAGGCGATGCGGCGGGGTAGAACGTATAGGACAAAGTGATCGTGTCGATGCCGCTCATGTCGACATCATTCACGACCGACGGGTCGACGAAGAAAGTCACCGGCAACTCCGTCGGCGTATGCGGCGACAGAGTCTGCTGCGTGAAGCAGAAGCAGGCGAGCTTGTTGAAGTAGCCGCCCGCGGCATCCGGCGAGACGTTGAAAACCGCGGAGCCGGTGCCGACCGTGTTCATGAGGTTCTCGGCGTGGAACGAAACCGTCTTCACCTCGCCGATCTTGACCTTCACCTCGCGCACATCGGGCGCGAAATCCCAGCCGAGGCCGCCGCTGACGTTGGCATCGAAGCGGACCGTGATCGTCTTGTCGAGGACGCGCGACGGCGCCGTCTCGGCGCGCCGCACGGTGCCGTTGTAGCCGGTCACCTGGCAGAAGACGCGGTAAAGCGGCACAGCGGCGAACGATGCGCCGACCATGGCAGCCACGAACACCCCGCAGACGGCGGCGGTGATGCCGAAACTGGTACGGCGTGGCGATGGGCGAACGGGCTCGCTCACATCATCCCCCCGCCGGTATCCTTGAGGATGTTGCCGCCGATCTTGACGATGGTGACGATGTAGAACAGCACGACGAAAGCGCCCAGTGCGAGCGCGATAGCGATCGAGCGGGCGCGCTGGCGCTTCAGCTGCTCCGGCGTCAGGCGGATGCCCTCTTCGGGCGGCGGCGGCTCGACGATCGCATTCATGCCAGCCACCCGCGAACGCCGCCTTCGACCAGCAGGATGGCGAAGAGCAGGAACAGGTAGAGCATCGAGTAGGCGAAGAGGCGTCGCGCCGGCTTCATCTCGGTGTCGGACTCCGGCATGCGGTAGACCTGCCATGCCAGCCATACGAACAGCACACCCAAGGCCGCGGCAACGATGCCGTAGACGATGGTGGTGATGTGCAGGGCCGGCGGCAGCACGGCGGCAAGCACCACGAGCACCACGGAATAGATCAGTATCTGCCGTTTGGTCGCGGCCGCGCCCGACACCACGGGAAGCATCGGCACCCCGGCGCGAGCGTAATCATCCGACCGGTAGAGCGACAGCGCCCAGAAGTGCGGCGGCGTCCACAGGAAGATGATGAGGAAGAGCGCCAGGCTCTCGATCGAGACGGAGCCGGTGACGACGGCCCAGCCGATGACTGGCGGGAGCGCGCCGGCGGCGCCGCCGATGACGATGTTCTGCGGCGTGCTGCGCTTCAGCCACATCGTGTAGACGACGACGTAAAAGAAGATGGTGAAGGCAAGGAGCCCGCCGGCGACCCAATTGGTGACCAACCCGAGGAAGGTGACCGAGCCGACGGCGAGGACAATGCCGAGACCGAGCGCATCGCCCGGCTCCAGCCGGCCCGCCGGAATTGGCCGCGGCGCGGTGCGGCGCATGAGGCGGTCGATATCGGCATCGAACCACATGTTGAGCGCGCCCGCCGCACCGGCGCCGACCGCGATCGCGAGCAACGCCGCCGTGCCGAGGATCGGATTGATGTGCCCGGGCGCGACCGCGATGCCGACCAGCGCCGTGAAGACGACCAGCGACATGACGCGCGGCTTGAGCAGCGCGAGATAGTCGCGCACGCTGCCCATGCCGACGCCGTCGCGCGCGACGACGCGATCAGACTTATGGACGTCGGAATAGGCCATATCGAAATCGCCGCCGCGCGCTAGCGGATGCGCGGCAGTGTCTCCCACTGATGGAACGGCGGCGGCGACGGCAGCATCCACTCGAGCGTGGTGGCGCCGGGGCCCCAAGGATTGGCAGGAGCCGGTACCTTCTTGGTGAAGGTATCGAACAGCAGATAGAGGAACACGAGGACGCCGACGCCCGAGATGTATGAGCCGACCGAGGAGACGAAGTTCCAGCCGGCGAAGGCATCCGGATAATCGACGTAGCGGCGCGGCATGCCGGCCAGGCCGAGGAAATGCTGCGGGAAGAAGACGAGATTGACGCCGATGAAGGTGACCCAGAAGTGGGTCTTGGCGAGCGTCTCGTTGTACATGTAGCCGCTCATCTTCGGCAGCCAGTAATAGAAGCCGCCGAAGATCGTGAACACGGCGCCGAGCGACAGCACGTAGTGGAAGTGGGCGACGACGAAGTAGGTGTCGTGGACGACGTAGTCGAAGCCGGCGTTGGCCAGCATGACACCGGTGACGCCGCCGACGGTGAACAGGAAGATGAAGCCGATCGCCCACAGCATCGGCGCGCGGAACTCGATCGAGCCGCCCCACATGGTGGCGATCCACGAGAAGATCTTCACGCCGGTAGGCACCGCGATGACCATGGTGGCGGTGACGAAATAGGCCTGCGTGTTGAGCGACAGGCCGACCGTGTACATGTGGTGAGCCCACACGACGAAGCCGATGAAGCCGATGGCGACCATGGCGTAGGCCATGCCCATGTAGCCGAACACCGGCTTCTTGGAGAACGTCGAGATGATCTGCGACGTCATGCCGAAGCCGGGCAGGATGAGAATGTAAACCTCAGGGTGGCCGAAGAACCAGAACAGGTGCTGGAAGAGCACCGGGTCGCCGCCATTCTGCGCGTTGAAGAACGTGGTGCCGAAGTTGCGGTCGGTGAGCAGCATGGTGATCGCGCCGGCGAGAACCGGCAGGGCGAGCAGCAGCAGGAACACCGTGACCAGCACCGACCACACGAACAGCGGCATCTTGTGCAGCGTCATGCCCGGGGCGCGCATGTTGAAGATGGTGGTGATGAAGTTGATGGCGCCGAGGATCGACGAGGCGCCGGCGATGTGCAGCGCGAGGATAGCGAAATCCATTGCCGGGCCGGGCTGGCCGGACGTCGAGAGCGGCGGGTAGATCGTCCAGCCGCCGCCGACGCCGGTTTCACCGGGCGCGCTCGGCATGAACATCGAGATGACGAGGAGGAGCAGCGCGGGCGGCAGCAGCCAGAACGAGATGTTGTTCATGCGCGGGAACGCCATGTCCGGCGCGCCAATCATGATCGGCACGAACCAGTTGCCGAAGCCGCCGATCATGGCGGGCATGACCATGAAGAAGATCATGATCAGGCCGTGGGCAGTGACGAAGACGTTGAACATTTCAGGGTTGGAGAAGATCTGCAGGCCCGGGGACTGCAGCTCCATGCGCATGGCTACCGACAACGCGCCGCCAATGACGCCGGAGAAGATCGCGAACACCAGGTACATCGTGCCGATGTCCTTGTGGTTCGTCGAATAGAGCCAGCGGCGCCAGCCGGTCGGGTGCGCGTGGGCCTCATGGGCCGCATGCCCGCCGGGGACCTCGTGCGCGCTGTAGCCTGCAGTCGTCGACATCAACGTCTCCTTCCGTCGGACCGCGAACGAGCGGCCCGCTGCTTGAATTTCTCTACTTGGCCGCGAGCTTCACGCCGTCAGAATCCACCGGCCCGGCGTCGGCGAGGACGTTGTAGGCGCTCGTGATGTCGTTTGCCGCGGCGGCAGTCCAGGCGGCGAACTTTTCGGGCGAGACGGCGCGAACGACGATCGGCATGAAGGCGTGGCCGTGGAGGTCGTTGCCGTCGGAGGCGAGCGCCTGGCCGCAGAGCTCCGAGCACTGGCCGTAGTAGATGCCCTCGCGCTCGACCTGGAACCAGGTCTCGTTCAGGCGGCCCGGAATGGCGTCAATCTTGACGCCGAAGGAGGGCACCGCCCAGGAGTGGATGACGTCGTTGCCGATGACCTGCATGCGGACGACGACGCCAACCGGCACGATCATCTGGTTGTCGACGGAAAGCAGACGCGGCTGGTTGGCCGGGTCGGTGCGCTCATTATCCTGGAGCATCAGCGAGTTGAAGGTGAAGTCGCCGTTGTCGGGATATTCGTACGACCAGTACCACTGGTTGCCGGTCGCCTTGATGGTCAGCGTCTTCGACGGATCGTAATTCGCGATGGCGCGGGCAGGATCGTGCTCGGCGAACAGGAGGGCGAAGGACGGAACGGCGATGCCGACGAGGATGAGAATCGGCACGATCGTCCACAGCACCTCGATCAGGGTGTTGTGGCTGGTGCGCGAGGGAACCGGGTTGGCGCGGACATTGAAGCGGAGGATGCAGTAGAGCAGCAGCGCGAGGACGAAGAGGACGATGAGCGTGACGACGATCAGCAGGCCGTCGTTGAAGTGATGGATCATCGTCATGATCGGCGTCGCCGAGGGCTGGAGATTGATCTCCCACGGCTGCGGCTGGGTCGCCCCGGCGGGGCCGGCAACGGCGAGCGCGCCGAGGGCAGCGCCTGCAAGTACCGACCGCTTGACTGCCTTCCTCACCATGCCGCTCCTCGTTGCCCCAGGGTCCCCACTATACGGCCGAAAGTGCCTCATGGTTGGGCAGATCGACGGTTTTTGGAACCGTGCCAGAGAGAAACCACAAGCAGTATTGCGCCGCAACGGCCTTGGGTTGCCTGTTATGCGGCAAATCGCGCCTTCGCCTTGATCCGGCCGGGTTTTCCGGCTTCGTGCAGGGCGAAAATTTCGCCAATGGGGACCGCGGATTCCTTCATGCCGCGGGTTGTAGCATGATGAGGCATCGCGGGACGGGCGATTCGGGGCGAATCCCCGTTGGCGTGCGCGCCGAGGGATGCGGGGACCAAGACCAGACATGAGCGGGATGTACGAAGACGAAGGCCCACGCCGGCGGCGCTCAGCGGTGCCGCTGCTCGTGGCAATCGCGGTGGTGCTCGCCGTGATTGTCGTGGGCGCGGGCGCCCTCTTCTACCTCGGATATTTCACCCGCCTGCCGGGCACCGCCGCGCTCACCGGACAGGCGCCGGCGCAGGGCAGCAAAGTCACCACCGCCCCGGCGACCAGCAGCAACGATACCTCGCTGCCTGCACCCAGCCAGATCGACGTGCCGCAGGCCGTAGTCTCGGTGGCGCCAGCCACGCAGGGCGAGCCGCCCGTGCGCTCGACGCACGGCGACTGGCAGGTACGCTGCGACACGCCGGCCGGCGCACAGACCGAGCAGTGTGTACTGATGCAGTTCGTGACGGCGGAAGACCGCGACAACGTCGGGCTGACCGTCATCGTCCTGAAGACGGCGGACAAGAAGGCGCGAATCATGCGCGTGCTGGCGCCGCTCGGCGTGCTGCTGCCCTCCGGGCTCGGCCTCAAGATCGACACGACCGACATGGGCCGGGCCGGCTTCGTCCGCTGCCAGCCAAGCGGCTGCGTCGCCGAGGTGGTGCTCGACGACAAGCTGCTCACCACGCTGCGCAGCGGGACGACGGCGACGTTCATCATCTTCCAGACGCCGGAAGAGGGAATCGGCATCCCGATCTCGCTCAACGGCTTCGGCGAAGGCTTCGACGCGCTGCCGTAGCGGCGCGTTGCGAAACGGCAGGGGCCGCCCTATCTCTGCGGCAGCCCCTTCCCTTCGAAAAACCGCCGAGACTGTGCCATGGCTGACCATTCCGTCCTCGACCGCGTCGGTCTCGATTTCGAGCGCGCGCGCCAGCTCACAGCCGATGCGCTGAAGGGCGCCGACGACGGCGAGCTTTATGCCCAGTTTGCCCAGTCCGAGAGCCTGCTTTTCGACAACGGGCGGCTGAAATCCGCGAGTTTCGACACCGCCCAAGGGTTCGGCCTCAGGGCCGTTGCCGGCGAGGCGGCTGGCTACGCCCATTCCGGCGACATCTCGGAACCCGCAATCAAGCGGGCGGCGGATGCCGTGCAGGCGGTCAAGACCGGGCACACCGGCACCTATTCGGAGCCGCCGCGCGGCACCAACACCCGCCTCTATTCCGACGCCAGCCCGATCGGTTCGCCGACCTTTGGGGAGAAGGTGAAGCTGCTCGAGACGATCGACGCCGCGGCGCGCGCGAGAGATCCGCGCGTGCGGCAGGTGACCGCCTCGCTCGCCGGGTCGTTCGAGGAGATCGAGATCGTGCGCGCCGACGGGACGCGCGTCATCGACGCGCGGCCGCTCGTCCGCCTTAACGTTTCGGTGGTCGTCGGTGACGGCGACAAGCAGGAGACCGGCTCCTACGGCACCGGCGGGCGCGAGGGCTTCGAGCGATTCATCACCACCGACACGTGGCAGTTCGCCGTGGACGAGGCCGTGCGCCAGGCGTTGGTCAATCTGAACGCGGTCCCCGCCCCCGCCGGCACCTTCGACGTCGTGCTCGGACCCGGCTGGCCGGGCATCCTGCTGCACGAAGCCGTCGGCCACGGCCTCGAAGGCGACTTCAACCGCAAGAAGGAATCGGCATTCGCCGGACTGATGGGCCAGCGCGTTGCGGCGCCCGGCGTCACGGTCATCGACGACGGTACGCTCGCCTCGCGGCGCGGGTCGCTGACGGTGGACGACGAGGGCACGCCGACGCAGACGACGACGCTGATCGAGGACGGCATTCTGGTCGGCTACATGCAGGACCGGCAGAACGCGCGCCTGATGGGCATGAAGCCGACCGGCAACGGACGGCGCCAGTCATACGCGCACATCCCGATGCCCCGCATGACCAACACGATCATGCTTGCCGGCAAGGACGACCCGGCCGAAATCCTGAAGTCGCTGAAGAATGGCATCTATGCCGTCTCGTTCGGCGGCGGCCAGGTCGACATCACGAGCGGCAAGTTCGTGTTCTCGTGCACCGAGGCCTACCGGGTCGAGAACGGCGTCATCGGGCCGGCGATCAAGGGCGCGATGCTGATCGGCAGCGGGCCGGAATCGCTGAAGCGGGTGAAGATGATCGGCAGCGACATGAAGCTCGACCCCGGCATCGGCACCTGCGGCAAGAACGGCCAGGGCGTGCCGGTCGGCGTCGGCCAGCCGACGCTGCGCATCGACCAGGTGACGGTCGGCGGCACGGCGACGTAGTCAGCCACCCTTTTGCTGCGCGCGAGGCATGGCGCTATCAGAGAGGGTAGACCCCTCACCCCATTCGCCTAAGTTCGCTTCACGCTCACTAAGGCTCTTGGCCCTCTCCCTATGGGAGAGGGTAGCCCGAGCGGCGGGCACGGAATCCATCTTGCATGAAGACCGCGGCGCCGCGAGTGTAGCCGCGGCGGGGCACGGGGCCGGCCGATGGCTGTCGATTCGCAAAGCACCGAGCTGATCTCGGCCGTGGCGCTGTTGGGCGCCGCGGTGATCTCCGTTCCCATTTTCAAGCGCATCGGGCTGGGCTCGGTCGTCGGCTACCTCGTCGGCGGAGTGGTCATCGGCCCGTCCGGGCTGGGTCTTTTCCGCGACCCCCAGTCGATCCTCGGCGTGGCCGAGTTCGGCGTCGTGCTGCTGCTCTTCGTCATCGGGCTGGAGCTGAAGCCGTCGCGGCTATGGAGTCTGCGGCGCGACATCTTCGGGCTGGGGCTGGCGCAGGTGCTGATCTGCGGCGCCCTCATCATGGCGGCCGCGGTGTTCGTCGGCCTGCCGCCGGCCGTCGCCTTCGTTGCCGCATCCGGGCTGGCGATGTCGTCGACGGCGATCGTCCTGCAGATTCTGGAAGAACGCGGCGAGCGAACCGAGCCTTACGGCCAACGCACCTTTGCGATCCTGCTGTTCCAGGATCTCGCGATCATCCCGCTGCTCGCGATCATCGAGGTGCTGGCGCCGGTGCATGCCGATTCCGGCTCGAACATCCCGAAGGTCGCGATCGGGGTGGCGGCGATCGTCGCCGTCGTCGCCGTGGGCCGCTATCTGCTCAATCCGATCTTCCGCGTGCTCGCCAACGCCAAGGCGCGCGAGATCATGACCGCCGCGGCGCTGCTCGTCGTGCTCGGCGCGGCGCTGGTGGTACAGATCGGCGGCCTGTCGATGGCCATGGGCGCGTTCATCGCCGGCGTGATCCTTTCCGAATCGAGCTTCCGCCACCAGCTCGAAGCGGACATCGAACCGTTCCGCGGGCTGCTCCTCGGCCTGTTCTTCCTTTCGGTCGGCATGACCATCGACGTGTCGCTGATCGCGCGCGACTGGGCATTGATCATCGGTGTCGTCGCCGGCTTCATGGCGATCAAGATGGCGGGCATCTACATCTCAGCCCGCATCTTCCGCGTCGGCAACGCCGACTCGCTCAGGCTCGCGCTGACGCTGGCGCAGGGCGGCGAATTCGCCTTCGTGCTCTACACGACGGCGCTGGGCATCGGACTGCTGAGCGCCGAGACGTCCGCCCTCCTCACCGCATCCGTCATCATCTCCATGGCGCTGACGCCGCTGGCGCCGATCGTCCTGAAGCGCCTGCTGCCGCCGCCGGCGCCGTCGATGGACGGCGTCGACGTCGCGGATGGCCTGAGCGCGGCGGCCCTCATCATCGGCTTCGGCCGCTTCGGCCAGGTCGTGTCGCAGGCCCTGCTCTCCCGCGGCATCGACGTCTCAATCATCGACGCCGACACCGACATGATCCGGGCGGCGGCGCGCTTCGGCTTCAAGATCTACTACGGTGACGGGACGCGTCTCGACGTGCTTCGCGCCGCCGGCGCGGAGACGGCCAAGATCGTCGCCGTGTGCATCGACGACCGCGAGTCGGCAGACCGGATCGTCGGGCTGGTGAAGTCGGAGTTCCCGGTCGCCAAGGTGCTCGTGCGGTCCTACGACCGCGGCCACACGCTCGACCTCATTGCCGCCGGCGTGGACTACGAGATCCGCGAGACATTCGAATCCGCCATGCGCTTCGGCGAAGCCGCGCTCATCGAACTCGGGGTCAGCGAGACGGAGGCGGCGGAAACGCTGGACGGCGTGCGCGCCCGCGACGCCGAGCGGCTGCAGCTCCAGATCGCCGGCGGCATTGCTGCCGGCCGCAACCTGACCTTCAAGAACGAGCCGCAGCCGGTGCCGCTGACGCCGCCGAAGCGCGAGGCGCGCCCGCTGACCGAGGAAACGGCGGTGGTCGCCGCGGAGGAAGACGACAAGCCGGAGCCGTAGCTAGCGCTCGCTATCCAGCGTCGCCATCGCCGCCGCCGGATAGCGCTCGCCCGAGCCGGCGCCTGCCGGGACGGCCGCTTCAATGGTAGCGAGGTCCGCCGGTGTCAGCTCGAAATCGAGCGTCGCCAGCGCCTCGTCGAGCTGGGCGCGGGTGCGGCAGCCGAGGACCGGGACGATATCGGCGCCGCGCGACAGCACCCAGGCGATTGCCGCCTGCGACGGCGACATGGCGTGCTCGGCCGCGACCGCCTTCAGCGCATCGATGAGGGCGAGATTGCGCCCGAGGTGCTCGCCCCCGAAGCGGGGATGATGGGCGCGGCTGTCCCGCTCGGCCAGGGCCCTGTCGCGCGACCAGCGGCCGGAGAGAAGCCCGCGGGTGAGGACGCCATAGGCGGTGACGGCAATCCCGAGCTCGCGGCACGCCGGCAGGATCGCCTTCTCGATGCCGCGCGAGAGCAGCGAATACTCGATCTGCAGGTCGCTCACGGGATGGACCTTCGCGGCGCGGCGGATGGTCTCCACGCCCACCTCCGACAGGCCGACGTGGCGCACGTAACCGGCCTTGATCATGTCGGCGATGGCGCCGACGGTATCTTCGATCGGCACTGCGGGATCGAGCCGCGCCGGGCGGTAGATGTCGATGTGATCGACGCCGAGGCGGCGGAGCGAATAGGCGAGCGCATTCTTCACGGCGGCCGGGCGGGCGTCGTAGCCGATGAAGTTGCCGCCTGGGTCGCGGAGGCCGCCGAACTTGACGCTGAGCAGGACCTTATCGCGGCGGCCGC